>CAYOWC010000088.1:0-16537 GCA_964407525.1 uncultured Desulfobacteraceae bacterium | reverse complement strand
AACTGAATAACTCTCATTGACAAAATGACCTATTTTTCTTATAATTGAAAGATAGGTAGATTCTTTGCAATATTGACTCCGCAGTACCCCTGCCAGTAATCCAACCGGATCCTCAAGCGGTAGGAGTTATTTTGGTTTTTCAGAGACTTTTCCGCCAGGGCAACAGGCTTTAATCTTCCTGTTATAGTACTTGATTGATGGCGGATGCCTGTAAAATATAAAAAAGACAAATTCATATAGAATAGGGTTTCCTGGACTCGTTTAAGGATACAGGCTTTTTTGTTGCTTTCCGGAAATCGACTTGGGGAACAATCTGAGATTTATTACTGAAGGGGTTTACGCATGAGGTTCGAAAATGTTTCTATTGCAGGACTTGCACACGTAGATGGTCCACACCGTATCACCTCAACAGAACTAGAGGAACAGCTTTCACCGCTCATTCAAAAAATAGGCGGGCGATCTGATATTATCCAATCTCTCACGGGCATTGTCGCAAGACGTTTCTGGGACGCTGATGTGCAACCAAGCGAGATTGCCACCATGGCGGCAGAAAGGGCTATCCGGAACGCTGGAATAGAAAAGTCCCGAATTGGCATCCTCATCAACACATCCGTATGCCGGGACTACATTGAGCCTTCTGTAGCCTGTCTCGTACACGGCAATCTCGGTCTGAGTGCCGAGTGCATAAACTACGATGTGGGCAATGCCTGTTTGGCATTCTTAAATGGGATGGAGATTGTTGGGAATATGATTGAGCGGCACCAGGTTGATTACGGTATCGTGGTTGATGGAGAGAGCAGCCGCTTCATTGTAGAAACCACCATTCGCAGACTCCTGGAATCTCCATGCAATGAAGAGGCTTTTCGCGCGAACTTTGCCACCTTTACCCTCGGTTCTGGAGGGGCAGCCATGGTTTTAGCGCGTTCAGATTTGATGCCAGAAGGACATCCATTCCTTGGAGGAGTAAGCGTGGCGGCGACTGAACACAGGAATCTCTGCCGCGGCCAGGTGGACTGCATGGAAACCGATGCCAGCGGCCTCCTGGTGGCTGGGCTTGAAATTGCAGCGCGCACCTTTCAGAAAGCATGCCGGGAACTTGGGTGGAAGTCCGAAGAACTGGATGAGTTTATTCTCCACCAGGTCAGCGCCGTGCACACAGCTAAGCTCACCCAACTCCTTGGACTCGATGCGAAGAAAATCTATAAGACTTTTCCGGAATTTGGAAATGTGGGACCTGCCGCCATTCCAATAACTCTTTCAAAGGCGTTGGAAGCCGGTCGCATTCAAAAGGGTAATCGAGTCGCTCTGATGGGAATTGGAAGCGGATTGAACTGTGCTATGATGGAGGTAGTCTGGTAAAGCGGTATGAAAGCACTCGTTACCGGGGGGGGTGGTTTTTTAGGTAAAGCAATTGTCCGGAGTCTGCTTGACCGCGGGGATGAGATTACATGCTTTGCCCGGGACGATTATCCTGAGCTTCGCAGGATGGGGGCTGCAACCCTGAGAGGAGATATTGTCGATGCCCATGCCGTTGCTTTGGCAGCCGAAGGTTCGGATATCATTTTCCATGTGGCCGCCAAAACCGATATCTGGGGTGACTACAATGACTTCTATTCCATCAACGTTACCGGAACTGAGAACATTATAGCGGCTTGCAGGAAAAATGGAATACCCAGACTTGTTTACACCAGTTCCCCCAGCGTAGTATTTCAGGGGGGTGATATGGAAGGGGTAAATGAATCCACTCCCTATCCAGATAGATACGATGCACCGTACCCTGAGACCAAAGCCATAGCTGAACGAAAGGTGATGCGGGCAAACGGGAAAACCCTTGCCACTGTCGCCCTCAGGCCTCACCTCATCTGGGGACCCGGGGACCCCAACTTTTTTCCAAGACTGATTGAACGAAGAAAAACCGGACGCTTGTTCAGGGTGGGGAAAAAATCCCATCTTGTAGACTGCATCTACCTTGACAACGCTGTTGATGCTCATCTTTCAGCGGCAGAACGGTTGCGGAACGGTTCTCCCATTGCCGGTAAAACCTATTTCATTTCCCAGGGAAAACCCATTGATATTGTAGAATTAATGAACGGTATCCTTGGCGCCGCTGATCTTCCCCCCATAGATCGAACTGTTCCTGCAAGCGTCGTATATGCAGCTGGATGGCTATTAGAAAAAGTCTACTCCACGCTTCGACGCAATGACGAACCTCCTATGACGCGCTTTCTGGCAAAACAGCTTTCCACTGCCCACTGGTTTGATATCAGTGCGGCAAGAAGGGATCTGGATTACCGGCCCATGGTTACTATTGAGGAGGGGTTTAAACGTCTTCATGAATCTTTGCACGAACGCAGCCTCTAACGGGAAAAAAACCCGTCTGATCGGGAAAGAAACTTCTTAAAGAAAGTCTCGCGCAGAGACGCCAAGACGCAGAGAACGACAGGATTCAGGTGTCAGTGTTTGAGATCCCAGTTTCAAATTTCACACAAGGTTTGGTCTTTTTCCTGACCGGACACCCCGATCAGGAAAAAGACTTTTTCATTTCGCTGTTTATCACCTGATATCAAGCAGCTTCCAGACCCCTCCTGTCCGACATGTCAAGAAGAACCCTTTCCCTGGCTTTATCGATGCCAAGCGCTTTCCGCTTTTTGTCGATGTGGGCAATCATCAACTGTGCCATCTCGTGCGGATCTGGAGAAAAGCCCCATTTTCCGAGGCCCTGTTTTTCCAGCCCGTCAAAGAGGAGATCATGAAATTTCGTCCCCTCGACAATCGGAAAAGTCACTCCAAATACCGTAAATACACCGGACGCGACAAAATACTGACCAATGGATATGGCCTTTTCACTCATCCACTCGGGGGCCGCCCCCGCTACCGGAAGATCCGCAAGGCAATCCCCCAAGCCGCCTGCGCGAACCATCTCGGAGGCCGCGATAAGAATTCTGCTGTTATCCACACAGGAACCAAGACCCAGTACGGGCGGCATGCCCACTGCTTCGCAGACCTCGCTCAGACCGGGACCGGCAAAATGTGCCGCTTCAGGTGTACAGAGCCCAGCCTTGGCCAGGGCGATCTGAGAACATCCCGTCTGCAGGACGAGGACATCGTTCTGGATGAGTTCTTTCACCAGTTCCACATGCACTTCATCCTGTCTGACCCGCGGGTTGGTGCACCCCACCACTCCGGCCACTCCACGGATCCGGCCATTGATGATGTTGTCGTTCAGGGGCACATAGCTCCCGCGGAAAGAACCTCCTAACATATAGTTGATATATTCATAGGAAAAACCGTGCACTCCGGGATTGACGATATTGGGTATCTCAATGGGAAGACTGCGGTTCTTGAAGCGTTCGATGGCCCGCCTGACAATCTCGTCCGTGCATTCCCTGGCCTTATCTTCGTGGAATTGAATATGTTCGGCTCCTTCAATGTGACACCGGGAGTTGGTTGTAAACAGCGGAGTATTGTAGCACCCTGCCACTTTTGCCAGACCCTGCTTGATACACTGGATATCCACTCCCATGGCATCCACCGCTCCTGTTACCAGGATGGCCTCCGTGGAACTGAAATTTCCCGCATGGGGAACACCGTGTCTTGACATCATTTCGGCCCCGGAACAGCACATCCCGACAAGATTGATATCCTCCGCTCCCGCCTTTTTGGCCTCCTCGATGAGGGCAGGGTCACTCACCGATTCAAGAATAGACTCAAAAAGATTCGGCTCATGTCCATGAATGATGATATTCACCTTATTCTTTTTCAGGACACCCATGTTTACCTCAGCAAGGACCGGAGAAGGAGTTCCAAACAGGATGTCCGATATTTCCGTTGCGACCATCGAGCCTCCCCAGCCATCGGCCAGGGCGGTCCTGCTGACCTGTTTCATGATATTTTCATAGTGCTGATCTACTCCGACGTGCGTCCTATGGAGCATCTCCATGATCTCCCGCATGGCCCCACGCGGTACGATTCCCAGTTTTCTCCAGTTTTCCAGGGTCTTCTTCGGAACTCGTTTCATCAGGGGAATTTCCCCTTCAATCTGGGTATAGGTCCGTTCAAGTTCCCCATACAGTTCCAGGGCAATCTCTTCCTCGCTCTTGCCGTCAACCTCGATGCCGATCGATCTTGCGACCAATTCCAATTTGATGGGGTCCTTTATTTTGTAGTCTTTTATTTTCCCGGTCACGACTTCACGGAAAAGATCGAGCATAGCCATGCCATGGTCCGTATGAGCAGCGGTACCCGTAGCTACCATTCGAGCAAAATTCCTGGCCTGAATAGTGTCAATGGTTGCACCGCATATGCCCACCTTGCCGTATGGATCTTTCGCATTCAGGCGACAAGGACCCATTGAACAATGTTTGCAGCAGGCTGAGTCTGCTCCAATCGGACACGCTTTCATTGTGGCAGCCCTGTCAAAACAAAGCTCGACCCCGTCCTTTCTGGCTTTTGCCAGCATTTGCGCTGTTGCATCACACGATGTTGCCTCTTTTGGAGGCAACAGTTTACTAACAATCGGTTTTTTTTCCATAATAACCTCCTTTGGAAAATATAAATGGGTCCGGTTGAAAGGTTGAAAAGCCGAGACAGATATACATCTGCTAGTGGTGATATATGCCAAAAGTTAAGACACAATTTAATATCCTCAAGTAAAAATTCATAAATGACTGAACGGGATTCATGAAAAAAAGCAGAAAATCATAATTGGTAAGGGCCGGATGCGGTTCGAATAAAACCCAGAAATTTAGTGGCTCGAACCCCAAGATTCTCGAAATTCCCTAAAAAAACGGCCTGCAAAAAAAATGATTTACTCCAGCAGGAAAATGGCTATAATGTAGCCATAATATGGTTATCCTCATTACCAGGAGCACAAAAACAAGGCGGATACAATGAAGATTCTGCACGTGAAGGATTTGGATGAAATATCCCTGGCTCACAGGGAGGCTCTTTATTACCCTGAAGCTTTGACAGTCAATATAGGGATGGCTTCGTGCGGCATTGCAGCGGGAGCCGACAAAGCATTTGACACTGCCGAAAATGAATTTAATGGAAACGAGAATGTACGGATTCAAAAAACCGGCTGCCTCGGTTTCTGTGAGATGGAACCGCTTGTAGAAATATTCAGGA
Organism: uncultured Desulfobacteraceae bacterium; assembly: GCA_964407525.1. Lineage (GTDB taxonomy): Bacteria > Desulfobacterota > DSM-4660 > Desulfatiglandales > Desulfatiglandaceae > DUZB01. The sequence continues at coordinate 11,410 of CAYOWC010000088.1, read as the reverse complement.
AGGACAGCCCGAGGGTGGTCTACAAGAACATTACCCAGGACAAGATAAGTCAAATTATACACGAATACCTGGATGGCCGGTTTGATGCCAAAATCATCCTCGGACAAATGCGCGATCCACGCTCGGTGGTCGAAGATGGTTACCCCAATCCGGTGGATGAATTCCCGCCTTTAGAAGGTATTCCGTTTCTGGAGGATATCGGTTTTTACAACAAGCAGGTCAAAATTGCCTTGCGCAATTGCGGCTATATCGACCCTGAGCGCATAGAAGACTATATTGCCAGAGGCGGGTACTCTGCCTTTTTTCATGCCCTTTTGGAACAAGAACCGCAAAAAATCATTGCCGCCATAAAAGATTCCGGATTAAGGGGCCGTGGAGGAGGGGGATTTCCAACCGGGGTAAAGTGGCAAAGTTGCGCCGAACATGAAGGAGAGCGATTTATCATCTGCAATGCGGATGAAGGGGATCCCGGGGCCTATATGGATCGAAGTATCCTGGAAGGTGACCCTCACACCATTATTGAAGGAATGTTGATTGCAGGGCTTGCCATTGGATCGGAGCAGGGTTCCATCTATGTTCGCAATGAATATCCCCTCGCTGTGAAGCGTCTGGTAACTGCCATCAGACAGGCAACGGATTACGGATTGATCGGAAACGATATCGGGGGATCCGGTTTCAATTTCCATATTAAGATTTCCACTGGAGCAGGTGCATTTGTCTGCGGTGAATCAACAGCCCTCATGGCATCCCTCGAAGGAGAAGTCGGCAGACCCAGGGCAAAGTATATCCATACGGTAGAAAAGGGTTTCCGGAACAGTCCGTCCAATTTGAATAACGTGGAAACCTATGCCAACGTCCCCGTTATCCTGTCCAAAGGAGCCCCATGGTTTGCAGATCTGGGTACCCCGGATAGTAAAGGAACGAAGGTTTTCAGTCTCGTTGGGAAAATCAAAAATACAGGACTTGTGGAAGTCCCCATGGGAATTTCCCTGGAAGAGATTGTCTACGATATGGGGGATGGAATTCCCCGGAAGAAGAAGATAAAAGCGGTCCAGACGGGAGGTCCATCGGGCGGCTGTATCCCCGAAGAGATGTTAGACATTCCCGTAGATTATCAACACCTGGCCGAAGCAGGCTCCATTATGGGCTCCGGTGGCATGATTGTTATGGACCAGGACACCTGCATGGTAGATGTTGCGCGCTATTTTCTCGATTTCCTCAAGGACGAATCGTGCGGGCAATGCAATCCGTGTCGTGAAGGAATCAAGAGGATGCTCCAGATCCTCACCCATATCTGTGAAGGAAACGGAAAAGAAGGCGATATTGAACTCCTTGAAGAACTGAGTAATATGGTCGGAAAATTTTCTCTGTGCGGCCTGGGCACATCCGCTCCTAATCCTGTCCTGACCACCATCCGTTATTTCAGGGATGAATATGAGGCGCATATTAAGGAGAAAAGATGCTCTGCTGGGATCTGCAAGGCTCTTTTTCATTATGAAATCGACGAAAACGCCTGCACCGGTTGCAGACTTTGTAGTCTCAAATGCCCCCAGGAAGCCATAACCGGTGAAAAGAAGAAACCGCATAAACTGGATCTTGAAAAATGCATTCAATGCGGCATCTGTTATGATGTATGCAAATTCGATGCGGTCGTAATCAAATAAAAACGGTATGGAACTCGGCTTTTAGGACCCCATATAAGGTATAGTCTATGATCACTTTCAAGCTTAACGGGAAAGAAGTACAGGGAAAAGAAGGTCAGTATATCCTGCAAGTTGCCAAAGACAACGGCGTTGAAATCCCAACTTTGTGTCACCATGAAGCCCTGGAACCGGGGGGCATGTGCAGGTTATGTACAGTAGAGCTTTTCGATGGCCGCAGAAGCCGTTTTGTAACGGCATGCAACTACCCCATCTGGGACGGCATGGAGGTTTTTACTGATTCGGAAGAGGTGCACAATGGCCGTAAACTGATTGTGGAAATGCTCCTCTCCCGCTGTCCGGAAGTTCCTGTTATTGTTGATCTGGCCTCGAAGTATGGTATCACGGAACCACGTTTCGAGAAAGAAGACGATGACTGTATTCTCTGCGGGCTCTGCGTGAGGATCTGCGAAAAAATGGGGAACAGCGCCATAAGCCTGACAGGACGCGGCACGGATATGAAGGTGGACACCCCCTTCCACCTTCAGTCGGACGTGTGTATGGCCTGCGGGGCATGCGCGTCTGTCTGCCCTACGGGACATATCCAGCTCGAAGAGATCACCGCCCAGTCGTTTAAACCAATCCCATCTGAATACGACATGGGGCTAAAAGGTCGAAAGCCGATTTACGTGCCCTACGCCCAGGCAATCCCCAATACACCTGCCATCGACAGAGACGTTTGCATCCATTTCAAAAGCGGTGGATGTAAGATATGCTCGGAATTCTGTGGAGTAAACGCCATCGATTATCTCCAACAGGACGAGACCATTGAGCTGAATGTGGGTGCCATCGTGCTTGCTCCCGGTATACAGCCCTTTGATCCGGCAAAATATAAAACCTATGGCTATGCCAGACATCCGGACATCATTACTTCCATGGAATTTGAGCGTATTCTATCTGCGTCCGGCCCGACCCTGGGGCATCTTCAAAGGCCATCCGACAGCAAAGAACCCAAAAAAATCGCATGGCTTCAGTGTATAGGATCCCGGGATCTAAACGGTTGCGATCACGGATATTGTTCCTCTGTCTGTTGCATGTACGCAATCAAAGAGGCGGTCATCGCCAAGGAACACGCCAGCCAGAATCTGGACTGCGCCATATTTTTCATGGATATGCGTACCCACGGAAAGGATTTTGAGAAATATTTCGAGGATGCAAAAACAAAACATGGGGTACGCTTTATCCGTTCCCGTGTTCCAACCGTGGATACGGGCAGTAAAGATGGCGAGCTCCTGCTTCCCTATGTGACCGAAGAAGGCCGTTTCGTTGAAGAAGCCTTTGATCTCGTTGTCCTTTCCGTAGGGCTTGAAACCTCCCCGGAGGCACAGGAAATGGCTTACCGACTCGGGATCGACCTCACGGATGGAGGCTTTTGTGATACAGGATCATTCTCTCCTGTCACTACCTCCAAAGAGGGTATCTTCGTCTGCGGCGCCTTTCAGGGACCAAAAGACATTCCCCAGTCCGTCATTGAGGCAAGCTCTGCATCCGTAGAGGCAGGAGCATTGCTGAGCAGCGCCAGAAACACCCTGATTAAAGAAGAAAAACCACCGGAGGAAATCTCGGTTACAGGGGAAAGACCACGCATTGGGGTCTTTGTCTGCCACTGTGGAATCAACATCAGCGGGGTGGTCGATGTTCCTGCGGTACGCGAATATGCCGCATCTCTCCCTTACGTGGAATATGTGGCGGACAATCTCTATTCCTGTTCGCAGGATACACAGGAACGCCTAACCCAGGAAATTCGCGAAAGAGGACTCAACCGAATCGTTGTGGCCGCCTGCACACCAAAGACTCATGAAGGTCTTTTTCAAGAAACGTTGATCGCAGCCGGGTTAAACAAATACCTCTTTGAAATGACAAATATCCGAAACCATGATTCCTGGGTCCATAAAAATGACCCGGCTATGGCTACGGAAAAAGCAAAAGATTTGGTTCGCATGGCAGTGGTCAAAGCAGCCCTCATAGAACCCCTTGTGGAAACTGAACTGAATATTGATCAGGCCGCACTCGTAGTGGGTGGGGGCATTTCAGGAATGGCGGCGGCTAAAAGTTTCGCGAAACAGGGATTCCCGGTCTGTCTTGTGGAACGTTCCGCCGTTCTGGGGGGCCAGGCGCAAAGGCTCTTTAGAACATGGAAAGGGGAAGACATTCAATTGAAGTTAGGGGAAATGATCGACTCTGTCCAATCAGATCCCAATATTGACATTCAACTCCATACGGAACTGGTAAACGTCGATGGTTTTGTCGGGAGTTTCATGTCCACCCTGGCCTCTCCAAACGGGGAGAAAAAGGAGTTTAAGCACGGCGTTGCGGTGCTTGCCACGGGGGCCACTGAATCATTGCCGAAAGAATATCTTTACGGACAAGATTCACGGGTTGTGACACATCTTGAACTGGATGAACGATTCATTGCCGATGACCCCGGGTTAAAAGAACTGAATACAGCGGTTTTCATCCAGTGCGTCGGTTCCAGGGAACCTGAAAGGCCTTACTGTTCGAGGGTCTGCTGCACCCACGCCATTGAAAGCGCCCTGCACTTGAAAAAACTGAACCCCGAGATGAGGATTTACGTTCTGTACAGGGATATTCGAACGTATGGGGAAAGGGAATATCTTTATAGAAATGCGCGCCTTGCGGGAATTCTCTTTATTCCCTTTACCCTTCTCAACAAACCGCTGGTATCTCTTGAAAACGACAGGTTGAGAGTGGAAGTGGAAGACAAGGTCCTTGGCAAAACGGTTATTATAAGGGCGGACCTGCTGGCATTAGCCTCAGCCATTGTCCCGTCCGGAGACGAAAAACTCGGTCAGTTATTCAAGGTACCCATGAATGAAGATCGCTTTTTTGTAGAGGCCCACGCCAAGTTGGGGCCCTCTGAATTTGCCACGGACGGGGTCTTTTTATGCGGAATGAACCATTATCCAAAGCCGATAGATGAATCGGTAGCCCAGGCATTAGCAGCCTCTTCGAGAGCAGTAACGCTGCTTTCGAGAAAAACCATCAGCATGAGCGGTACCGTAGCACACGTAAATCCGAATTCCTGCAGTGGTTGCGGCGTCTGTATTGTTGTGTGCCCTTATTCCGCGCCATCCATGACCGTGAAAGGGCCAACTGCCGGAAAGGCCGAAGTAAATCCCGCACTGTGCAAAGGATGTGGTCTCTGCGTTGCATCCTGCAGGTCAGGGGCACTGAATCTCAGAGGATTCGGCGAAGACCAGATTTTAGCTATGATCAATGAAATTTGAGCAGGAACCAGCTTGAAAAACAGGAGACACTATGGAAGTCGTAGACCTGGATCAGACAGATCCTGATTTCATCAAGGAACTGGCCGCCGAGGCCGGAGGAGGACTATCCGCCTGCTTCGCTTGTCGGACCTGTGCCGCAAGCTGCCCAATATCGGCCCTCAACGAACACTTTAATCCTGCAAAGATTATTCGCATGGCACTTTACGGGTTGAAAGAAGAAATCCTGGAGAGCGATTTTATCTGGTTCTGTTCCAGTTGCTACGCCTGCCAGGAAAGGTGCCCACAGGGAGTGACTATTACGGATTTCATGACCCTTCTGAAGAATCTGGCGGTTAAAAAAGGCCATGCCCCAGCGGGCATAAAAGCGCAGATGAAAATTGTCACCGGTGAAGGAAGAATTTATCCCCTGGACGATTTCGACAACAAGAAGCGAAAAAAAGCAGGACTTCCGAAACTGCCTACAACCTGTGATGCTATCGGCAAGCTTTTCCCGTAGCTTCTCATGAAGATCACGATCTCTCGCGCCCCGGTGAAACAAAAGCAAAAAAAGTTTCACTGGGCAGGCAGATCAAAAAGAAACTTACACATTCCCACGCTGGAGCATGGGGAACGAGAAAATCCTTGAATCCTTGAATCCTTGAACCCTTGAACCCTTGAACCCTTGAACCCTTGAACCCTGAACATAACGGTTTCACACGAGAATACACTTATGAAATATGCACTGTTTTTAGGATGTACCATCCCGGCCAGGGCCCGAAATTACGAACTTTCCGCCAGAAACGTCGCAGAAAAGCTGGGTATCGAACTCGTCGACATAGAAAAATTCATCTGTTGCGGATTTCCTATTAAAGCTGCCGACATGGAAGCTTCCGAACTTCTGGGCGCTTATAATCTAGCCTTAGCTGAAGCACAAGGGCTCGATATCTGTGCCCTGTGCAGCTCTTGTACATCCGCCTTGGCTGAGGCATCTCACCTGCTCTCATGGGATGAAGAAAAAAAAAGCAGGATCAATAAGCGTCTGGAACCCACGGGACACCAATACGGGAAAGGGGCAAAAGTAAAACATTTCGCCAGAGTTCTTTTCGAGGAAATCGGCGCGGAGAAAATACAAGACCAATTCCAGAAAGATCTCAGCGGCTTGAAAATTGCCATTCATTACGGATGTCATTACTTGAAGCCGTCACAGGTCCATGATCATTTCGATGATGTGGAAGATCCCCGTTCCATTGACACCTTGGTGGAATTGACGGGTGCAGAAGTAGTGGACTATACTGGGAAAAAGAGGTGTTGTGGGGGGCCTGTTCTGCCCGTAGACGAAAAACTGGCCATGTCGGTAACCAAAGAAAAACTGGACGCTATTTCCGAGTCCGGAGCGGATGCCATATGTCTCGTGTGCCCTTTTTGCTCTGTTATGTATGACGGAAATCAGAAAAGCATTGAAGCGGAATATGATGTTTCGTACGGTTTGCCCGTTCTCTACCTGACCCAAATCCTGGGCCTTGCCATGGGGGTTGACAGAAAATCACTCGGTTTGAATATGAACGTGGTCAAAACAAAGAAACTTCTGGAGAAGTACGCCTGATCAGATCTTTTCCGGGGATTTTTCTGAATGGCTTTATTTGTCCCAAATCCCCATCTCAACACACATCCCCTTCACAAACAGATTTTCATTGTCTTGAATCTCTTCGATCCTGCTGGCTCTATCACATTCCCACTCGTCAACCGGATTTTGTTTATTCCATATCAGAAATAATTCTCTATTTTTCTTACTGATGATCCCATGTCCAGGATAACCGGAATTCATATAGAGATAAGTTCTGGCAATATTTCCTCTTTTGTCGGGAGGCGGTTCTGCCTTTCTTTCTTCAATCTCCATGTCACAATTTCCGAATTCCCTCGTCTCCCCGGGGATCATGGCAAAACTGTAGTTTGACCTCAAGGCGTTAATTTCTCCAACCGCCGGGACCAAATTATATAAATCACGCTCCATATATCTGAATTTCACGACCATTTTTCTTGCACAATTCCGGCCTTTAAAAGACTTTCCTTTGCGGTTTTTACATTTGGGATGGCCCTCTCTCCATTCCAGGAAGCTCTTACCAAAGGCATGGGCAGGGACAATATGTTCCCATTCTAAACGGAGGGCAGCAAAATCAGGATCATTATTACAAAGAGTGTGAGCTTTTTCATTTTTGGGTTAATTCCAACGGCCTGGAATAGTAGTCCCGCAAAATTCACACCGGCCATTTTTCATATGAAGCTCCCCGATGGTATACCCGTTACGGCCGATCACCACTTTCCGGCAATTGTGACAATACGTCTGCGTATCTTTATGCCCGGGAACATTACCCAGATAAACATAATGGAGGCCTTCCTTCAGAGCCAGAGTCCTCAGGTTTTCAAGGGTTGAAATCGGTGTGGCCGGGAGTCTGGTCAATTTATACTGGGGGAAAAATCGGAGCAGGTGCAATGGATAATCAGGCCCCAACTCTTTCAGGATCCAGCCACACATCCGCTTGATCATGTCCGGCTTATCCACATACCCCGGGACCACAAGTGTCGTCATTTCAAACCACACCCCTTCCCCGTGAAGCGTTTTGAACGTTTCAAGGACCGGGTGAAGTGTTCCCCCATTCAGAGTTCTGTAAATATCGTTACTGAACGATTTGAGATTGATGTTTGCGCCGTCGAGATACCGTGAAAGACGGATGAGAGGGTTTCGGTTAATATACCCGTTCGAAACAAGAACATTTCCCAGACCTGCCTCCCTGGCAAGTTTTGCCGTATCCACCATGTATTCATAAAACGTGATCGGCTCCGAATAGGTATAGGCAATGGAAGGGATCCCCCTTTTTTTTACCTCTCTCACCACCTGGTCAGGAAAGAGTTCCATGTGTCTTACTTCTTCAGGTTTTTTCTGGGATATCTCCCAGTTCTGACAGTTGAGGCACCGGAAACTGCAACCGGTAGTCGCAATGGAAAAAATAAGTGAACGAGGATGGAAATGATTCAAGGGTTTTTTTTCGATGGGGTCCACATGGATCGAACAGGGATCGCCATAGGCAAGGGAGTAGAGTTTTCCCGCAATATTCACTTTCGATCTGCAAATGCTCCTGTCACCAGGATTGAGAATACAGCGGTTAGGACAGACCTGACACTGGACCGTTTCTCCATCCTTTGTATAATAAAATCCCTCAATGGACCATTTCCATGGCTCTTTGGGTGCATCGTTCTTGGAAACATGTCCCTTGATCGATTTATTCCCGCCGTCTTTTCCAAAAAAACCGTACCCGGCTCCGGCACATAAAAAGGTGGAGGCGCCCAGACCTGCCTTTTTCAGAAATTCCTTTCGGGTCATGGTTTCTGCCATAATCAGGCCCTCCCGGTCTTTATATTGACAACCATACTTGAAAGCTTCACCATAATCAAAAACCCAGCGCCACACTCCATGCCCCAAATGGGGATGATGGCAGCCCCTATTACCAGCGTTCCCACCGCCGCACCACATAGATCCGCTGCCAGGCAACCTGCTGCAGGACTTTTCTCCTCCCCTATAATCTTCGTTACAACCGGAAACTGAAATCCACAAAAAAAGGAGAACAGGAAACAGAACAAAAGAAAAAGGAATGGATAAGGTTCCGTTCCAGAGCAGGACAACCATACGAAGAAGATAAGCAGCAAAAAAATCATGGCAACTTCTGAAACAAGGAGCTTAAATCTGTTGGAATGTTTCCATCTTTCCCCTGTGATCGCCCCCGGCAGCAAACCCAGCAGGGAGGCCGTAATAATTGCTCCGATCTGCAGGTAGATATACCCGTAGAGGACCTGGAAGACAAAAATTACGAGCATCTCTGATCCCATCGCAGTAAAACCGGTGGCAAAAAGAACGTATTCCGCTTTTTTCATGAATGCAAAATATGTCAGAACAAGAACCAGAATACCTGCCATAAAATACACGGGAGAAGAATCATGCCTTGCAAACCATTCCTGAAATACGACACCCATCAGCCTGGGTTCAAAATCCTTGTTTGATTCCTCACTTTCTCCCATGGCCTCCCGGACCTGGAGAAGCCTTTCAGACGTAACATCTCCATAATAGTATCCTTCGATATAAGAAGTAATGATTTTTTTCTTCTTGAGCAACGAAGGAACATCCTCAGACAATTCCCTGTCGCTGAGAACAAAATACACCTGCCGGCCGGGAATCAGCATGGCATTCGTGAAGTGGGGCCTTGCCGAATTGTAAAGGATGGAAAGTTTCTTCTTTCTGATCTGGCCAATATAGTTGGGCGAGTAGTTCATTGCCATGGAAAGGACCCCGCCCTCTTTTAAGGCTTTCCTGGCAAAACCGAAAAACTCTCTGGTAAAAAACCTGTTTATCTGAAAGGTGTCGGGATCAGGAAGATCGATAATGATTGCATCATAGGCCCCTGATTTACTCTTGACAAACTTTCTTGCATCCATATTAGAGATTTCTAAAAAAGGCACCCGTGGTATCGCTCCCATTTCCCGCCCTGCAGAAGTCAGAGCAGGATCAATTTCCACATAGTCCAGATGTCTCGGTGTATGCTTGGCAACCTCTTTCAGGGTTTCGCCTAAACCCCCGGATATGAGCAGCACATTATCCACTTCAACCAGTTGACTGAGTGGATAATGAATTTTCTCTTCACTTTCAAGGATGTTTGCATCCGAATAAAGGGGGGTTCCTGACTCCCAGAAAGTGAGTTGGCCTGCTTCCTGAGAAACCACGATCCGACCGTATGGGGATTCGAGATATCTGACAATTTCACCATATTGCCGGTTCAGGGTCTCTTTTTCAAAGCCGGCATTCAGGCAGAAGAAGCCAAAGCAGATGATCCCTGCTGCAGCCACCGAGAGAAACAGAATTTTTCTGTGTTCATAAAGCAACAAAAGCACAATGATAAAAAGTATGGCAGAAGTTGCCGCAATAATGGCGAAAGGCTTCAAGAAGTAGACAAGGATAAAACTGAACAGGAAACCTCCAGCGATGTCCCCAATGCTGTCGGTTACATAAAGATTTCCACTGGAAAAAGAAACCCCGTGGTTGTTGAGAACCCTTTGTGAACAGGGAAGGATAAAACCGATGATCAAGCAGTAAGGAGCTACGGTAACAAGGATGTAAAAGAGTATCTGATAGAAGCCGGGCGAGGCGCCGTAAATAAAAAAAACATCCCTGAGTTCTCTGATCATGATCAGCTGGAACAGGGGCCAGATCCCAACCACAAACAGCAGTGGGACATAGACCTTCAAAGAATAACTTCTGATAAACCGTGCGGCCAGGCTGCCCAGCCCTGATATCAAAAGCCAGCAAGAAATCACGAGGGCTATGGTTATTTCGTTGCCTTGAAACTGGGTTAGAAATTCCCGAATAGTAAGAAGTTGTGTGGTAACCGAGGAAATGCCTGTGCCGATAATTGACCAGACAAGCAATTTCTTCAGGTTATCTTGTGCCATTCCAGCCTATCATTCCTCCTCAAATGCCTGGACCTGGTATGTGGACACCTCAAGATCCCCTTTTCGCCAGGCATTCCCATCCAATCCTGCTTTCTGGCAGAGGTGATTCAGAAATTCCTCTTTTTCCGGTAATTGTTCCCATACCTGGGGAAGGAACGTGGACTGACGATATCCTTTTTTGAGTATAACACCATCGATTCCCGATCTGAGTTTCTTCAGGAGATCGTCAGCGTCTGAATAGGCAAGCGGTTTTGGATCGGTGAGAATACTGATCTCCATTTTTATTCTGTCCCAATCTTTTTTTCCAACAGGATCAAACCTGGGGTCCCTGAACGCGGCATTGATGGCATTCACCCTGATCCCCTCAATCAATGATTCTTGTGCAATGATGTGGCCGATGCAACCTCTCAAATGACCACCCATCGTCAGGGTGACAAAAGTACCCCTTTCCTCGTTAAAAATCGGAGGAAAATTTTCGTTGCTTTTCTCTTCATTCTTTCTGCCGGAAAGGGAATCCTCAATCGTCTTTCGAGCCACGCTCAGAAGATACTTTCCCTGCTCATCGGTCAACCTGTCAGCACCTCCCATGTTTACCTCCTTTCCTTGTTTTCTCACTGTTTCAACCGTATTCGAGTCGACCTTTGTTTTATTCTGATCGGCCAAACCTGCATTCACAAATACAATAGATATAAGTAAAAAAACCAGCGTGATGATAAACGCCGGAGTCGAACCATACAAGAAATCTCTATTAGAAAAACCCCCTGTCGGTTTCATTTCATATCCTTCGTAGAAATCTTTCCCATCCATTTCTCATTTTGTTTTGAAATACGGAAACATTCTGTTACCCTTGAAAATATTCATGATACCCTAATATTGGTATGTGTCAACTTTAAATATGAACGAATTATGCTGAAATGTTGACACCCGAACGACCCTCACCTATACTTGCTCCGATCTTTTTGCCCTATCCGCCTTTATATCCACCAT
>CAYOWC010000087.1:0-16558 GCA_964407525.1 uncultured Desulfobacteraceae bacterium | reverse complement strand
GGAAAACAAACAGGCCTTGCTCGAGAAGGTTTACCAACTTAATGCACTTTTGCCGTAAACAGGAAAGATATGGACCAAAAGAAAAAGTCTATCAAACATCCCCTTGATTCTCTCCTCAGGACGGACAGAATTCCCCACATCTGGTGCCCTGGATGTGGTATCGGTACAGCGTTTTCTTCGTGCCTTATTGCCCTGAAAGAAAGTGGGATTGATCTTGGCAAAACGACCATGGTTTCCGGAATCGGGTGTTCGGGTCGGGGCGCCGGATATGTGAACCTGGACTCGTATCACACGACGCATGGAAGGGCAATCCCGTTCGCAACAGGGATGAAGCTTGCAAATCCTGCCTTGAACGTGGTTGTTTTCAGTGGAGATGGAGACCTCTTTGCCATAGGGGGCAATCATTTTATCCATGCCGCTCGAAGAAATGTGGATATTACGGTTGTGTGCGTAAATAATTTTAATTATGGGATGACCGGTGGACAGGTGGCGGCTACTACGCCTTTGCTTTATAAGACCACAACGACGCCCAGGGGCAATCCGGACACCCCTTTCAATCTTCCTCTTCTGGCGTATGCCTCAGGCGCCACCTATGTGGCGAGATGGACGATTCTTCATGCGCGCGATCTTACGGAGTCCATACGGGAAGCGGTTTTAAACAGGGGATTTTCATTCGTTGAAGTTCTTTCCCCATGTCCGATTAACTATGGCCGGCGAAATAAGGAAACAGCCCTGGATACGCTTCGGATCTATCGGGACAAGACCATCATCAGGAACAATGCCCATCCCACGGAACTGGATATCGATTTCGAACGAGCGGTGATCCTGGGGAAATTTGTTGACATTGAAAAACCTACCTGTTCAGACAGATACGATAACACGTGCAGGCCCGATGACTTGCTGGAAGAAGTCGGTTAGAGCCCTCTTTACGCACATTGTTATCGGTTCATGGCCGACTTGCGTGATACTTAAAGTTGGTTTCAGATATACATTATTCAGGCACCAGGTGTCAGGTGTCAGGTGTCAGGGAAGAGCCCTGAAGGCATTCGAAATATTAGTCGTAATAGCATAGATATGCTGCATAGAATTACGAATCTGGAATTAGAGACACTGAATACTGACACCCGAAACCTGACACCTCGGTTTCACAGGAAATTGCTTCTTTACGCTGAAGCGTAAGGAACCTTCTTATCTTACTTAATCATTCCGGTTTATCCGGGTCAGGGTGCATCGCTCATGAGTTCTACGGAGCCTGAAAATGCGGCAGTAAAAAATCCGGGAGGTGTGGAAATACAGAACGCCCGGATTGGGAAACAGGAAATTATTTTTACCGGGTTTGGGGGTCAGGGAATCGTTCTGGCCGGCCGGATTCTTGGAAAGGCTGCGGCCATAGGGGATAAGCGGCACAGCACTCTTGTCCAGGCCTATGGTCCTGAAGCTCGCGGGGGCGCCTGCAGCGCCCAGGTGATCATATCCGACGAGCCAATTCACTATCCTTATGTAAGGCAGCCTGCCATCCTGGCTTGCATGTCGCAGTCCGGTCTTGACAAATTCATCCATCAGATGGCGGAAAACGGTGTCCTTTTGATTGATCAGGACTTGGTGAAGCCACCGGAAAAGACTGAAGATTTTTTTTCCATACCATCTACCCGGATGGCAGAGGAAATGGGTAGGAAGATGATGGCTAACATCATCATGTTCGCTTTTTTTACCTCCGTTACCGGGGCCGTTTCCGTGGATGCGGCAAGGATGGCTGTGAGGGAATCTGTACCAAAGGGGACTGAGGACATGAATATTAATGCGTTTGATAAGGGGTACGACTACGGTGTCGCCGTACTTAAAGCGAGGCAAAAAAAAGTCTCTGCCGGAAAAGGAGCCCAACCATGAAACGCCCCAAAAATCGCCTTCATAAAGTCATTGTTATTGGGGCTACACCGGCGGGAATTGCTGCTGCCAACAAACTTGGAGAATTAGGTATCCCGGTAACGCTCGTGGATTCCGGTAACGATTTGGATGAGAAGTTGGCCAGGGAGGAATGGCGTCTGGAATCGGGTGTTCCCTTTAATTTTGCCCAGAGATCGGGACTGATCAGGCTGATGCAGAACCCCCGGATTGATTGCGTGCTGCCTGCCCGGGTCGATTCTCTGAAGCATACCCCCCAGGGTTTTCGAGCAAAAATCAAGAAGTCCCGAGTGTATATCGATCCTGATCGCTGTGTGCTTTGTGGCCGTTGTGTTCAGGTCTGCCCTGTTGTGACCCCGGGCGGAGGCTCTCCAATACTGTACCATAACAGAAGAGCACTTCCCGGCCGACCTGTCATCGATAAGAGGATGCAACCTCAGTGCCAGGCAGGATGCCCTTTGGGCGTGAATGCCCAGGCCTACATCGCCTTGACGAGGGCTGGGAAATACAGGGAGGCTTTCCATATTATCAGACAAGATAATGTGTTGCCCGGTATCTGTGGAAGAATATGCACCCACCCCTGTGAAGAGTCGTGTCGGCGGGGGGATCTTGACGAACCGATTGCAATCAGGGACATCAAGCGATTCCTGGCCGATTACGCGGCTTCGGATAATGAGGAGACGCAGACAGAGCAAGTCCCCGGAAATGGAAAGAAAGTGGCTGTGGTGGGTTCGGGACCTGCGGGGTTGGCCGCAGCAGCAGATCTGGCCAGATGGGGGTATGGGGTAACCATTTTTGAAAAAGAAGAAAAACCCGGAGGGCTTCTTCAGTATGGAATAGGGGCTCACCGGCTGCCGCGAAATATTCTGGATAGAGACCTTGCATATATTCGAAATCTCGGTGTTGAATTCGCCACTTCCCGGGCCGTTGATTTTCTCAATGGGCGGGACAACCTGAAAAGTGAATTCGATGCTGTGATAGTTACTACAGGTGCATGGTCTGACCGTGCGCTTGGAGTCTCCGGTGAAGATCTTGAAGGTGTTGACGGATGTCTTCAAGTACTCCGTTCTCTCTACAGAAACCGGTCCGGGAACGGCGATGGAAAGGCGCTGGAAAAACCCGAAGAAAAAAGGGAATCCATCGCGGTCATAGGGGATGGGAACGCGGCTTTTGACCTGGCCAGGACCATGAGGCGGCTGGGCGATCAGGTTACGATCGTCACGTGGTTTTCTGAAGGAATGATCCCCGCGGACAGGGACGAAGTCAGGGAAGCGCTGGAAGAAGGGATTCAAATTGTAGACAGAACCCGGGTTGTGGCTTTCAGAGAGGAAAACGGCAGGATGTCCCACTTGGAGTGCCGCCCCACAGAGCCCGGGAAACCGGATTCCGATGGGATTGCCTGGCCTGTGATCATCAACGGATCCGACAAAATCCTCCTCCGGTTTGATCGTGCCGTTGTGGCTATCGGACAAATCGGGCCATATCTGCTGGAGGGAGCATCAGGCTCTAATGGCGGCAACGGGTTGGCTGTAACTTCCGCTGGTTTTATACAGGTGAATGAAAAGTACCGTACAAATATCCCGTCCGTTTATGCCGCCGGTGACGCGGTGTCAGGGCCTTCCAGTGTGGTTCAGAGTATGGCATCCGGGAGAACCGTGGCGAAAAGCGTCCATGAGGATCTCAGCGGAACACGTGTTTTAGGCCGAAATGGTTCCAGGCCGGAAGATGAGCCTTTTCCTGACATCCCCGAAGATATCCCTTCCCTTGCTCGGGTTACCATGCCGGAAAGGCAGCCTTCGGCAAGGAAAAACAGCTTTGTGGAAGTTTCTTTAGGGCTCAGTGAGTCACAGGTCGTCTTTGAATCGGAGCGTTGCCTGCAGTGCGGCATATGCTCTGAATGTTTTTTGTGTGTGGAGGCATGTGGTTCCGTTTCCGCCATTCACCACACGGAAGAACCCAAGGAACTGGTTGAACATGCGGGTGTTGTGATTATTGCCGATCCTGAAAATGCTCCTTCTATAAAAGGAGAAGATGTGGTTCGCGCCTATGGACCAAGGACCGCCAGGCCTGACGTTCATGCCATGATAACCAGGGGCTTTGCTGCGGCTGCGAACGCCATGATCATGTTGAGTGGTACCTCTCAGAGGCCAAGGGGAAGGGGCATCTCTTTTCTGCCCCCTGATCCCGACCTTTCCCCTGAAATTCGGATAGGGATCTTTGTCTGCAGGTGCAATGATGCATTTGGATGGCTCGATGGGATGGAAGCGTATGTTCGTGACCTTCCACTCAGGGAAAATGTTGTCCATGCCGAGGTATTGAACGCGGCCTGTGTTCCGGAAGGCTCAGTGAGTATTCTGCGTTCCATACGAGAAAAAGGAATTACAAGGATGGTCTTGGCATCCTGTGTGTGTTGCCCTCTCGATTTTGTCTGCAGCACATGCACAGACCAGCGGAGCAGGTTGAAGAATGCCCTGTTTCGGGGAACCGGCGTCAGCCGATCCATGGTGGAAACCTGCAATTTGCGGGGTGAAGCTCTTCGTTACATCACCCAGGATCAGACGGTGGCTGCGGAACGTTTCTCCGGTTTAATAGATCGTTCCATCAAAAGGGTTGAAACGCTGATGCCGCTTCCGGCTCCCGTGAGGACATACAACTTCACTACTGCTGTCATCGGGAAATCAGAGTCGGCCCTGACCAGCGCCAAAACCCTTTCACGAGCAGGACTCGAAGTATTTATGTTCGGGAACAAGGATAAACTTCCCGAAGGGGAGGCGCAATATCAGAATATCCACTGTTTTGAGGGTGTGACGGTGAACGGTATAAGCGGCACCCTCGGGGATTTCCATATCTATGTCAATACGGACGGTTTTTTACAGACCATACAGGTTGGAGCCGTTATCGTGGGGGAAAAGTCAAGGGCAAGCATTCCGTACATCCCACAAGAAGGCTTGGAGAATTCCATAATTACATCAAAAATGCAGTCGAGGGGCGTTTCAGGTATTCCTTTCCTCTATCCCGGCGCCACTTCCATTGCCGGTCTTTTTTTAGCGAATTCTCCGGAAGTCCATGTGTCCGCGCGGATACATGGTTCTGCGGCAGCCGTATTAGCGGCGGCTATCATGCCGAGAGGTCCGAGACAGAGTAAGGGGTTCACGGTGGTGGTGGACGAAGAGACGTGCCGGGGATGTGGAAGGTGCTTGAAAGTCTGTCCATACCAGGCCATTACTTTTCATGAAAACCGGGCTGGCGGCTGGCATGCGGAGGTGGATGAAGCGTTGTGCAAGGGGTGTGGTAATTGTATTTCCGTGTGCCCTACCAATGCAGCTGACACCCCTTACCGAAACCATAAATTTCTGGAAAGTCTGTTGAAAGAGGTACTTGTTCAGCAACCTGATGCGGTTTACGAGAGATGAGCAGCCCTTTCAAGGTGACTTCTAAACCGTCATAATTTGGAGCCAAGGCGCGAGTTATTCTAATCCATTATTGTTGTTTTCGGTTTCAGGTGTCAGTGTTCAGGTTTCAGGAATGAAGAAATTCTGTCTATTATTACCCGCCTGACACCTGACACCTGAAACCTATGGATTTGGAGCCCCATTTTTGCAGATAAAACTCTGACTATTGCCTGACTTTAATAAGCACCTTGAAAGGGCTGGAGAGATGAGACAGTCTATGAAAGATATCAAAATTGTACTGTTCCTTTGCAGTTGGGGACCCCATGCAGCGTATCAGACCCTTCAGGACAACATGGCCCCTATTCCGGGGGATGTGAAGATGGTCCGAATCCCCTGCACGGGAAGAATCAGTAAGGCGCTGCTTTTAAAATCGTTTGAAATGGGTGCGGATGGTGTGGCTCTTGTGGGATGTGAACCCGGTACCTGTCGTTATGGTACTGGAACCGACAATGCCTATGAACATGTGAAGGATACCCGTGGGATTCTGGATCTTTTGGGATTAGGTAGAAACCGCCTTCGCCTCGCTACCTTTCTTCCTGACGAGTCAGAGAAACTGCTTAATTTTTTAAGCGGGTTTTCGAAAGAAATAGCAGAAATGGGGGAAAGCCCTGTCATACCCGATTCAGCGGATGCGCCAATTCAGGAAACGGACAGGGAGTTGAATCATATCCTTTCTACCCATGATGTGTATGCCTGCCAGGACTGTGGCAAGTGTTCATCATCCTGCCCGTTGACACTATCCGGGAAACTTTTTTCTCCAAGGGCCATGGCCGGTGAAGTGATATCCGGCCGTTTCGAAGATCCCAGCGTAAAGAAAGACGTGTGGTCGTGCCTTACCTGTGGACTGTGTTACGATCGGTGCCCATCAGGCGTAAATTTTTCGGAATTTGTTCGGGATTTACGCGTTTTCCTCCAGGAGAGAAGTGTGGAACCCCAATTGGCTCACGGGGGATTTTTTCAGTCTCTCATGCGGACCATGACTTCTGAAAAACTACAGACTTCCCACTGGGAATGGCTTCCTTCGGATATCGAGGTGAATCCTGAGAGCAAGATCCTTTTTTTCGGTGGATGTGCCCCCTATTTTGATCTCTTTTTCAGGCAACATCTCGAAACCAGGACCCAGGATATCCTGGAGGACAGTCTTCGCCTGCTCAATTTTTTTGATATCCATCCTTCGTTGATTCCTGATGAAAGGTGTTGCGGTCATGATCTTCTCTGGTCTGGAGACAAGAAAAATTTTCTTAAGCTGGCAAAATTAAACGCCGAGGTCTTGAACGATCTTGGTGTTGAAGAAATTGTTACTGCCTGCCCGGAGTGTTACCGAACGCTTCATCACGACTACGGAGATTTTGGAATTCAGCTGAATCCCCGCGTAACACACATTTACGAGCTTCTGGAAAAGGAGATCGACAAAGGAGCCGTAGGGTTTAAAAAAATGGAGAACAGGATCACTTTTCAAGACCCGTGCAGGTTGAGTCGCTTTGAAAACCGGCCTGATTTGCCGAGAAAGTTGATGGCTCGTCTGAACCCGGAGGGATTTCAAGAGATGCAGGACTTCGGTTCCAGCGCCGTTTGTTGTGGGAACAGCGCATGGGTTGGATGTGATGCTTTCAGCAAGGCTCTTCAGGTGAAACGGATTCGGCAGGCTGTACAGACGAAAAGTGATTTGCTGGTGACAGCCTGTCCCAAATGCCAGATTCACCTTCGGTGCGCCATGGAAGATCCTTTTCTTGGTGAAGAACTGAAAATGGAGATGGCTGATCTCACGAGTGTCCTTGTCCGAAGCATACAGTGGGAGTAGTAAAAAAACAGCCATTAGCGGTTAGCCTTTAGCTATTAGCTAGACAATGTCAGGCCTCGATCATCGTTTCGGCCAGGATTATAGGTGCGTTATTTTGGAATGATGAACCTGTGGGAGCGGCTTTCAGCCGCGAAAAGTCGCGGCGGGACGCCGCTCACACAGATTCTGAGTCGACTCAGAATGGCCGAAACAATGCTCAAGGCCCAACGTCAGCTATTTACGATGCAATAGGTAAGTATCAAAAAGTGAAATCACAAATAGAGGGAAAAGCCATACAAATGGTTGGGATCTTTAAGCTAACGGCTAATAGCTAAAAGCTAATTGTAGCTTTTAGGTATAATAGAAATTGCATTCCGATGCCGTCATGGCGGAATTGGATTTGCGAATTTAGACTGTGTGAGGAAAAAATGAAAAGCAATGTACGCGAAGAAGCTTCCATGGAAAAAAATGAAAAGGCCCGTATCGGGGTTTATGTCTGCCACTGTGGCTTGAATATCGCGCAGACAGTGGATTGCAAAAAAGTGGCGGAGGCAGCCTCTGATTTCGACCATGTTGTGGTTTCCAGGGATATCAGTTATGCCTGTTCGGAACCGGGCCAGCAGGAAATGAAGGAAGATATTCAGGAATTCAACCTGGATCGCGTTGTTGTGGCATCCTGCTCCCCGAGGCTGCACGAACCTACTTTCAGGCAGATGCTTGTTTCCGCCGGTTTAAACCCCTACCTTCTGGAAATGGCTAACCTGCGGGAACAGTGTAGCTGGGTCCATATGAAAGAGCCGGAGGCCGCCACGGAAAAAAGCCTGGACCTGGTGAAAATGGCCGTTTCCAGGGTAGAGCTTCTCAAGCCTCTGGAAGGGGATACACTTCCGTTGACCAAGAGAGCCCTGGTCATTGGTGGCGGCATTGCAGGAATACAGGCTTCTCTGGATCTGGCGGACAACGGTTATGAAGTGGCCCTTGTGGAGAAACGTCCCTCGATCGGGGGAGTCATGGCCCAGCTTGACAAAACGTTTCCAACGATGGACTGCTCCATCTGAATACTCGGTCCGAAAATGACGGATGTCGGTCGACATCCCCGGATCACGCTTCACACCTTGAGCGAGGTGGTGGACGTAAAAGGCTATGTGGGTAACTTCGAGGTGAGCATCCTCAAAAAAGCCCGGTATGTGAATGAAAAGGAATGTACGGCGTGCGGTGATTGCGCAAGTGTTTGCCCGGTTGTGAGACCCGACGAATTCAATCTGGGGTTGTCTTCGCGAAGGGCCATTTTTTCTTCGTTCCCTCAAGCTGTTCCCTCTGCTTACGCCATTAATATCAACGAATGTCTGGGGCACAACCCTGTTGTCTGCGCCAAATGTGTGGATGCCTGTGATAAGAAATGCATCGATTTTCACATGTCTGATGAAGAGATCGTAGAGCAGGTGGGTTCTATTATTGTGGCTACCGGCCTGGAAGTATATGATCCCAAAGAAATGGATGAATATGCGTATACCCGCTTTGAAAATGTTCTTACCAGTCTGGAATTTGAACGTCTCGTCAATGCCGGAGGACCTTCCAAAGGAGAATTGATACGGCCGGGAGATAGAAAGCATCCGAAATCCGTGGGATTTGTCCAGTGCGTCGGTTCCCGTTCCTCCAGGAAAGGGGGTCGTTATTGCTCCAATATCTGCTGCATGAACACGGTCAAGAGTACTCTGGTACTCAAAGAACATTACCCTGACATGGAAGTGAAAGTCTTCTATATTGATATGAGGGCTTTTGGAAAAGGATTTGAGGAACTGTACGTCCGTAGTCGAAGACTGGGTGTCCAGTATGTGCGGGGGCTGCCAGGCACGGTAGAGGAAGATTCGGATGGAGGGCTGCACGTTGCTGTTGAAAATACGGTCAGCGGTCGTGTGGAAATCCACGACCTTGATATGCTGGTGCTGGCTCTTGGTATCAAACCTGCTTCAAGTACTCAGAGACTTCAGGAGATGCTGGGGCTTCAGTTGACCCCGGACGGATTTTTCCTGGAGGCTCACCCCAAGCTTCAACCTGTGGATGCGGCCACCGCAGGGGTGTTCTATGCAGGATGTGCCGAGGCCCCGAAGGATATCAAAGAAAGCGTCACCCAAGCCTCTGCTGCTGCAGCAAGGGCGATCCGTTTGATGCATAAAGGGGTGATAACCACCGAACCGATTACCTCCATGGTTGTGGTGGAGAAATGCAAGGCATGTGGAAAGTGTGCAGAGGTTTGCCCTTACAATGCTATTACCGTGGACGTGAAGAGGAAAATCCCAGCGGAGGTGAACACGGCTGCCTGTGCCGGGTGCGGGACCTGTGCTGCGGAATGTGCTTTTGGGGCCATTATTATGAACCACTTCACCGATGGCCAGATCCTGAACCAGGAACGTGCCCTGTTGGAAGAAAATTCCGGCGAAAAAATACTGGCCTTTGCCTGTAACTGGTGTTCTTATGCCGGAGCGGATTACGCAGGGGTATCCCGTTTGCAATACCCCCCCAATGTTCGTCTCATAAGAACCATGTGCTCAGGCCGGGTTGATGAAAAGTTTATCTGGGAAGGTTTCAGGATGGGCGCTCCCGTTATCCTTGTAAGCGGCTGCCATATCGGTGACTGTCATTATATAGATGCCAACCACTGGACGGAAAAACGGATCAAGAAGGTGCATAAAAGGATGTCCAAACTTGGCATACGCCCCGAGAGGCTCCAGCTTGAATGGATCAGCGCTGCAGAAGGAATCCGTTTTGCAGAGGTGATGAATCGAATGGAGACGCTCAGGAAGGGCGTGACGGCCAGTGAGATCTCAGAAACGATTCAGATTCTTCGGCCCAAGGAAAAATAGCGCGCGAAACATGATGGCCTTTTTCGTACTATAAGGATTGCCGGCGTTTCGACCTGATTTGACGGTCATCGACTGTTGACTCTCGGGAATATAATCACCTGTCCCCTCTTCCTTCTATTCAATACAGGCCGCATCCGAAACAAAAGCGGTGATTCGATCGCATCCCGATCCTCCCTGGAAACATTTCTACCTGTTTCCATAATAATCCATCTCCCTTCCGTTTGCCTTGTGCAGGCTGATGATGCGGATATTATCCCCCCGCATGGTATAAATCATGACATGAACCCGAGTTGAACTGTAGGAGACAGAAGGATTGGAAACAGAATGAGATTGGAAGGAGAGAAAGCCAAAACAGCGTATTGGTTCATGGTGTTCATGCTTTTCGCTGTGGTATCAGGGCTTATCTTTTCCTCCACCGATTTTGGGAAAGGTATAGATGGCCTGTTCATTGATAAGATAGCCCCTCTTCTTGGGACTCCCCGGGAGGTCCAAGGCCCACTGGTTATTCTAATCGGAGAGAACGATTATTCGAGTGCCGGCATACCGCTGGCATTATGGGGTGCCCACCTTGTGCCTCTATTAAAAAGGATCGAACTCGGAAGGCCGGAGGCAATCGGGGTAGATATGATCCTTCCCCAGTTCCCTTTGAACCGAATCAGCAAGAATCATGACGAGAAGGTATTTAAGACACTCAATAGGATCTCGAAACAGTGTCGTCTGATTTCCGGCTATGGTATCGCCGGGAACGGGCGGATAAAAGAACCCTTCCTGCTTTATCAGAGGATTTTGGGGCCAAATGGTTACGGATACCTCAATCTTACTCCTGATCCGGACGGTGTATGCCGTAAACAGGGTTTGACCTTTTTGGGTGATAAAGGAGACAAAAAGCTATACTCATTTTCCTGGTTTCTTGCAGGGGCTAAAGGCATCCCCCCCGTAGAGGCAGTCCCTGATTGGCGTAATCCGGCTCGTATCCCCACGTTGACCTTCCAACAGGCCCTCAAGGCTGATCCATCCACCTTTACAAACAAAGTCGTCATCATTGGGGCTGACTTCGACTTTGAAGATCATCATCCCACCCCTGCCTCCGTAAAAGATGAGCCAGGAGTGATTTTCCAGGCTCGCGTCGTGGAGGCTTTAAGAAGCGGCCGGCTCTTCTTTGCACCACCCTGGCCCTATTCCCTTCTGGCGCCCGTTGTTCTTATGGTATTTCTGACATTGTTCCTGACACGAAAGGCCTCTCTGTTGAGAGTGCTAGTCTCGGGAATAGTAGCATTAGCAAGTCTGACGGCTCTCATGATCGGTTGCCTGGCCGGGGGGATTGTTCTCAGGCCTTCGGCTGCAATGGTAGGTGTGATAGCCGCCTGTTTACCCAGGTTTTTTCAGGGGTATTTAAGCGTGAAGGACACATTTGGCCGGTATGTGAGCCGGGAAGTGAGAGACGAAATCCTGTCCGGCCGGATTCCTTTGGATGGTGAAATAAAAGAAGTGACCGTGCTCTTTGCTGACCTCAGAAATTTCACTCCCATGGTTGAGGCAATCCCCCCAAAGGAAGTGGTCAAGATTATGAATAGTTATTTTACAGAGATGGCTACTGCTATTCGGGAACAAAAGGGGCTTGTGCTCCAATACATAGGAGATGAGATTGAAGCTGTCTTTGGAGCTCCTATTCCGGTTCTGGATCACAGGCAGCTCGCCGTCAGGGCGGCTATCAACATGCGCAGGAAGCTGAAGATAGTAAACCAACGCTTGATCCGGCAAGGGTACGCTCCCCTCAGTCACGGCATCGGCATCCACACGGGAGAGGTGTTGGCAGCAAACATTGGGGGCGGGGACCGTGTAAGTTACTCGCTTGTGGGCGATACCGTCAACCTGGCCTCACGCCTACAGGGCCTCAATAAACAGTTTAACACCGAAATCATCATTAGTGGGCAGACATTAGCCGGGATAGATAAGGATATTCCCGTTAAACAGCTGCCACCCACCCCGATCAAGGGAAAATCCAAAAAGGTTGACATTTTTCAAGTGTTATGATGCCGAATTGGCCTCCCCAATATTCAAGTTTCCATAGGCCTGCCTTTCCTTTAAGAACTGACAGAAAAAAATTTGAAAAACCTTGACAATACCTGTATAATTCGGTTTTCTTCACGTACTTTAACCTGGCCGGTTGACAATTACTCCCACGGTCAGTAGTGAAAACAGAATTTGGAAATCCTGTAACGAATTATTTCTACAGCCCCCAGCATAGCCGGTGGGGTGGTTCTGAAGTCAACTAAACCATCAATCGTTAGAATCAAAGAGGTTGCCCCATGAAAAGCCTATGTTCGATGTTGAAATTATCGTTTTTGTTAATGATTCCGGTAGCCATAAATATTGCGGGGTGCGTGTCGACCCCGGTAGCCCGTGAACAGGCCGCGGTAAACGATAATGTTCAAGAACAGGTCCTGGTAAATGATAATGTTCGATCTGTATGGGTGTTTTATGGGGTGGCGTTAGTGAAATGGGATTCAGAGCATCAAGAATCCAATCCCGTGGATCGTGAAGCTTTTGCCCGCGGCGAAGTGGCGGCGTTATGGGAAGAAATGAAACAAAGTGACCCCAAGATGTCGGAAAAAACCTTGGATGAACTTGTTTTGGTAAAAACCAATGGCTTTATGCGGGAGTATGTTTGGGCTTTCTTAAAATCACCGGATTGGACGATGCCGGGCAATCTGAGATTAGAGGCATTTGATGAATGGCGACAAGATAATCTCGAAAAGCATGAGCCTAACAATGTTTTGCGGTTGATTGAACCTCAACCTGAAAAACAAGGGAAGTCTAAAGAGCAAAGGTGATTAAATAAATCATCCAGCTATATAATAAGGATAGCTTTTTGAAAGGAGTTCTCATGAAACCAGCGAATACTTTTACTTTTAAACTGATCCTGATCTTTTTCATCGTGGTTTATCCCGTCTTTTCTTCCGGGCAAGACCCTTTCCAGTATTCGGATCGGATGAAAACCAAATATATCGAGGCTGTTAATATATTAGGCAAAAAGATTCAGACCGATGCGCATAAGGAAAAAACACAAAGGAGGAGTGATATTCAAGAAGCTTATGAAGAGGCGATGGCTCTCATGATGACTCCGATTTCGCTCTATAAAAATGGTGAATACGAAGAAGCTGAAGAAGTGTTGAGAGGATGGTCGAAGATAGGAGTAATGCCATTATTGACGTTAAACAATCTTGCAGTGGTTCTGTATGCACAAGGCAAATACGAGGAGGCTGAAAAAATTATCCGTGATGCATTAAGAATGAATGAAACGTATCCGGTGGAATTTAATGGTGAAACCTCCAATATTAGGCAGAAAGGCCGTCGTAATCCCTCCGTTTTGCTGAACAATTTCTCGGAAATATTAGATAGCCTCGGAAAAAATCCGAATTCCGATCCATTGTACCGAAAAGCAAAATCAGACAACAGAGGAATTGTCTATACAAATGAGTCCTTCGAAATGTTGAAAATAGAGTTCTGATTTCCAAGAGGTTATTGATGAAATTACTTTCCCTACTTCTGCCCGTCTTTACGCTGGCAATTCTAATGACAGGGTTTACTGGACATTCCGTTGAGGCAAAGTCTTCCGATGATTCGCCTTCCTTTAAAATGGTCAACATGGAGAGAAAAGGCCTCTATTTGTTGGGGCAAGGCAACTATGAAGAAGCCATTGTTATCTTCGAGCAACTTCTCAAAGAGGTGGAAGAGGGCTTGGGCTTTGGGCAAAACCATCCATTTGCCGCGAATATCCGTGAGCTGATCGATCTTAGCAAGCAAAACAAAGAGAGCATTATCGCCATTGATCCTCAGATCAAGAAGTACCAGGACCGATGTTTGTATATCCTTAGAATAAAGGATGAAGATATCGTCCGTGCCGAGCGCATGGCAAAGCTACTGGTCAAAAAAACAGAGAAGAAATATGGCAAAGAAGATACAAGAACGGGTCTTGCTTATCGTACTTTGGGTATGATCTATGGTGAGCAAAAAAAATACCATGAAGAGGAGAAAGCCTATAGCAAGGCGCTTGTTGCGTTGGCGGAAGATCCGGAATACCGGATCGAGGCCGAACTGGGGTTGGCGGTCGTTTTTTTTTTACAGGACAAATTTAATGAGGCGGAACCGTTTATCCAACAGGCTTTGAAGACCGTAGAAACACTGAAGGGGCCTGGCGCGAATACAATGCGTGCCATGGTTAAGAGGGTAGCCGCAGATATTTATGAAAGCCAAGGGAGCCGCGGGAAATCGGAGAAACTTTATGGACAAGCTTTGAAGGAAACAGGGGATGATCCCGAGCTTAAGCTAGAATTCCAAATTGACCGTGCAAAAGCCCTGTTTGGAAACAAAAGATATAGCGAGGCAGAAAAGATATTAAGAGAAACGCAGCCGGAAGCACGGGAGATATTTGGCCCGGACAGCGTCAAATTTGCCGACATTTCATACTATTTAGCCCGCGTATTATTGGCGAAAAACAAGATTAACAAAGGCGCAGGCGCAAACGCCGGGAAGGAAGTAGAGGTATTATTGCGTCAGGCATTAAGCATTCAAAAAGAAAAATTGGGAGAAGCTAACGCCGACACCGTGCGAACCCGTGCGTACCTTGGCCGCGTTATGCTTGATACCTGTGACTTTGAAGAGGCTGAAGCGGTCTTACGACCGGCGCTTTCCATAACCCTTTCAGAATTGGAAAAAAACAGCTTAAACCCGGAATATGCCGTCGTTGTTATTGGAAACTTTGGTCAAGCACTTTGTGCGCAGGCAAAATACAAAAATGCGGTGGTTTTCTTTGAAAAAGCGTATGGCATTATAACGGATCGGAAAGAAACAAATATTTTGACGCCGGTAATCCTGGCAAATTATGCTCTCGCGTTGGAAGGGCTGGGGAAATATGCCCAGGCGGAAACAAAATTAAGAGAAGCCCTTTCGATACATACCAGAGCAAAAGGCAAGGATATGGATATCCTTGCTCCCATGAATTCATTGGCGTTATTATTGATGAAGCAGGGCCGGAGCAGTGAAGCGCTCAAGGTTCTTGATGAATGCATCGAAATTGCAGGAGACAGCGGGAAGGCTCCGGACAGGGAACCCATGTATGTCGCAACATTGGTTAACAGCGGACTACTTTTTCTTAAATTAGGCAAATATCAATCGGCAGCCGAGCTGTTTTGGACGGCCATTGACAGAATAGAAAAAACCGGGAGCCATGGGAAGCTAAAGGAATTTCAGTCTGATGCCTATGGAAATTTGTCAATAGCCTTACAAAGGCAAGGGAAACTTATTGAAGCGGAACGCACCGGTTTTAAGTCGTTTCAAATAGCGGAATCCTGTTATGCGCCCGATCATCCCAAAATTGCATCTGGCCTTCATAATGTAGGCTTTTTAATGGAAAAGACGGGCAATTTGAAAAAGGCCGCAGATTTTCTTAACAAGGCCTATATCATGTCCACGAAAAACAGAGAACCGGAGAATCTGGTTACCCACGGCGCCCACCTCGCGGAAGTGCTTGTAAAGCAGGGGCGTCTCCTGGAGGCGCTGGCCATTTACATAAGAGCGCTCGATACGTTGGATACCCTGTTTTCCCAAACCAGGGGAAACCAGGATCAGCATAGAATTCAATTTCTCAATCAATTTTCCTATATTTATGCGTCCACTATCGGGCTATTGGTTCGCCTTCATGAAGAAGCGCCTTCAAAAGGTTATGACCGGGAAGCCTTTGCCGTCACTTCACGTATGCAGAGCAAAATATTCAGCGAACTGCTTCGCCAGTCGGATGTTCAGTCATTCGGCAAGGATCCGTTGTTTCTGAAATTGCAGGAAAATCGAGAATCCTTGCTTGCCGGAATAATGGCCATACGCCTCAAAAGCCATTCCCTGACAACCGACAACCGCGATTATGAAGCCTCTGCAGAGGACTTGAAAAAGAAGCTCGATTCAGCCACCCGCCAATTGGTGCAGGCGGAAAAGCAACTCTGGGATGCATATCCACGGTTCATGGAGCTTAACGCACCAAAACCTGTCACTGTTTCCGATCTTCAGAAAAAGATTCTCGATTCAAAAGAGGCACTCCTTACCTATGCGCTCTTACGGGACAGAACCATCATATTCGCTGTGACGGAGTCCTCTTTTCAAATGCGGTCCGTCCCGATTCCCCGTAAAGCTGTTTTAAGTTTAACCCAAAAGGTCCGTGCCGGTGCGGAAAAGGTGGCGTCCGGGGAACCTCTCGACGTTCTTTTTTCGCTTGAGCCGGCGGATCTTTTTTCTCTTTATCATAATCTATTTGCTCCTCTTGAAAAAGTTATTGAGGATAAGAAAACCATCATAGTCATTGGTGATGGACCGATATATACGATCCCATTTGAAATGCTGGTTCTTAGATGGGGTCCTGGCGAAAAAGCAGCGTTTCAAACAACCAGATCCAACTCGACAGGAAGCGAAACAAATCCGATATTTCATGAATACGCAATGTTGCCCTATCTTGGCGAAAAGTACAGGTTTAAGTATTATCCAAGCTTGTCCGTTCTCTCGTCCAAACG
>CAYOWC010000086.1:11438-16823 GCA_964407525.1 uncultured Desulfobacteraceae bacterium | reverse complement strand
CGCTGTTTCTTTCCATCCCCATGGACGGTCAGCGTCTTGTATTTGCCGGCCATCCAGTTTTTAAGATCGGAAATATACCACCGGGAAAACCTTCTGTCCGTTGGGCCACCAGCCAGATTCGTACGACATTCTTCCGTGGTCAGATCAGAGACAATCCGGTAGGAAGGCATGAATGTGGTATCCCTTCCCTCACTTCGGTAGATCTGTCCCTGGTGTATAGTTGCCCTGCTTCCTATTCCGACTATCGGTCCCCTGTCAAACCCCAGAAACCTGGGCAGTTTCCCCCCGAAGAGGATATGTTTCATAACAAATTGGCGTGTGTCTCCCCAGGAACGAATGGGGATATCCAGGGCCTTTGCTGCTACCTTTCGGTATATCTCTTCCCGGCTTTCATTCCCGAACCAGCAAGAGTTCTCTGAAAGGAGGATTCGGTCGAAATTTCTGTAGAAGTCAATAAAAACTCCGGTCTCCTTCTGCAGAAAATCACAGGTTTCCTCTCCAAAACCGTTTTTCCCAAAGACTTCGCCATAAAGCGCTGCATAAAAGGCCTCAAACAAAAATGCGCCTTTTGAATCCCTGTCGTAGCAAAAATCCCAACGGGCAAGGATTGTTCCCTGTTCCGTTTGGGGAAGAAGCGGCTTCAAGATTTTCATGAATTTTTCAGCCTG
This sequence comes from uncultured Desulfobacteraceae bacterium, assembly GCA_964407525.1. Classification (GTDB taxonomy): domain Bacteria; phylum Desulfobacterota; class DSM-4660; order Desulfatiglandales; family Desulfatiglandaceae; genus DUZB01. The sequence goes on along the minus strand of CAYOWC010000086.1, from coordinate 16,155 downwards.
GATCGAATAACAATCAAAATGCATCTGGAACATATCTTCCGGAGACCACGGTTTTTCCCGGTTTAGAAGGTCGTTAATCCGATCGGCCCGGTATGAACCCATCGGCATATTGATGGGACTTACCTTGCCGTAGCGATTCAGGTCGTCGTTGGCCGTGGCAAAAAACCCTTTGTCCGGGTTTATAACCCTCGGAAGGTCACAATGCCCCACAAATCCGTTCCAGTCATTCTTTTCATCCCATCCGGGAAGTGGAACAAAACCACTGACTCCTTCACGGCGTTTCGGCATGAGTCCGGACATTTGATAACCGATATCTCCTTTTTTGTCCGCAATCACAAAATTCCAGGCCGTTTCCACCTGCCCAAGGAGATCCATGGCCTCTTCTGTGATTTTCACATCCCACATTCCCAGAATGCTTTCTATGGTTTGGGCGCCGGACCGGGTCGGCGCCCAGCATGTGGCCAGGTAAGAACCTTCCTTATCCGGGTCTCCGTCGAGAACGCCATGCAGGTTTTCGTGAAAGATGATATCCACCGGCTTTTTTCTTTTGCGAAGGATTGTCTCTTTCCGTACCGAAAAAGGAACCCATTCTTCTCCTGCCTCCCGGTAATATTTGCCATCCCTGCACCGTTCCACCCACGAATCAACAGAATCCATGAATGCGTACGTTACGCCCCAGGCAACATCTCCCGTACGGCCGGTCAAAATCCCCGGAAATCCAGGCATGGACCCACCCATGGCGTAGCGGTCCCCACACGCGAGAACGATTTCAGACCACACGTTTGGCAACCTGTTCGTTTCCAGGTGCGGATCGTTTGATAACAGTGGTTTTCCCGATGCGGTTTTTTTGCCGGAAATGACCCAGTTATTGGAGGCCATCATCCTCGGTACGGCGAGATTCCAGAGCAGGCGGGTAGGAACAACTCTCTCATTGAGGCACATCTTTTGAATCAGTTCCCTGTCAAACCCTTCCAGAATCCCGGGAAAAAGCTCCTCCAGCTTTTTGTTTTCCACCCCGGCCTGGACCATCTCCACAAATAACCTCTCCGTTTCGGCCTGGGATTGTGCAAGGGTAAGATATCCAAGCATTCTCGTCATCATGATGCTGTCCTCCGCTCGCCAGGCTTCATAACGGCATCCTATCATCTTCAACTCCCACGGAAACCGTTTCTCCATAGCAACCGAAACGCCATCGGAATAGGAATCCAGACAGCTTTTTGTATCCGGAGACAGTTTTTCTTCTTGTTCTCTGACATGGCCACGCCAGTTCATTTTTCGAAAGAATGTATCTATACCCAAGCTTTCATCACTTGCATCCAGCAGTTCGCAGGCCCTGCCTTGCCCTAAAATTCTCATCAAGGCCATCTGCAGGCCACGGTCAATTCCGTGAACATATCCCTGCCCCCAATACAGATCATTCAGGGTTTCGGCCTCCACATGAGGAATGCCATTTTGATCTCGTTGGATTCGGACATTTTTTTTCATCATGTATCTCCATGGTATAGTATCTCAGATTGTGTGTTGCGGATCTACTCTCCCCTTTTCAAGAATCCGACCATTAAGGTATTGACATTGATACTCATAATATAGTCCTATATCGGCGTTCAATGCGCAACATCTAATTTGAAGTTTAAAAAGGTCATTTCTGGATGAAAATCAACTTAAGATAGACGGAGGTCTCAAGAAATGGAACTGAATAATGAAACATTGATCAGTCTTTACACAACCATGAAAAAGATTCGATTATTTGAAGAAAGGGTCTCTGAACTGTTTGCCGCAGGAAAATTCGGAGGCTTCGTCCATCTTTATATAGGGGAGGAAGCCATAGCCTCGGGCGTGAGCGCCTCCCTTCGCAAAACTGACTATATCACCAGCACCCATCGCGGTCACGGTCACCTCATTTCGAAAGGCGGAGACATCAAACTGATGATGGCAGAACTCTTCGGTCGCTCGACGGGGTATTGTAAGGGAAAAGGCGGCTCCATGCATATCGCCGATCTGGACCTGGGCATTTTAGGCGCCAACGGAATCGTAGGCGCAGGCGCACCGCTCGCAGTGGGAGCCGGTTTCGCTACCAAATACAAGAATACGGATAATGTCTCTGTCTGCTTTTTCGGAGATGGAGCATCAAATCAGGGAACAACCGCTGAGGCTATGAATATGGCTTCCGCATGGAACCTGCCTGTCGTATTCGTCAATGAAAATAACTTGTATGGCATTTCCTGCTGCACAAACAAATCCATGAAAGTTTCCGATGTGGCCGACAAAGCCGCTGCCTATGACATTCCCGGCGTGGTGATAGATGGAAACGACGTCGTAGCCGTCTACGAAGCAGCGGCAGAGGCGATTAAAGCCGCCCGAGAAGGAAAAGGGCCCTCCCTTATCGAATGTAAAACCTATCGTCATAAAGGGCATTTTGAAGGAGATCCATGCGTCTACAGACCGGAGGATGAAGTCGCCGAATGGATGGCAAAAGAACCTGTGGCCAGGTTTGCGGAAAAGCTCCTTTCCATGAATGTTCTTACCCAGGAACAAATGGACGAAATTGATGGGGCCATAGTTTCCGATCTCGATGAAGCCGTCAAATTTGCAGAGGAAAGTCCGTTTCCCAAACCGGAAGAACTGACAACCGACGTCTACACGGTTTGATAATTTGCCCTGGTTCCACTTTTGAACGCTCTGAAAATGGAGGATTTGAGCATGCCGAAAATGACATTTTTACAAGCGATAAACAACGCCCTTGACATGGAACTTGAAAGGGATCCGAATGTGTTCATTATAGGAGAAGACGTGGGATGCTTTGGGGGATGCTTTGGCGTCACCCAGGGCCTCTTTGAAAAATATGGAGAAAAACGAGTCATTGACACACCCATCACCGAAAGCGCTATTGTCGGCTGTGCGGTTGGGGCCGCAGCGGCAGGGCTGAGACCCGTAGCAGAACTCATGTTCGTAGATTTCATTGGTGTATCTTTTGATCAGCTCTTCAACCAGGCGGCAAAAATGAAATACATGTTCGGCGGAAAAGCGAAAATTCCCCTGACCCTCCGGGCATCCTGCGGGGGCGGCATAGGGGCAGCCGCCCAGCATTCCCAGTGTCTTGAAGCCTGGTTCATGCATGTACCGGGACTCAAGGTTGTGATGCCGGCCACCCCCTATGATGCAAAGGGACTTCTGCTTACCTCTATCCGGGATGATAATCCCGTAGTGTTCCTTGAACACAAAATGCTCTACGGAGTAGAAGGTGAGGTCCCTGAAGGAGATTACACTATCCCATTAGGCAAGGCGGATATCAAACGGGAAGGAGGGGATATCACCATTGTAGCTACCGCTCAGATGCTGTGGCGAAGCCTGGATGCTGCAGAAAAATTAGCTGCCGATGGAATCAATGCGGAGGTCATTGATCCGAGGTGTCTGTCCCCGCTCGATGGGGAAACCATTATAGAATCGGTAAAAAAAACCCACCATCTTTTGATCGTGCACGAGGCCGTTGAATTTGCCGGCCCGGGGGCGGAGATTGCGGCCATGGTCGCAGAAGAGGCCATAGACTATCTTGACGGCCCAATCGTTCGGGTTGCCGCCCCCTTCGCACCCGTTCCTTTCTCCCCAGCGCTGGAAGAAGAATACATCCCGAGCGTTGACAAAATCCTGGCCGGCGCGAAAAAGGCTCTGGGTTAGGGGAGCAGTCGATTGTCCATTGTAGGTATCATCGCTAATCCTGCCTCTGGAAAAGATATCCGGCGACTTGTCGCTTTCGGCAGTTCCTTTGATAATCAGGAAAAAGTGCGCATTGTTCGCCGGGTTCTTCTCGGACTCGCTGCCATGGGGGTTGATCGAATCACGTACATGCAGGATTATTTTGGCATTGTAGAAAGGGCGCGGGAGCGCATGCCTCACCCCATGGAAGGCGCTCCCGTCCCATTCAAACCGACTCACAGCCAGGAAGATTCCACACGTGCCGGTCGTATGATGGCCGACCGCAAGGTGGCGTGTATTATCACCCTCGGTGGAGACGGTACCAACCGGGCAGTAGCCAAAGGATGTGGAGACACCCCGATTCTCCCCATTTCCACGGGTACCAACAACGTGTTTCCCACCATGGTGGAGGGAACCATAGCCGGACTCGCGGCCAGTCTACTGGCGACCAACCGGTTGTCTCTCGAAGAAGCCGCTTGTTCCACCACCAGCCTGGAGGTTTTTAAGAACGGCAAGCCATTTGATATGGCCCTGGTGGACGCAGCCGTCTATGATGATCCATTCGTGGGATCCAGAGCCATCTGGGAGATGGGAAAGGTCCGGCAACTTTTTCTGAACAGGGCCGAACCCACCAGCATTGGACTCTCAGCCATTGGAGGTGTTTTCTGCTCCATTGCCCCGGACGACCCATTAGGACTCTGCCTGGGACTGGGTGAGAACGGAAGGTCGGTGTTTGCGCCTATTGCTCCGGGAACAATCGTTGAGGTAAAAATCGAAGAATGCAGATCTTTTGAATCAGGCGAGGAAATACCGGTAACCTGTTCTCCTTCGGTTCTTGCCCTGGATGGAGAACGTGAAATAGATATTCGAAAGGGCGAACGCTTCAGCCTTCGTCTCAACCTCGATGGCCCGGTTGTCATGGATGCACACAAAGCGATGCAATCCGCCATGAAAAAAAGACTTCTCGCGCCTGATATGCCCGACGATTATTCCCGGATCTCCGAAGCAAATCTTTTCGCGAAAA
>CAYOWC010000086.1:0-11338 GCA_964407525.1 uncultured Desulfobacteraceae bacterium | reverse complement strand
CTCTACCCGATTTTAAGCCGAGGCGCCACGGTAACGGCTAAAAAGCTCAGACCCAATTGCGTTGAAATCAGCTCCATCCCGAAACCGGGCATCCGCGAAAAACCTTACCAATGTGAGAACCGGATCGGCATTTTCGAGTCTCTGGCCAAGTTTTTCACCGGAAGCTTTGCCACGGTGGAGCACCCTGTCTGCCTTCACCGCGGCGGGGAGATGTGCCATTACATCGTTTCGTGGAAAAAGACGCCAACTACAACTCTGAAACTCTTACGCAATTATTCGTTCGCTAGTGGCCTGCTGTTGTCGGTCATACTTTTTTTCGTCGTCTCGTCAACAACGTGGCCTTTTTATGCGCTCACTTCCGTATGCGTGTTCATATTGTTTTCCCTTTTATTAGCCCGTACCGAAAAAAAAGAACTCACTCAAACCATTGCGAAGCAGGGTGACGCGGCCAAGGACCTTCTGGATGAGATGGAAATCTGGCATGACAATGCCTTGTTGATTCAGGAAATCGGACAGGTCACAGCAAGCATTCTAGACGCCGACCGTCTGATAGCCGCACTTATGCAAAAAATGGAAATGCGTATGGATTTCGATCGCGGCATGATCATGCTGGCCGATGAAGAAAAGGCCCGTCTTGTCTACATCTCTGGCTACGGTTACGACCAGACCAAAGAAGCGCTTTTGAAGCAGAATAGCTTTCATTTGGATAACCCCGAATCAAAAGGTTTGTTCGTGATCGCTTTTAGAGATCAAAAATCCTTTTTAATCAATGATCCGTCTGAAATTGAAAATACCCTTTCCGAACGCAGCCTTAAATTTGCCAGGCTAATGGGGGCTCATGCCCTGATTTGCGTGCCGATCGTATATGAAAAAGAGTCTCTTGGCATTCTAACGGTGGACACCCTTATTTCCAAAAGACCCCTGACCAAAAGCGATATGAATTTTTTACAGGGAATCGCTTCGCAAACCGCCGTCAGTATTATCAACGCCCGCTCATTTAAACGGATCCGGGAAAACGAAAAAAAATATCGCGATCTGGTTCAAAGCGCGAACAGCATCATCATGCGCTGCGATACCGATGGCCGAATTTCTTTTTTTAACGAATTCGCGCAGAAATTTTTCGGTTACCCGGAAAGCGGAATTTTAGGCAAAAATTTGGTTGAAACCATTATGCCCGGCACCGACGTCTCCCGCTTGGAATGGTACCGCCTGCTGGAAACCTTGAAAAAAGACCCTGATCGAACAGGCGTTATTGAAAACCAGAACATATTGAAGTCAGGCGATACAGTTTGGGTGGCCTGGACCTACAAGCCAATATTTGGAAGCGATGGCATCTTAAAGGAAATCCTATGTATCGGTAACGATATCAGCGACCTGAAGAAATCAGAACAAGACAGACGTGATTTGGAAACCCGCCTGCAACGCGCCAGTAAAATGGAGGCTATCGGCACACTGGCGGGCGGCGTCGCCCACGACTTGAACAACATCCTTTCAGGCATCGTCAGTTATCCTGAACTACTTTTGATGGATATTCCTGAAGACAGCCCACTTCGAAAACCAATTTTAACCATTGAAAAAACAGGTGAAAAGGCCGCCGCCATCGTACAAGACCTTCTGACGCTGGCTCGACGGGGGGTTTCCGTAACCGAAGTGGTTAATTTGAACGATATCCTCAGCGACTATTTAAAAAGCCCCGAACATGAAAAATTATTATTTTACCATCCAGAGATTCGAGTCGAAACCTGTTCTGAAAAAGATCTTTTCAACATCCTTGGTTCTCCGGTGCATCTGTCCAAAACCATCATGAATCTGGTTTACAATGCTGCCGAGGCATCACCCAATGGCGGAAGAATTGTTATCACTACCCAAAACCGCTATGTAGACAGATTGTTTCACGGATATGAATCGATCAAAGAAGGAGATTACGTAACCATAAGTATCGCGGATTCCGGCATCGGCATTGTGCCCCGGGACCTGGAGCGCATTTTTGAACCCTTTTACTCGAAAAAAGTCATGGGCAAAAGCGGGACCGGACTGGGGACCGCCGTGATCTGGGGTACCGTTAAGGATCATCGGGGATACATTGACGTCAAAAGCGCCGAACAAGAAGGAACGATGTTTACGCTCTATTTCCCCATCACCCAACAGCTGACGGCAGACACACCGGTTTTGGTGGAAACCCAGGAATATTCGGGCCGTGGCGAGTCGATTCTGGTCATTGATGATGTGGCCGAACAGCGCGATATCGCCGTCCAAATGCTCAAAAAGTTAAACTACGCGGTAACGGCATTGCCGAGCGGAGAGGATGCGATCGAACACCTGAAAACCCAGACCGCAGACATTCTGGTTCTGGACATGATCATGGATCCGGGAATCGACGGCCTCGAAACTTATAAAAACATTATTGCCGCCAATCCAAAACAAAAGGCCGTCATCGTCAGTGGTTTTTCCGAATCCGACCGGGTCAAAGAGCTGCAACACCTGGGCGCCGGGCCCTATGTGAGAAAACCGTATCATTTGAAAACCATAGCCAGGGTAATTCGGGCCGAACTGGACAGCTAATGGTCATCCCATCCGGTTAGCTATGAACGCTTCTTAACAACCGATTTAAGTACTTGTAATAAGGATCCCCGAACTGGGTATTCAGGACCCACAAGGTGTACACCTTTTCATAGGGGACGGATACACTGTCCGCGTATGAGACCGGGTAGATCATTAAGGGAACTTCGGCGCGTTCAAAATAAACCGAAAGTTCGGATACCGCCTGATACAGGGTATCGCGGGGGAGCGTTTCGGGATCCAGGACGAAAACCTTCAGACAATTGGTCAGGTCCGAGAGATTGAGCCCCAAGTTCGATATGCACGCCATGAAAACTGCCTTCAGGCGATTCTCCTTCTTGAGTGAAAACAGTTTCTTCTCGCGCTGAAATCCGAGCCGCCGGAATTCTTCGGACAAATCTTCGCAACCGACCATATCCGGCTGGAGGTCCAGAGCATCGATCATGATGCCACCGGATTCATTTTCATAAAAGGCCTCCAGCTTTACCAGGTCGTCTACATCGGTTGGGGACAAGGTCCATGGCTTCGGCAACATCGTCGGTTTTGAGACACTGTTTCGGAAATGCAGATAGGCGAACTCGTCCAGCGAGCAACCCTTTGGATTTTTGATGTAACGGGCAACTCCTCCGAAAACCCGGCTGGGGAACTTGTTTTCCGGTCTGAAATAACAGATCAGATAATCCATGTGAATCGAATAGAGGCTACGGGAAGAATTCGAAAACCTACTGATCTGATCCAATACGACCAGACCGGCGCGGTTGGAAGCAGAACCATTGGCGGCATGATGATGGATCAGCCAGCTGCTTTCGTAGAACCGCAACATGGCCATGTGTCCAAGAATTCGCCCTTTATCCTGATATATGAAATGCTTGGCGATGCTTGGATTTTGAGTATAGAGTTTTTCGTAGGTTGCCTTGATCTGGTCTTTGTTAGATTCGAGGAAGGCGTATTTCTGGGGATAAATGAATCCGGATTCGAAAAAAAAGTTCCATAATTCATCCAGGTCAACTGGATTGCAAAGATAGGAATTTTTGTCCATGGCCTGCTGCAGGAGGCCCAGCAGGCGCGTATGGTCCTGAATATCCAGGTCCAGCATCGCCAAGCCGCATTTTAACCGATTACCGTCTCGGCCTTCATCCAGGAGCAGGCTGTATACCACCTGGACCTTGCACTCGATCTTGAAGGTCCCGGCAAAATCGAGTTTCAATTCTGGGATGACCATGCCCGGTAAAAGGACAGCACTGTCTTCGTTTTCTTCCACCGAAAATCCTGAACCGGCCACGTCCAGCGCCTTGAGATTGATGATCTCTTCAGTAAATGGATGTTTGAAAATGACATTGGGCGAAGGAACCAGCTCCTGGCGCGTACTGCGAAATTCCTTCGGTTTATGTCGCTGAATCTCCCTTCCGGTGGGCTCCACGATAAACCGTCTGGTTTTCAAGCCACTGGAGTGCTTGACAATCCGACACTCGCCGGCATAAAGCATTTCATTCGAGTTAGAGAGGATCAGGGTAATGCAGGATTCGTTGTCGATCCATTGAAATGTTTGCGGTGGTAAAGCTGTTAGCTCAACGTGCAAAGAAATTGCGGAAAAATCGAGCAGCACACCGTAAAACATGGTACTGTTCTGGACCAGTTGGGCTTGAATTCCCTTGCAGTCGCGTCTTTGCGTCTTCCGGGAAGTCACCAGAACACATAGTTCCGGAAGGATGACCTCAATACCGGTTTCGTCAATCCTGAGGACCTCCGGCCGAACGATCAGAACCTGATGCCCGTTGGGAACCAAAAGCTGTAGAAATCGAAAAGCAGTTAAATCCGGTTGACCGCCGTTTCGACCGTCCCAAACGCATTCCAGGACGTCATCACTGCACGGAAGCGGTTTGACAGGACAGGAGACGATGCGATCGTACTTGACATGCCGGAACTGGACCAGGAGGGTTTTGTTTTGGAAATTAATGTAGTTCAGTTTGTTGATCAACCGTTTGCGGCTGATCTGTGCTTCCCCGACAAAATCGCCGCTTCCGGTGTACCTGTCGCCCAATTCGGGAAATTTGTGCACGTTTTCCATGTTCTCAGCCCATTCCGGTCCGTCCAAGGCGCTCCAAAAAGAGGAATTCTATTTCGACAATCCTGTTCAGGCGTAAACCGTTCCAGCATTCTGACAACGCTTTTCAACGAGAATTCTCATCATCGATGCGTGACGATCTTTCCATCCCAACAGGATCGCTACCCGGCCGGCGGCTGCAGAAAAGCATGGAGTCCACCATTAACCATTCATGAAGATGGGTAACATGTCTGACAATGTTTATGAAATCATCGATCAGTGAGGTGATGTGATAAAAGCTTGCTTTCTCTGGCAGCGACCATACAGAAATGCCACTTGGGCGTCAAGGAAAAAGAAACCACAATATAGCCGGGGGTAGGCTGGATTGCGGTTCTGGGATTGTTCAGAAATATTGGCTGGGATAAGATGGGGACTTCAAATAGTGAAAATCATTGGAAACTGATCGCATCAGGCGTAATCCTGAAAGATCATTCCAATAAAATCAATGGACGGGTATACGGAAAATAGTTATAATGAGAATTGGTGAAATTAAAGTACTATTAAGATAAAAACCACTCCACCAATTCTGGAGGAAAACAATGGAGTCAAAATTAAAAGCAGCATTTATGTTTATTGCACCGAATGGCAACCCTGATGAACACAGGTCCTGGGTTGAAACACCCATGGTCGATCTCCTCACTGTCGCGGTCAAAAACTATGAGGAAGCAGCAGAACTCGCAAAAAAGCTCATGGATGAGGGTATCCAGGCGATTGAACTTTGCGGTGGCTTCGGGAACAAGGGAACGGCCATAGTAACCCAATCCGTGGAAGGAAAAATACCTGTTGGCGTAGTCCGTTTCGACATTCATCCCGGACTGGGAGGAAAAAGCGGGGATTCCCTATTCATGGCGTGAGCACGGCTTTCGCGCTTTTCAAATATTGAATCTCAACTTGTAAGGGAGGCCTCTTTTGTGCCTTGATGCAATCATCATTTCCGATTCGGGGGCTGACAGCCTTTCCGGGAGCAATCCCCTGCGCTTGACTCTCAATGGCAGGGTCGGCAACATCCAGCTAATTCGCAATTATGCGATTAACAAGGGCAGAATTGTCACACCGATAGTCGGTGATACTCGTATGAGTTGGAGTTCCGCCCCCAAGCTTAACGGCATCTACCTGTTCGACTACCTGAACAAGCGGGGATTCCAAGTTGAACTTATCCAGAATTATTCCGAAGAGCAAAATTTCTTCAGAGAGTTGCTCAAGTCTCCGCCTCGAGCAATAGTTATCTCTACGACTTTTATGCCGGGTAAAAGAGTGTTGCGAAAAGTCGTGGATGATGTTCGTCACTTGGCTCCTGATGTTTATATCATTGCAGGAGGACCGCTGGTTTACATGTCTTATCTGATTCTGCAACGCTCCAAAGAACCAGAGTACCTATCAGCATCTGCAAAAGATGACTTTCTATTTTTGGACAGCGACGATGATCCCTCCGTTGACCTTTACATTGTCAGCCAGAGAGGGGAGGATGTCCTCTCAGAGGCACTGGGGCGACTGAGGCGGGGCCAAGACTTCAAGGAACTTCCCAACTCTGCCTGCCTTACGAATAAGACTTACCATTTTTCCCGGAGAACCGATGGAACTACAAGTCCTGATATGAGTGCTATCAACTGGGAGTCATTGCCCAAAAGAGTTTTCGACTCAGGTGTCGTACCACTTCAGGCCAGTTCCGGATGCCCGTATCAGTGCGCTTTCTGTAATTTTGTCAAGGACCGCCGGATGATCTGCACAAAGCCTTTGGATCAGCTTATTGAAGAACTCAAGGCCGTATCCAGGCTAGGCGCTCGTTACGTATGGTTTGTAGATGACAATTTCCGACTTGGAAAGCCGGATTTGGACTCGGTTTGCCGTCGATTCATTGATGAGAAATTTGACGTCCGTTGGATGACTTTCATCCGGGCCAGCACCCTCATGAAAGCAGACCCGCAATTGTTGCGAGAGGCAGGATGCATTGAGCTTCAGCTCGGGATAGAATCTGCAGACCCTCGTATTCTGGCTAACATGAACAAAAAGGCCAGTCCCGAACTTTACGAGGCAGTGTTGAAAAAATTCTTGGCAGCCGGCATCAATTGCTCGTGCTACTTTATTATCGGATTTCCAGGGGAAACTCCAGACAGCCTCAAACGTACTCGGGATTTTATCAGGCGCCATCAATCCGCTGATTCGGGGGGAATTCTCACCTGCTCCCTGTTTCCTTTCATCCTGAGCCCTCTGAGCCCGATATATGAGCCCGCAAAGCGAAAGGCATATGAACTCTCCGGGTACATGCACAATTGGCAACATGCGACCATGAACTCCAAACAAGCCCGAGATCATGTAATCCAAGAGTTTCTTGCTATGGATAATTCAGGGCCCATTTACCGGGGAGATAATCAAGATATGCTAAGTGCAATTGGTTCTGAAGGCCGGAATCGATTCGAAGCACTTCGCCAAAAACATGCAAAATCTGCTATTCGAGGCAGTCTGAATGAAGAGGAAGTGGTTAAGGACTTTTCTTTTTTGGCCCCTATTGTAGAAAAAAATACGCAACCCTAAAAAACTGAATGAATTTGGTGATTTATTATGTCTTTATCAAAATATCTCATGGAAAGTGATGAAGAAGCTCTTCGACTGGATCTCAAAACCAATGTTAACGAAGTCACAAGGCAGGCAATATGGGCGGGTCTGAAACCCGGAATGAGGGTAGCCGACTTGGGATGTGGCGCAGGTAAAACAACATTTTGTTTGAATCAACTAGCCAATCCAATGGCACAAACCATGGGCATGGACATTTCCAAACGCAGGATCGAATATGCCAGGAAGAATTATTTTGCACCGGAGATAGAATACGTACAAGGCGATATTTGTTTACCACTTGATCATCTGGGCATATTTGATTTCGTTTGGATAAGATTCGTGCTTGAATACTTTCTTTCAAACAGCTTTGAGATTGTCAAGAACGTCTCCAGGATTGTGAAACCAGGTGGGATCCTTTGTCTGGTCGATTTGGATTCTAACTGCCTCCGGTACCATGGTTTTTCTCTTCGTTTCGAAAAGGCTATCCAGGGAATTATGGAGGATTTAACATTGAATTACAATTTTGACCCATACGCCGGTGTTAAGTTATATTCTTATTTGTATGATCTGGGGTATGAAGAAATAAATGCAGACGTAACAGCCCACAATCTCATCTGCGGTTCCGTGTCTGATCACAGTCTCTTCAACTGGCAAAATAAAGTGCAAATAACAGGAAAGAGATCTGGTTTTACATTCCCCGGTTATCCAGGAGGCTATGAAGAGTTTTTCCAGGAATTCAAGGACTCAATTTCCAATCCAAGAGTTTTCCACTATTCACCCCTCGTAATCTGCAAAGGAAAAAAGCCAAACCTTTAACAGTTTCACACAAGCAGGGCTGCCTTCTGCTTACTGCCTAATGACTTCTGCACTTCTCACACCAGTGTCCCGGGGACAACGCTTTTCTCTCCATGTCTCCGGTAAACAGAATCCAAGGCATGGTGAAGTCTTTCTCGTTTTTCTTCCTCGTATTCGTTTGCAAAAAGGGACAATTGTTCTCCTCTGGATTCGTCGCAGAATTGGGACATGGAGATGCCAACAAGCCTTACCGGTTTTTTTCCAGCTTCTGTCTTTCTCAGGAGCTTGCACGCTTCTGCATACAGTAAAGGACCATCATCGCAATGCCTATCGAGGGTTGCAGACCTGGTAACCTGTTTAAAATCATGATACTTTACCTTCAGTGACACGGTTTTCCCCGTCAGCCCTTTTTTCCGCATACGCCTTGCGGTTTTTTCAGACAATAGAAGTAGATTCTTTTCCAACAACCCCAGGTCTGTAATATCTTCCACAAAGGTCTGCTCATGACCAATGGATTTCACATCGTGTTCGGGCTCTACACGCCTTTCATCGATTCCCATCGACAGGAAATGCATTTTGCGTCCGTGCGAACCCAGTCTTCTTTCCAGGACGTCAACGGGAACCAGGCTCAAATCCCTGAATGTTTGAATATTCATTTCCAGCAGCTTTTTCCGGGTCATTTTTCCCACACCCCACATCCTGCTTACGGATAACGGGTCAAGGAAATGCCTGACCTTATCGGGCGATACCACGGTAAGCCCATCGGGTTTTTTTATATCGGATGCAATCTTGGCAACAAATTTACTGGGCGCAACTCCAGCGGATATGGTAAGACCGATCTCATGAAATACCTGCTTTCGTATACGGGCAGCAATCTCTACCGCGGTTCCATGCAGGCGCTCTGACCCCGTTACATCCAGGAAAGCCTCATCTATGGACAGGGGCTCAACGAGGGGCGTGTACCGCTTAAATATCCTCAAGACCTTTCGAGAAACATCCCTGTACCTGTCCATTCTTACCGGAAGGAATATGCCCTGGGGACAAAAACGCATGGCAGATGCCATCGGCAAAGCGGAATGCACTCCGAATCTCCGTGCTTCGTACGACGCAGAAGAAACCACACCCCTTTCCTTTCCGCCCCCAACGATGACAGGCCTCCCTTTCAAAGCAGGATTGTCCAGGACCTCTACAGAGGGATAGAAAGCATCCATATCAAGATGGATAATTTTTCTGGCTTTTGCCATTCTTTACTACCTAATAAGGAGATCCACAGATAAAAGTGGGCCACGTGACTTTTTTCATTTTCATCCCAGGACTTTTAATATAAACTACTACAATACTCTTCAAACGATAAACAAAAACTGGTTTCTGAAAGGAGTTTCACATTGAAAAAAACACATCCCACAATTTTTGTCTTTATCACCCTGATTTTCCTCTTTTTTATCTCGCCCATGGCCTATGCTGACTTGTATTGGGACTCCACGGAAGTTACAAAAGGCCTTCCCGGACAAGTGGATCAATCGCAAATTCTTAAAACTTACATCACGGATTATGCTTCACGCGCGGAAAAGAAGGGCGAAATAACCATTCTGAATTTCACAGAAATGACCAGTTACGAAATCAACACCGAAGATAAGACGTATACCAAGAGCGACCTTAAGGAAATGCTCAAATTACCTGAAATGGATGAAGCCCAAACCGCCCAGCTCAAACAAATGCTGAAACAGATGGCTGATAGTACACAAATAGTTTCCACAAATGAAACGAAGGCAATTTCGGGGTATAAATGCCGGAAGTATGACGTCCAGATGATGATGGCCAAAGGCGAATATTGGGTTTCCAAGGATGTTAAAGGGTATTCAGAACTCAAAAATTTCAACGAAAAAATGGCAAAGGCCTTTGAGAATGCACCGATGGTCAAATTGATGAACATGTCGGGGATTCTCAACAAACTGGATGGATTCCCCATTATGACTATCATGACCATCATGGGCGGGACCACAACCACAACTGTTAATAAAGTGGAACAGAAACCTCTCGACAAGAGTCTGTTCACGGTTCCCGCGGGCTATAAACTTGTAGAAAAGCCGGAGGTTAGGCCGGCAGCGCCTGAACTTCCCACACGAGGTCTCCCACAGAGACATAAAAGTCGAGAGAAATAAAAAAAGGCTCAACGCGGATTAGCGTGAAGAATCCCTTTTTCCGGAACAGAGGTGTCAGGTTTCGGGTGCCAGGTTTCAGTCCCGCCGCAGCGGGATTCCTATTTTCTGGTTCTAATAAGCATAACTATTTGCGATTATGTTGAATATGCTGAATGCGGCCCGGTTTTTCCTGACACCTGACACCTGACACCTCGAATCTGGAATCTGGAATCTGGAATCTGAGTATGGTCTATTCGACAACTGATAAAGTATCACGTTAATCCGCGATGAGCCAAAAAAAATAAAGGCCATGAAAAGAGGGGACGCAGATTTCCGCAGATAGACGCAGATGATTATCAGAGTTCAAATGGTAACGACTGGTTCAAAGCGATGCTTTTAAGGCTCAGCGACACATCATACACCATCATTTCCACCCCGTTCCGTATGGCCTTTCTGAGCTCAGTTCCATAGCTTTCGTCGATATGATCCGCCGGTCGGAACCGATCAGCATCCGTTCGCTGCACAAGATAAAACATCACCGAACGATCACCTATTCGAACCTGTTCCTGAAGTTCCTGCAGGTGTTTGAATCCCCTCGTTGTAACGGCATCAGGAAAACAAGCGATCCCAGCATTGACGAGCGTACAGTTTTTCACTTCAACAAAACATCTCCGTTCCCCTTCTTCGAGTAAGAGATCTATACGGGAATTCTTCCCATATTTCACTTCGCTCCGAACACTGCTATATCCCCTCAACGGCTTTACATTGCCGGCCTCGATGGCCGCACGGACCAGTCGGTTCGGCACCATGGTATTCACACCTACAAGAGAACCGGGCATGTCTATGATCTCCCAGGTGTATTTCAATTTTCTTTTCGGGTTATTCTGGCGGGACAGGTATACAGGACGCCCCGGCTCACTGCAGGTGAGCATACGCCCTGAATTGGCACAGTGCGCAGTGACCACATGGCCGTTTCTCAATTTCACATCGGCCATAAAGCGCTTGTATCTTTTCACAAGGATACCCTGGACGAGTGGAGGCCAGTTCAGGTGGGCGGATATTTCAACCTGTTCAGTACCCAATTCTGTCATTTGTTTTTCAACCATGGACCATAGTTTTTCTTTGCGCCTTTGGGCATCCTTCATTTAAGCCAAAAAGTAGTTTACACTTTCGTGATTTCGCGTTT
>CAYOWC010000085.1:2627-16840 GCA_964407525.1 uncultured Desulfobacteraceae bacterium | reverse complement strand
TCGAGAGCCGAGGTGGCATAATGCTCAAATACACTGAAAAAATCAGGGAAACTGCTAAGAGGTTACTTGCGGAAGAAAAGGTGGATGTTTTCATCGGCTACCAGAAAGGTTCGGTGCCCATGATGAACGAACCGCTGCTTGTGAACCACCCTGACAAAGTGGATCAGCTATACTGGGATAACTTTTGCGGTTTGAACTTGTGCAATTATCTGACCAAGCGAACCGACAAAATCGGCATCATCGCTAATGGGTGCAATTCCAGGAACATCGTTACCCATATTACAGAAAACCAAATCAAGCGGGACCAGCTCTATATTGTGGGCATTCCCTGTGAAGGGATGATTGACCACCGGGCGGTGGCCCGAGCGGTCAAACATAAGGAAATTCTTGATATTAAACAAGAAGGGTCCACATTTGTGGTCAAGGGGGATGATTTTGAAGAAACCTTTGAGAAACAAAAGTTTCTTCAAACCAACTGCGCAGTCTGCACGCACCGCAATCCTGTCATATATGATGAAATGCTGGGAGACCCGGTGGAGGAACAGACAGGTGTAACCCCCTATGCTGACGTTGAAAAAATAGAGGCCATGGATCCTGAAAAGAAGCAGGGATTTTTCACACGGCTTATTTCAAGGTGCATTCGATGCTACGCATGCAGGAACGCCTGCCCGCTCTGTTATTGTCCCACCTGTTTCGTAGATGAATCCGAGCCCCAGTGGGTGGGGAAGAGCATTGATCCTACGGACACAATGACGTTTCACTTTTTAAGAGCCTATCATTGTGCGGGACGATGTACCGATTGTGGCGCTTGTGAGCGCGTCTGCCCCATGGGCATTTCCATGCGGCAGTTTACCAAAAAACTCAACAAGGATACCGAGGCCCTTTTTTCGTGGGAAGCCGGGCTTGATTCGGAAAAACGCCCGCCCCTGGATGTTTATCGGCCTGATGATTATAACGACTTCATCAAATAGGCTGGAACAGTAACAAACGCATATCATCAATGGATGAAGGTAGCCACTATGACAGAAAAAATATTCACCAAGGAAGAATGGCTGGGGGCCATGGAGGGTTTAAAGGAGTTCTATAAAATCTTTGGCCCGGTGAAGGATGGTGATTTTCACACCTTTATGCCTCTTAACGGGGAGAAAAAGCCGGACTTTGATTATGGAAACAGTAGACTCTCTCCCAAATCCATTATTTATCCGGAATCGGAGAGGATGTTTGAATACTCACTGGATGAAACGGAAGACGATGCCCATATTGTCAAAGAATCGCCCAAGGACTATTCGCCCTGTGCAGTAGTAGGCATCAGACCCTGTGACGCCCATGCTTTTCAGATTGTAAAACGTAACTTCGACAGTCCCGAATATCAGGACCCCTGGTGGACACAGCATTTTGAATCCGCCACATTGGTGGGACTCGGCTGTAATGCACCCTGTTCTACATGTTTCTGCACCCAAGTTGGGGGAGATCCGTTTAATGAAGAGGGTTTGGATGTGCTTCTCTTTGATCTGGGGGATCGGTTTCTTGTAAAAGCCGTCACCGACAAAGGAGAAGCGTTTCTGGAAAAGACGGCCGGTGGAAGTGCTGCGGACGATGGGGTTTTAAAAGCGGCTGAAGATCTGAAGCAGCCTGCCCGAGAAAAAATTACGGCCGCCGTTCCTACGGATCGGTTGAAAGAAAAAGTGACGACCGAGCTTTTTGATGCTCCTTTTTGGGAAGAGGTTGCCTTTGCGTGCCTCAATTGCGGTACCTGTACCTATCTCTGTCCCACTTGCTGGTGTTTCGACATCCAGGATGAGGTCCAAGGGAAACAGGGTGATCGGATTCGCAATTGGGATTCATGCATGTTCCCTCTCTTTTCCCTGCATGGTTCGGGGCATAACCCAAGGGACAACAAAGTCCAGAGGGTTCGGCAGAGGTTTATGCATAAACTCAAATATTATGTGGATAAATACCAAAACGGTGTTCAATGCTCCGGGTGCGGCCGTTGCGTCAGGTACTGCCCGGTGAATATTGATATTCGGGAAGTCTGCAAGTTGATGAACGACTTCGCCTAAGGCCGTACGCACGTCGCATGGCGTGATATCTGAAAAATGCAATTAGCTGTTAGCCGTTAGCTATTAGCCGCACAAAATCAGTGATTTACGGTCTAAAAGGTTAGCATCAAAAAATGAAGTCCAATCATCGGAAACCGTCATGTAAATATTTGGGATCTTTAAACTAACGGCTAATAGCTAAAAGCTAATTGCAGCTTTTAGGTGATATCTGAAAAAGCAGCGCCAGACGTATGGCGCCGAGAGAAAAAATGTGAGCACTGTGCTGGGCTATGCCTATGCACAATACAGAGGGGGTGTTCTATTGGGAAATCCATATTTACCCTATCCTGTTCGTATTGATAGGATTGTCACGGAAACAGAGGATAAAAACCTCAAAACCTTCAGGTTCGTTTTTCTCAACCCGGAAGACGAGGAAAAATTTGCCTATACGCCCGGACAATTTGCAGAATTGTCCATTGCCGGTAAGGGAGAAATTCCGATCGGCATCGCGTCCTCGCCAACGGAAAAAGGTTTTGTGGCCTTTACAGTCAATAAAGTGGGACTTGTAACCACCCATCTTCACAATATGAAAGAAGGGGATATCATGGGGATTCGAGGCCCTTTGGGCAACTGGTATCCCTGGGATGAGATGGAAGGGAAGCATGTGGTCATTGTGGGTGGAGGGTTTGCTTTCACCACCTTAAGATCCAGCATTATCTATATGTTGGATCCTGAAAACAGGCCGAAGTTCGCAGATATCTCCGTGGTCTACGGTGCTCGAAGTCCCGGTATGCTCCTCTACAAGGACGAACTGGCTGCATGGGAACAGCGGGACGATATCAACATGCACATCACGGTGGATGGTACCGATGATCCGGACTGGAAATATAATGTGGGATTCGTTCCCACCGTTACCGAACAGAAAATCACCAGTGCGGACAACGCCATTGCCATTGTTTGCGGGCCGCCTATCATGATAAAATTCACCCAGCCCGTTTTGGAAAAGCTGGGATTTCCTCCGGAGAGGATCATTCTTTCCCTTGAGATGCGCATGAAATGCGGCATTGGTATCTGTGGGCGTTGTAATATCGGGGACCAGTATGTCTGCAAAGACGGTCCTGTATTTCCGCTGGCACAACTAAAAGAAATGCCTTCGGAATATTGATTAATCACCTCATTCGGAAACAAAAAAAACTCCCGATCAGTAAATGATCGGGAGTTTTTTATGTCAGCTAAATGGTGTAATTTGTAATCTGGCTATGGCGGATTACTTGCCTTCAGACTGATAGTAGCCCATGAGGATTTTAGCGACTTCCGGGCGTGCAAATTCGGGCGGCAGATCCTGACCGGCAGCCAGCATCTCGCGGACCTTGGTACCTGACAGAAAGACCCAGTCTTCCTTGGTATGATCGGTCACGCTGCCCATCATGATCACCTTCTTCAATTTCTTGGAGTAGGCGGTATGATCGCCGCGGTAGATGTCGATGAGCAGATCGTCTTTGGTAATGTCGTCAAAGATGGTCTGGGCGTCAAAACCACCGTAGTAGTCGCCCACGCCGGCGTGGTCACGCCCAACGATGAGGTGGGTGCAGCCCATGTTCTGGCGGAATACCGCATGGAGCACTGCCTCTTTGGGACCTGCATAGAGCATATCAAAACCGTATCCTGTGATCAGGCAAGTGTTAGGCTTGAAGTACAGCTCGACCATTTTACGGATGGCGGCGTCGCGGATGTCGGCGGGAATGTCACCCTTTTTCAGCTTACCGAGCAGCATGTGGATCACGGCGCCGTCAGCGTTTACCGCTTCCATGGCCATCTTGGTCAGGCCCTCGTGGGCGCGGTGCATGGGGTTACGGGTCTGGAAGGCCACAACCGTTTCCCAGCCCAGTTTTCCGATTTCGTCGCGGATCTGTGTGGCGGTGCGGAAAGTTTCAGGGAATTCCTTGTCAAAGTAGGAGTAGTTCAATACCTGGATCGGGCCGGAGATGCCGATTTTTCCGACGGTGTTAAAAGCATTGACGCCGGGATGATCCATATCCTGGGTGCGGAAGATGCTCTCGGTCATCGCTTTCATTTCGTCATCGGTATATTCTTCGATGGCTTCTACGTCCTGAATGGCGATTACCGGGTTGCCTTCCACATTGGGATCCAGAAGGGCAACGCGTTTGGCATCTTTAATGGCGCTGGCGTCTTCCACCATATTGAGCACGGGGGTGGGCCAGAAAAAGCCATTGGCCATGTGCATGTCTTTGGCCACGGCCATGGCGTCGGCCTTGTTCATGAAACCGGTCAGCGGATTAAAGTATCCGGAGGCCAGCATCACGGCATTACCCGCGGCAGCGGAACTGACGAGGATTGAGGGCAGCCCTGCAGCTTCTTTGATAAGTTCGGCACGTTTCGCATCATCTTCAACATATAATGGGTTGAGAGTTTCGGAACCATGAGGTTTAATCATTGTTATTCTCCTTGTTTTCCAAATTAATAATTGGTGATTATAAAAGCCCACTTTCAGAATTTGAAATAATAGATGCATTTTATTCATCAGTCAAGAAAAAACGGGCAATTTTAGGCTCAATTATCAAACCAATTACTTTGTGGAAGGAAGGTTTTCCTAACCACTTGAAAATTATCTGCCCTTGTCCGGTTTCCCCGTTTTTACTACTCTTTTTTTAGAATTCCCTCGAGTGTTGCAAAGGGATTATGGGTGAGCCCGTCATTCGTTTCTTTATCGCCTGAAGGACTTCCCCCTTCCACATGTTCAAGGTATCTTTGATGTTCATTGTCGTGGCAATAAATACACATGTTTTCCCAATTGCTTCCGTCGGGGGGATTGTTTTCGTGGTTATGGTCTTTGTGATGCACGGTCAGAAGGTGGATATTTCTGTTGGTAAATTCCCGAGCGCAGCGAGAACATATCCAGGGATGAATTTTTAAAGACTTTTCACGATAACCCCGTTCACGTTTCGTCTGTACGTCACGGGCTTTTGCCACAACCTTGTCGATCTTATCGCGGCTGTTTTTTCCCTTCAGCCCCGTGGCAGACAGTGAATCTTTTTGTTTCATTCTGTGATCCTCCTTTGTATTGTACCATCAGCGCTTTTTCTGGTAGTTATCGGTTCTCTGGGAAAGTGATGGTGTTCCCTTCTGGTTCTTTGGGGATTATTCCCTGTCAGCGAAGTTTATTTTTCCTTGATTTGCGCTTGAAATGACCCTATAATTCTAACCCAAAATCACATATTTTTCAATTTGAATCGGCTAGGTTTTTGCCTGGCAGGATACGAAGGAGATTTCATGGATCCGGACAAAATCATGGATGGTTTGTTCAAAGAGCTGGATGTGAGTTTGAAAGCCATGTCAAAAGTTAAGACAGTTGACGAAAAGCTCGCACACAGCAAGATCATAAAAAACCTTTGTGAATCGTTGGGAGTCTTCCTGAATTTGGCAAGCGAAATGATGGATTATGAGGGTTTTGATGAGCTTGAAGAGTGAAAAAGTAGCGAATGGAAACCTATTCTCAATTTGGTGAAGACTGTATTATCTTTGATTTTTTTCAAAGAAAATCCGATGGGTATTTTGTAGAAATTGGGGCTCATCATCCCTATGAATTGAGTCAAACATGGCTGCTGGAAAAAAACGGTTGGAGAGGTATTCTGATTGAACCAATCCCCCACCTGGCAAAGGAATTGAGGGAAAAAAGGAAGAACAGCAAGGTGTTTGAGTGTGGAGTATCCTCACCAAACAAAACAGGTTCCGGATTTGTTGTGATAAAAGAACCCATAGCAGAGAGTGAGGTGGTTTTTGATGAACCTCTTGAAAAGGATTACAGGACCATTCGCATTCGATCCTTAAATGATCTATTTCAGGAGGCGGGCTGCAGGGCAATTGATTTTTTGTCCATAGATGTTGAAGGCATGGAAATACCGGCTCTGAGTGGAATGGATTTTTCTATCTATCGCCCTAAACTGATTCTTATTGAAGACCATTGCAATGATTTGATAAAGCATAATTTCCTGAAGGCTAAGGGCTACAAAATTGTAAACCGTTGCGGTTGCAATAACTGGTACATCCCAAAGGAGGATACGTATACAGGAAAAATGACAGTTTCAAAATTTGAAATAGTCAGGAAGATCTACCTTGGCCTTCCTTTCAGAAAGTTCAAAAGAAAATACCGGTCAAAAAATTCGGAAGAATGAAAATCGATCCATTTCACGTGAATCCCCCACCCCGAAAAAGGAGAGATGGTCCATGAATGAGAAATGGCAACCGGTCCTGAGAATTAGACCCTGATTTTCAACTGGATCTACTGGGCCAGAAACGCAGGCATCAATTCATATCCTTTGTCGTAAACAATTCCCGATTCCATGGAGGCCTTTTCGCTGAACCCTCGTTTTGAGGCATCAGAGGAAAGTTCTTCTTTTGAAGCCCAGGCGAATGGGGCAGGATCCATGGCATGGGTCTTTATGGAAATCGGGGTGTAATGATCGCTGGCCACCATGACTCTGTAGTCGTCAAATTTTTCCAGCCCTTTCAGGACCGCCCCCACTACTTTCTCATCAAATGCTTCTATCGCCTGAATTTTCTCCTGGATATTTCCGTTGTGGCTTGCCTCGTCGGGGGCTTCCACGTGAACAAACATGAAGTCCAGATAATCCAGTGCCTTGATGGCCTCTTCCGCCTTTCCTGAATAGTTGGTGTCGAGATAGCCTGTGGCGCCTTCCACTCTGATGGCTTCGAGACCCGCGTACGCGCCAATTCCTTTAAGAAGATCAACCGCTGAAATAACACCGCCCGTAAGACCATACTGTTGTTTAAAGGAAGGGATATTGAGGGCCTTTCCCTGGCCCCAGAGCCACGCGGAGTTCCCTTGAAGAAGCCCCCTTTTTTTTCGATCCACATTGACGGGATGGTTTTTCAGGCATTCCCAGGAACGGCGTATGACGTCAACAACCGGATCCTTTCTCCCGTTGAGATATTTTTCCATATTCTGGTCCAGGACGTCATGGGGGGGAATGGTGGGGGCTTCTTCCGGCCCGTCTTTCCACACCAGAAGGTGCCGATAGGCGACCCCGGGATAGATATGGATGCCCGGCAGGGCGAGTTCTTTCTTAAGACTGGTTATGATTGTTTCTGCTTCTTCGGTGGTGATGTCGCCTGAGCTATGGCTGACCATGATCATCTCATGGTCTGATCTGCGGTCAAGAGTGACGAGATTCAGTCTGAAAGCCACGTCGTCAGGGGACAGGGATACACCCATGCTGGCAGCTTCAAAGGGGGCACGTCCGGTGTGGTAGACCGAAGGATCATACCCCAGCAGAGAAAGGTTGGCCACATCGCTCCCTGGGTCCATTCCCACAGGAATCGTTTCAACGACGCCTGTCCGGCAGTCTGCAATGCGGTCCATATTTGGTGTATGTGCCTCTTCCAGCGGTGTCTTTCCGCCCAGTTCCTGTAAGGGATAATCGGCCATGCCGTCCCCCACGAGGAGAATGAATTTCGTGCCTTTCCGGGGTGTGTTTTTCATAACTTGCTTCCTTCCACGCGAATCATAACGGTTTTGCCTGTAACCACGTCCAGTGCGTCAATGATGGAAATGGCTTTTTTTGCATCTTTTTCCAGGGCTTTATGAGTCAGCATGACGATGGTTACAGATCCTTCGGTAACCCGGCCTTTCTGAATAACCGAGGATATGCTGATGTTGAAGTCGGCCAGGATTCCCGAGATTCTTGAGAGAACCCCCGGTGTGTCCAGAGCTGAAAATCTGAAATAACAGGGGGTTTGTATTTCATCTGAAGGCTGTATTACGATCTTTCTTGAGGGGCAAGAAGCATGGGCGAGTGGCGACATTAGCTTTTGGGTCTTAGACTGTATTTCTCTGGCCAGCCCTATGATGTCTGAAGCCACAGCACTGCCGGTTGGTTTTCTCCCAGCCCCAAGGCCGTAGTAAAGGTTCGGGCCCACAAAATCACCCTCAATATAAATAGCGTTATAGGCGTCATTGACATTGGTGAGGATGTGATGTTTCGGGATCATGGCGGGATGAACGCGTGCTTCAACTTTGTCTCCCAGATCTGTGGCGATGGCTAACGGTTTAATGCTGTAGCCCAGTTCCCTGGCAAAATGTATGTCGTCAGGGGTAATGGAGAGAATACCCTCACGCGGGATATCCTTAAAAGCTACGGCTTTTCCGAAAATGATCGATATGATGATGGCCAGTTTGTGAGCGGCATCTGTTCCATCTACATCCAGAGTTGGCGGATCTTCGGCGAAACCTAAGGTTACAGCCTCTTCAACAGCTTCCTCGTAGGGAAGGTTTTTTTTCGTCATTTTTGTGAGAATATAGTTTGATGTGCCATTGAGTATGCCCATGCAGGTTGTAATCCGATTGGCGGAAAGCCCGTTTTTCAGCGCCCCGATAATTGGGATACCGCCTCCCACGCTTGCTTCGAACCAGAGGCCGACACCGTTTTGATCGGCTGCCTTATAGATTTCCTCACCGTGTTCAGCCAGCAATGCTTTATTGGCTGTCACCACATGCTTTCCCTTTTCCATGGCTTTTAAGATGAATTCCTTTGCTTTCCCTAATCCTCCCATAAGTTCTACAATGATCTGGATTTCGGGATCATTGATGATCTCCATGGCGTCAGTGGTCATGCATTCCGGGTTTACCGAAACACCCCTGTCTGTATCGAGATCCAGGTCCGCTATTTTCCGGACAACCACTTCTGCCCCAACCCTGTCGGCAATGATATGGCGGTTTGTATAAAGCGCCTCGAATGTTCCTGCGCCTACGGTCCCAAATCCGATGATTCCGACGTTAATTTTTCCCATGTTTTCTTTTACCTTTACGTTATATGTTCAGTGTTCAGTTGACATTCCTTGTTCGATATCGGAGTCTTCGCTTACCTGGATATTCGCTTTTCATAAGGTTTCACACGAGCGGGGCCGCCGGCTGAAAAAAAGCCAGTCAGATTAAAAAAGAAACCTGCACACGACTATTTACCGCCCGCTTGTCCCGCCAGCGGGGCTACGCTTAAGACGCTAAGAACGCTAAGATTCAGTTTTTTTACCGAATCGGAACGGACGATTCGATAAACCAATCAGCCCTTCGGGCGTTTTGGAGAATGATTGTATTAGCCATGAGCCTTGGAAAATCACACAGAAAAAAACGATGGCTGTTTTTTCGAATCGTCCGTTCCGATTCGAAAAAGGCTTTGCGTCCTTCGCGACTTTGCGGTTCAATCCAATTGTTTCACACGAGCGCCGCCTCTGGCTGGGAAAAATAGCCAGTCTGATCGAGAAGAAAACTTCCAAAAGAAGGTTTCAGGTGTCAGTGTTTGGGCACCCAGTTTCAAGTTTCAAATTTCTAGTTTCTAAATGTAGTTTCATCTGAGTGTCCAGTCTTTATGTTACCAGTTCAATCCCTTTACTTCCCAGCAGGCTCTCTACTTCCTGGAAAAACTCGCCACAGGGCATTACGTTGAAACGATTGTGGGCAGAAATTGTGATCTGCTTTTTTTCAGAGGATTCCATGATGAAAAAAAGCCTGCAGTCTCCCGGGTAATTGAAGACGACATCCTTTAAATCTTGCAGTAGATCTTTTTGTGCGTTCTTCTGTTGCAAATTGAGTCGTACAGCTCTGACATTTTTCAGCTTCACGGATTCCAGGGTTTCAATTTCCTTTGCAATTATTTTTGCAGCATTGTCTCCTACCTCAGCTACGCCGCTGACGAACAATGCGCCTTCTCCCGCTAATAAGATGGAGGTGTCTGCGAAAAGCTTTGGGAATACGACGACTTCGATTGAACCGGTCAGGTCCTCCAACTGAATAATAGCCATCTTATCGCCTTTCCTGGTCTTTTTGATCTTTATACTTTCCACAACTCCGGCAACCTTTACGGTTGCCTTATCATCCTGGGTGGGAAGATCCTGTAATAGACACGTGGAAAGTTTTTCGATTTCGTCTTGAAAATCTGACAGGGGATGGCCTGTAATATAAAAGCCAAGTGCGCCTTTTTCTCTTTTCAGCTTTTCCTTTTGATCCCATTCTTCCAGTTCAGGCAGTTCAAGAAGTCCTCCCGCATCGCCTGATGAAGCAAAAGATCCAAACATGTTCAGTTGGTTCGGGTCGTGATTGGCCCCGCAGATTTTCAACGCATCATCAAGGCCTGCAAATAACCTGGATCTGGCGGACCCGGTAAAGTCAAATGCGCCGCATTGAATAAGGCCCTCCATGACCCTTCGGTTTACTTTTGAACCATCCACCCGTGTACAAAAGTCAAGCAGGTCTCCGTAAGGGCCATGATTGTTCCTCTCTTCAATCATGATCTCGACGGCCTTGATCCCTACGTTTTTTACGGCGGCAAGCCCAAAGCGGATCTGGCAGTCCACCACGGAAAAATCCGCCTGGCTTTCATTCACGTCAGGCGGAAGGATGTCGACCCCCATGGCCTTGCATTCAGCAATGTTTTTGATCGTTTTGTCCTGGTTCCCCATATCCTGGGTTAACAAGGCAGCCATGAATTCTACCGGGTAGTATGCTTTCAAGTAGGCTGTCTGGTAAGCAATCATGGCATAGGCGGCGGAATGGGATTTGTTGAAGCCGTACCCCCCGAACTTATCGATCAGGTCAAAAAGCGTCTGGGCCAGTTTTTTATTGACCCCGTTGGAAACAGCGCCATCTATAAATCTCGCCCTGTGTTTTGCCAGAAGTTCCGGTTTCTTTTTCCCGACGGCTTTTCTGAGTTCATCCGCTTCTCCCATGGAATAGCTGGAAAGAACCTGGGCAATTTTCATGACCTGTTCCTGGTACAAAATAACGCCGTAGGTTTCTTTCAGTATGGGTTTTAGTTCCGGCACAAAATAATTGATTTTGGTCCTTCCGTGTTTTCCGTCTACGAAATCATCAATCATATTGCTTCCAAGAGGGCCTGGTCTGTAAAGGGCCATTAATGCTATAATGTCCTCTATGACCTCTGGTTTCAGCTTCCTTTCCAGTTCTTTCATGCCCGCACTTTCAAGCTGAAAAACGCCGGTTGTTCTGCCTTCGGAGCACAACTGGTAGGGGGCTTTGTCGTCAAGGGGAAGGTTCTCCAGCGATATTTCCGTGCCGCTGGTTTCTTTGATGATCCTGATGGCCTCTTTGATGACAGTGAGGGTCTTTAATCCTAAAAAATCAAATTTGATAAGGCCCAGTTGTTCAATGCGGTTCATGGTGAACTGGGCCATGATTTCGCCCTTGGATCCTTTGTACAGGGGAAGGTATTCTACGAGGGGTCTATCTGAGATCACCACTCCGCAGGCATGGGTGGAAGCATGTCTTGAAAGCCCTTCCAGGTCGCGGGAGATTCGCAAAAGATTTTTGAATGATTTGTTCTCTCCCACTTCCAAGGCCTTCAGCTCCGGTTCTTCCTCAATGGCATTTTTGAGTTTTACGCCGGGTCCTTCGGGAACGAGTTTGGCAATACGGTCTACTTCTCCAAGGGGGATATTCAAGCTTCTGCCAACGTCCCTTATCACGCCTCTGGCCTTCATGCTTCCGAAAGTAATAATTTGACTGACATTGTTGCGGCCGTATTTCTCAGCCACGTACTGAATAACGGCATCTCTGCCATGAATATCGAAATCGATATCAATGTCGGGCATGCTTATTCGTGCGGGATTGAGAAAACGTTCAAACAGAAGACCATATTTTATTGGTTCAACATCTGTTATTTTCAGGCAGTAGGCTACCAGTGAACCTGCTGCCGACCCTCTACCGGGGCCTACCGAGATGTTGTTGCGGTGGGCATATTCGATAAAGTCAGCCACGATCAGGAAATAGCCGGGAAAGCCCATCTCTTTAATGACGCCCAGCTCAAATTCGAGCCTTTCCTCGTATTCCTTCCTCACTATTTCTGTAAAATGACTGTCTTCTTTGTTTTTCTGTATAATTCTTTTTTCAAAGCCTTTCTGCGCTTCCTGGACAAGCATGCCGTCAAGACTTTGCCCTTCGGGTACTTTAAAGGCGGGAAATTTATATTCGCCAAATTTCATTTCGAAATTGCAGCGGTTTGCTACCTCAACGGTATTTGTAATGGCGTCTTGAAATTCCGGAAGATCTTTTTCCATTTCTTCCGCGGATTTAAAAAAGAACTCATCGGACGAAAACTTGAGCCTTTTTTCATCATCCACGGACTTGCCGGTTTGAATGCAGAGCAGTACGTCGTGGGATTCGGAATCTTTTCTGTTAAGATAATGACAGTCATTTGTGGCAACCAGGGGCAGGGACAGGTCCTTTGAAAATTCTCCCAGGACTTTATTGATTTTTTTCTGCTCAGGAAGGTTATTGGCCTGTATTTCCAGGTAGAAGCGATCGTCAAAAATAGTGGCCATTTCCCTGGCTTTTTCCCTGGCCATGTCTATCCTGCCTCTATTGATCAGGTGTGGGACATTTCCTTTCAGACAGGCTGACAGGGCTATAAGGCCTGCGTTATGGCGTTGCAGAAGCTCTATATCAACGCGGGGGCGGTAATAAAACCCTTCCAGGTGTCCCAGTGTTACAAGCTGGCTTAGGTTTTTGTACCCCTGCTCATTCATGACGAGAAGGACCAGATGGTAGGCGTTAGGACTTCCATCCGAAGAGGGGGACCGCTCGCGTCGATTACCAGGCGCCACGTATACCTCACATCCGATGACTGGTCTTATCCCCGCTTTCACTGCCTGTTCATAAAATTCAACTACTCCGAACATATTTCCATGATCCGTAATGGCTGCTGATTCCATTCCGAGGTCATGGGCTTTGCTCAGCATTCGATCTATGCGGATGGCGCCATCCAGAAGGCTGTATTCCGTATGCACATGAAGGTGGACAAAAGGTGAAAACGCCACATTATCCTCTCTTGGTACTTGAATATTTTTTCCGAAGATCAGGGAAAATTCCCGTTTGAGTCTTGTCAGTTATTGGGGGCGTATGATACGTTAAACCACGCCAATCATCAAGGCATTTTAATCTCGATCCGCAATTCCCATTTTGAACCATTTTCTCTGTGGGAACGGCTTTCCAGCCGTGAAAAATCGTGGCAAGATGCCACTCACACAGCTTTTTGGGATAAAATTTAGTTCATAATGAGAATTTCTCAATCTTGCTTTAAGCGGAAATCCTCTCCGGATTTCATCACACGGGAAACGTCAAAAAACATCACGGAAAACAATGGGTAACAAGCAGGATAAAAAACCGATGACTTGGGGGCATAGACTCACCCGTGAAAACAGAACCCTCAAAGAGAGGGTGGGAGTGCTGAAGACCGAAGCGGCAAGCATTGAGAGGGATTTGAGGAATACCCGGCAACTGATTGAAGAGCTGCCGGGGGGCATAATTCTTGTGGAGAAACGACGAATTGTTCTTGCCAACGAGGCCGCATGTGAAGCATTAGGTTATGAAAAACAGGACTTGCTTGAGATGAATATGGCAGATCTGATTTATCCGGATTCCGGGGCCTTTTTGGGAAAGTTTTCCGGTAAAATTTCCGCTGGTAATCGGAACGATGATCCACATGAAGTTACATTCGTGAAAAGGAGCGGGGAAAGACTGCCTTGTGTGGTTGGAATGCGGGCAATCAGGAGGAATAGAAAAAAGATATTCCTTCTCAATATGGTGGGAATTAAACAGATAAAGAAAAGAGAAAGACAAGTCAGTGTCTCCCTGAAGATAGAAACCATAAAACGTATGATAAACGGCTTTGGCAAACAAATGGAAGCCCTTATGCTTCTTTTTGAAAAACTGACGGGAAGTTTTAAAAAAAGTAAAATAGGGAGGGAAGACCTGAAGCGTCCTGAAAGGATCGAGAACCTGCAGAAGATGTTTCTCCCCATGGGGCGAGAATTTCGGCTTATTGCCAGGGAGGAATATCACCCATCAGAAATGGGAGCAATTGATCTTCAGGAGGTTATAGAAAATGCCGAAGTAGTATCCCGAAGCAGGGTCCTCAGCCATGCCGACCAGAAAGACGGTGGTTTTGGGATTAAAAAATATCTGCGTACCGTATCGCCCGTATTGGCTTGTGAAGGAGAGATGAAGGAGGCATTCGTTTGTATTATTCAAAACGCCATGGAAGCTGTCGGACCGGATGGAGAAATCTATGTGACCTCGGAAGAAGATTCCGGATTTACCTTTGTGTATGTGCAAGATAACGGCGC
>CAYOWC010000085.1:0-2527 GCA_964407525.1 uncultured Desulfobacteraceae bacterium | reverse complement strand
GCCTTGCTTATTTCCTCTGAAAATATGATTGTAGACCTTCTTCGTCTGTCATTTGTGGATAAGGGAGGGCAGGTTACGGTTGTTTCAGGGGGGAAGGAAGCAGCAAGGGAACTCAAAAAGGATATTTACGATCTGTTGATTGTTAATTACGACACCAGTCGAGATGAAACGGTGGAAATTGTTCGAAGGACTAAAAAAAGATGGCCGGACCTTGCCGTTGTTATTGTCAATGCAGATAAGCAGAACCAGGGGCAAAAGGTTTGGGAAAGAATGGGGGTGGATTTTATCCCAGGCAGGCCATTGAATATGGATATATTGTTCTCGCTCCTTTCCGAAATTCTTGAAAAAAAAGGAGCGAGATGATGCCTCTGAGCCCATCGAATATCCCTCTCGCAGAAAGAATGAGACCCCAAACCATCCAGGAAATGGTTGGGCAGGAACACCTTCTCGGACGAGATGCCTACCTTTCCAGGGCTATTGCAGGCGGCAGGGTGTTTCCTGTTATATTCTGGGGATCTCCCGGGTCGGGAAAAACAACCCTCGCCAGATTGATGGGAGATGCATCACAATTGCCTTTCCATACGTTTTCAGCGGTAACCTCAGGAATCAAGGAACTGCGGAAGATCATATTGCAGGCCGAGGACGAAATGGCTTTGTCAGGGAGGGCTTCTATCCTGTTTGTAGACGAAATTCATCGCTTCAATAAGGCGCAGCAGGATGCGTTTCTTCCCCATGTGGAATCGGGACTCATTATTCTGATAGGCGCCACCACGCAAAATCCTTCATTTGAGGTGATTCCACCGCTTATTTCAAGGGCAAGAGTCCTGATATTGAATCCTTTAACAACAGACGATCTCCGGACTCTTATGAATCGTGCCGCCATCGACACGGAAAAAGGCCTGGGACGTTTTCATATTCAGATTGATCCGGATGCCATGGAACATATGGCTGCCATATCCCATGGGGATGCCCGAGCGACGCTTAATAATCTGGAGGCCGCTTTCTTCTTTGCAAGGGAAGGGAGGCCTGGCGATCCGATTGTGATCGGGTTGAAAGATGTGGAAGGCGCACTCCAGGTGAAAGCCCTCCCTTATGACAAAGATGGAGAACACCACTATGACATCATTTCCGCATTTCACAAGAGTATGAGGGGAAGTGACGCCCAGGCTTCTCTATACTGGTTGTACAGGATGCTTATGGCCGGTGAAGATCCCCTGTTTATCTGTCGAAGAATGATTCGATTTGCCTCGGAGGATGTGGGGCTTGCTGATCCCGTGGCCCTTCAGGTGGCACTTGGTGCTTTCGAAGCCTGGCATAAGGTGGGGCCTCCTGAGGCGGAACTTGCCCTTGCAGAGGCCGCGGTCTATCTCGCTTCAGCGCCAAAGAGCAATGCCCTTTATGTGGCTGAAAAAGAAGTGAAAAAAGAGATAAAGCAATCGGGGCCTCTACCGGTTCCCATGCATATTAGAAATGCGCCCACAACTCTCATGAAAAAACTGGGGTACAGCAAGGGATACCTCTACCCCCACAATTACCCCGGCGCCTGGGCTGACCAGGAATATCTCCCCGAAAAAATTCGCGAGAAGAAGTTTTACCGCCCTACCGGGAGAGGCTTTGAGCAGGAAATAAAGAGGAGAGTTGAAAGGGTTAACCGACTATTGAGGGCAAGAAAACAATCCAGGTGACTACAGTGGAGGAGACCACCGCCCGGTGTAGCCATCGTAGGACCACCATCCATCAAGGGCTTTTCGGAAGGTATATCGTGGGGTTTCGGCCCAATTGAGCATCTGCTCGTGGGCATTCTGCAGCTCTTTGAAGTCTTCTTCGTCTCCCCCCACGTCGGGGTGGTGGATTTTGGCCATCTTTTTGTAGGCGGATTTGATCTTTTCGCTGGAGCTTTGGGAAGATAAATCGTTTCTACTGAGTTTAAGAACTTTCAGACTGGAGGCCTCAGTACGGGATAGTTTCGGCCGGACGCGTTTACTCGGTTTCACGCCTTCGGGATCAATATCCTTTTGGTTGGTCTTGTTGATCAGGGTGAGAGATGCATGGCTTTTTGATTTTCTGTTCCCCACCATCCTGTGCCATTCGCGGCCCCATTGAACCACAAGACATTTTAAACCTTCCGCCGGTTTCTGCCCATTTTTTCTCTCATACACAAACCGCGAAATATCCTTAGACCATGAGGGATATACATCCAGTATGACCATTTCGTCGGTGAAGGAAAAGGCCGCATACCTTGCATTGAGGGTCCTGAGCAAACCTATTGAGAGGGCTAGTACCCAATTGATTTTCTGTTTGCACTCCTTTGAGCAGTACCGCCGCCCTTTTTTCATGTCTTCCGTACCGCAAGATAGGCACACTTTTTTTGCAACGCGACGGGAGGGTGTCAGCGCGATATTAGTGGTATGTTCCTGGGTAGCAGTGCGATTCATTTTCCTTGATTGTTTCCTTATTCCTAATTACTATTTTGGGCTTGGTTCTAACTTCGCCCACTTGATGCGATCATCAAAGAATACGTTCGACG
>CAYOWC010000084.1:0-16857 GCA_964407525.1 uncultured Desulfobacteraceae bacterium | reverse complement strand
GGAGGAACAGAGCTGATGAACAGCCGCCTCCACGGTTCAGAACGTGCTCTTGCAGAACTTACATGCCGTCGCATTAAACGAAAATCCGGCTTGAGGATTCTCGTTGGAGGCCTTGGCATGGGCTACACCCTGGCGGCAGCGCTTGACCAATCGAAATCGGATGCACTCGTTACCGTATCCGAACTGATTCCGGCTGTGGTCAAATGGAACCGGGAGCACCTGGGACACCTTACGGGAACGCCGCTGAATGACCCACGGGTATGTGTCGAAGAAGAAGATGTGGCGGAAACCATCAGGAGAATGAAATCCGCCTGGGATGCCATACTTCTTGACGTGGACAACGGTCCTGCCGGGCTTACCAGAAAAGCCAATGATCGCCTCTATGGAAGCTCCGGTCTGAGAATGTCTTTTTCCGCTCTCCGCCCCGGAGGCATCTTGGGCGTATGGTCTTCCGGATCAGACGAGGCATTCACCCATCGCCTGAAGCAATGCGGATTTGAGACGGAGACCCTAACTGTACGGGCCCGAAAACGGGGAAAGGGCGGCAGGCATATAATCTGGCTTGCGGCAAAACCGGTAACTCAATGAGTTCGGGTCCCCACAGCGTAATCAGATTTAAGATCAATTGAAAAAGCCATTGTCTTCTTGGAGTTTAGGCGTGAGCCTTTTATAAAACCTTCACCGATGAAATAGTTTTGATTATGGTGATGGGGAGGGAACATAAAAATGTGTGAAGAACGTCTGGAAAAAATTGAAACGAAAATCGCATTTCAGGAAAAGACCATCAAAGACCTGAATGAAGTGCTTTACGAACAGCAGCAGGAAGTGGAGAGACTCGGCTTCATCTGTGAAGCTCTGGTGAAACGGCTCAAAGAACTATCGGAGTTCATCCCGGGAATTGATGCGCCGGCAAATGAAAAGCCCCCTCACTATTAACCACAACAAATTCAGAGATAGAAAAGGAATTTCCAAATGACTGACGGAACAAAAAGAGCCGATATTAAACCCGGTCTGAAGGTTTCCATTGTATTGAAAAAAGACCAGAGAACAGGAAAGCTTACCGAAGGCATCGTCAAAAATCTTCTGACAAAATCCTCCACGCACCCCCATGGAGTCAAGGTTCGGTTGGAAAATGGTCTTGTGGGGAGGGTCAAAACCATTCATGGCTGAGCTTATGGTAAAAAATGAATTGATGAATGAAAAGAGCGATAAAAACGACACCATATTCTTGTTGAAATATATAAAACCATTGAATTTCAACCAGATAATAGCCTTCATGAAACAAAGGGCAATGGAAGGTGTGGAAGTCATTACTGAGAACACCTACAGCAGAACATTTAGAAGAGGTAAATCGAGAGGATACTTCACTGTAACAAACAATCCTGACCATTCCGCCTTGGAATTGCGGATAGGTTGTGAGGACAACCAATGTCATATGAAAATCTCTGACAGAATCCGTAAGATGTTTGACCTTGATACCGACTTTCGGGTCATAAATGAAAAATTTTCAAAAGACACACTCCTGTCAAAAGGAATAGTAAGTGGTCATGTTCCTCGATTGCCCATTGCCTTTAATCCATTCGAATTTGTTGTAAGAGCAGTCCTTGGGCAACAGATATCCGTAAAGGCAGCCACGACTTTGGCGGCAAGAGTCGCTAAGAAAGCGGCCATAAAAAGCGATAGATTTCCTCATGGATTAGATTATTTCTTTCCAAATCCAGCAGAATTATTGGAATTAGATCTTGATGAAATTGGGATCACCAAAACCAGGCAAACGACCATAAAAACAGCTGCACAGGCCATTCTTGATGGGGGAGTGAGACTAACTTCCAATCAGCCGTTCGATACGTTTCATAAAGATTTTTCAGCACTGAAAGGAATAGGAGATTGGACTGTCAACTATGTGGCAATGAGAGGGCTGGGGATGGT
Source organism: uncultured Desulfobacteraceae bacterium (assembly GCA_964407525.1). GTDB lineage: Bacteria > Desulfobacterota > DSM-4660 > Desulfatiglandales > Desulfatiglandaceae > DUZB01. The sequence goes on along the minus strand of CAYOWC010000084.1, from coordinate 14,928 downwards.
CGACAGTTTTCCTGCCGGAGATTTGGGAGTGGTTAAAGCGCTCACAAAAGATGGCAGAGTCCTATCAAAGAAAGAGATAATAGATATAGCCGAAAATTGGCGGCCATACAGATCGTATGCTACGTTATGTTTATGGAATCTAAAATCAAATCAGGTGACAGTATGATGTATTATACAAGATTCGATACCCCATTCTGTGAGATTATTCTGGTCGGTAATGAAGAGGGACTTTCCAATCTCCATTTAAACACTGGGGAAGGCAAGAGATCTTTTGAGATATCCAAGGAGTGGATTTTGAATGAAACATTTTTTGCGGATACCATAAACCAGATCAAAGAGTATTTTAGAGGGAAACGAACGCAATTCAGTGTGATCATTAATCCACAGGGTACAGAATTTCAAAAAAGGGTGTGGCGTAATTTATGTAAAATTGGATATGGTGAACTTTGCACGTATAAAGATATCGCTAAAGCCATAGGAAATGAAAAAGCAGCAAGGGCTGTTGGTATGGCCAACAGTAAGAACCCCATCCCGCTTATTGTACCTTGTCACAGGGTAATAGGGACAAACGGAAAACTTACCGGGTTCGCCCATGGACTTGCGATGAAAGAAAGATTGATAAATCTTGAACAAGAGTAAAGAGGAGTGAAAAGCAACTTCTCAACAAGTTTGGGCGATCAAAAACCGGTTACGACCTGATTAACGTAAAAATGCCGTATGACCTCCTGGAGTTAAGGTGTGAGCCTTTTATAAAATCCTTACGGATAGATCGCCAGAACTTTTTGAGAAGTTACAGTGAGTCCTAAGCGCTTGTTTTTTCGGCGTTTGTCAGTGCTGTAGCAATTTCTTTCGTTTGCAGCAACAGTTTTTCGTCCTGATTGAAATATCCGACACATTGGAGCCCATGGGGAAGCGGTTCTTGATTGTTCCAGTAAGGTACAGAGATCGTAGGAAGTCCGCAATTGGTCCAGGGAATACTCATAATAGGATCGCCTGTGGATTCAAGACCTCTTGGCGCTGTACCGGTCGCTGATGGACAAATCCACGCATCCAGTTGGTGCGCTGTCATTATTCTCTCAACTTGTTCCCTGAATTCGTGACGTTGGGCTACCATTTTCTCTAACTCGTCATCGTTTATACTCTCTCCCTTTGGAAAATAGACCTTTGTTCGAGGGCGATAAAGATCTGCGTACTGTTGGTACCAGTCTGAATGGTTGCGAGTAAATTCGCGAGCAACCATACGAAGGTGAGAACGATTCAGGGCTTCAATATTGTTGAAACCGGCAATTTCTTCTATAGTGTGACCGGCTGTTTTTAAAGCGAGAACGGCCTTATCAAAATTTTCCAGCTCACGTGTCGATGCTTGAACCAGGTAGGGTCCGGTTGGGATACCCAGTTTCAACGAGGCATTGGGGGCAACTGGTTCTGTTGCCCAATCATCCACCAGAGTCTCCAGTACAAGAGAAGCCAAACTCAAGTCCGGAAAGAACAAACCTACATGATCTGCGGATTCAGAAAAGAGGAAGATGCCATCGGTTGATACCCGGCCGAAGGAAGGCTTGATCCCGAAAATACCACAATAGGCCGCTGGACGGGTAATGGACCCCAGCGTTTGAGTTCCGAAGGCTACAGGAAAATAGCCCGCCGAAACCCCCGCGGCTGAACCGCTGCTTGAACCACCGGGAGTATACTCAGCGTTATGGGGATTGCAGGTTGGGCCTGGTTCAGGCCCGGCGAATTCCGCCGTAACCGTCTTGCCGATGATGATTGTACCGGCCTTTTTAAGTCGAGAGACACAGGAGGCCTCTGTCCCTTCAAATAGCTCTATTGGAAGTTTTGAGCCGCAACGAGTAGGAAAACCATTTACTCGAAAGATATCTTTTACACCTATGGGAAGACAAAAAAGTGGGGGGATCGGCATGCTTCCACTGTATTCAGCGACCGCACGCTTTACTTCACGCAATATGCAATTTGGCTGAAAAGTGCCATCAACCAAGGCGTGAAGTACCTTTTCTCGTTCCGATATGTGATCGATAAGTTCTTGATAATAAAGGATTGCTGCATTTCCGTCGTTTTTAAAGTTCTGTAGTAATTCTTCGGAATTCATCTAGTCAAGGCCTGCTATTGAACAATATTACATCATTTGCGATGAAGCTGAGTCTGGCATGGTAGCGCTGTGTTAAATATTCAAAGGTGTTCCGAGTATAAAAGCAAATATGCGTCATATCCCGAATATAATGCCATTTACTGAAAGCCTGTTTATTCGTCACCAGCTTAGTCATAATACCCAGCCGGCCGCCTCGTTTTAATATCCCAAAAAGTGTGGAAAATTCTTTGTCAGGGTTGTGCAGATGTTCCACTACTTCAGTGGCACATATGAAATCATAGCTTTTAGAAAAAACGGAAGGATCGTCATAAAAAAATGGATCGTAGAGATCCACTTGATGACCTTGCTGTTCTAACAGGACCGACAAGGCCGGCCCTGGGCCACAGCCAAAATCCAATCCTTTTTGTTTAGAACCCAGCTTCTCTAACAGCGGTACACTTAATCGGGATAGAAATTGGCGATAGCCCTCATCCTGTGCATCGTTTTCATGCAAATCGTATATTGCCTTTTCTTCTTCGGCGCTAAGCCAATAGCGACTGGGAACAAAGACCAATTTACAATAAGAGCAGCGCAGGTAGATTCTTTTTTTGTCCTCAAAAAACAAATCTAAATTTTCATTACTGCACAACGGACAATGGGGATCACCGTATTTGGTCATTTTGTTTTGTTGTTTTTACTCCGCAGGCCCAAAAGACCGAACGAAAAGATCATGCAGTGCCTCTCTACCGTCATCTGAGAGGTAGCGAGTGCCGGTGCCGGCAAACGTATTGGAGGTAATTACCGGTGTGTTTTCAACCCATTTGTTGTTTTCCCAGGAAAACCATCCATTTTGTTCCTGATCAAAAACGCTCAGTGGTCGGTTAAATAGTTTTGCCAATTCAACCCCCCAACCGGTTCCCCCTTTGACGGTATTGTCCTCCTGTATCCACCCGACAGCAATGACCTGGTAGCCGTTGTTGACCATGTGAAAAATAGACTGGATGACTTTTCGGATTTTATCCGTCCGGGAATACGTGCGTTTCATCCGCTTGGATACAATTTCCATGCTCACATCACCCTTTTGCAGTTCTTCCTGGTTCAGTACCTGGACGCCCCGGGTGCGCTCGGAATTGTGTCCTTCAAATGATATATTTACCTCTTTCATGTGCCAGGCCTCGGCCAGTTTACCGAATTCCGCCTCAGCCCCTTTGTGGCCGCCGCTGTACAGTGTGATTTTTGAAATGTCTGTCATTTTTTTCTCCTCAGTTTTTAAGACGTTGTGTGATTAGGGACTCAGCAAAAATAAATTAAACAAGATGACGCGCATATTTGGGTTAGATTGGTTCGATCCGAAAGCAAAAGGCCACAGAAATAGTGTTTTTATTTTGAGGACCTTTTGGTTGAGGATCGGGCAAAGATGACCTGAATTAGGTGATGTCAGATGTTTAATTTATCTTTGCCGAGTGCCTTATACAAAAAAAACCCCGCCGCGATTCGGCAAGGGAACAGGTAACGTAATTCAAGTTTTCCGTATTGCAACCCTGGCCGTTATGTTTTTTCATAAGAATTCCGGAATACTCATTCTTGATATGTTAGTCTCATCTTCCTTTTTTCTGTTCGTTCTTTTTAGTAATAAGGTACAGGTCCTCGACTTTCTTTCTTGCCCAAGGCGTCTTTCTCAGAAATTTGAGGCTTGACCTCACTGAGGGGTCGGAGTTGAAACACCGTATGTCAATGCGTTTACCTAACTTTTCCCAGCCATAATGTTCAACGAGGAAGTTCACTATCTTTTCCAGGGTCACACAGTGGAGAGGGTTATTCGTCTGTTCATTCATGATATGATTTCCATATTTAAATTATCCGCTAATCAGGACGTGTGATCATAGAAATTGGAGCGCCCAGCATAAAGGTCTTTTTTGTAATAAAAGGAGCCGATAAAAAGTAAAATTCCTGCAAGAAATGCGAATATGGGCAGGATTGTCAATGCCTTATCGAGGCCATATGTGTCAGAAAGTTTTCCAATGACAATGGGAGCAAGGCTTGAGCCCAAAAGATGCTGGATAATAACGTTCAGGCTTAATGAGACTGCACAAAGGCCCGGATGCACCACATCCTGGGTTACAGCTACACCTGACGGGACAAACGCCACGGCTGTTATGCCGATGAGAAACAGAACAATATATTGAACGTTCCCCTGCAAATAGGCAAAGGCGATAAAAAGCAGAATCCCGGTAAGACTGGATGATACGGCCGGGAACAGCAGTCGGGCGTTTCCCCTTTTTTTCATCCACGTATCCGCCAGGAAGCCACCAAGGGGTGCTCCAATGATTGCAAGAAGCATGATGGAACTGGCTTTCATACTTGCCTTGTCCATGGCAAGGTTTTGAAACCGGTGAAAATATGTGGGCAACCAGGTCAAAAGAGAAGTGGTGATAAACACATTCAAGGCAAAGGCGAGGTTGTTGCAAAGCAGGGTCTGATTATGGGTAAATTGTCTTGCCATATCAATGAACTGCATTTTTGTTTCTTTACCGGTTTTTTCTCTTTTAATGAGTTGTATGGTTTTGTAATCTTTGACAAAGTAAAATAGTATGGCCAGGATAAGGCCGGGAAATGCCACCAACCCGAATGCATGGCGCCAGCCAAAGTGATAGGCGACAAATCCTCCGATTCCAATGCCAAGTGCACTTCCAAGGGGAATGGATGCATTCCATAGGCCAAGGATCTTTGCTCTTTTTTCTTTTGGGAAATTGGCAGAAAGCATAGCTGTTCCGCCGGGCGCATACCCTGCTTCACCAATGCCGATGGCTGTTCTGGTGATCAAAAGCTGCGGAAAAGTTTTCGTGAATGCGCACGCGAGAGTAGCCATGCTCCAAAATGTCGCCATGATGGAAATGCTTTTTGTGCGACTCCAGCGATCAACAAGGATGGAGGCAGGAAAGGAGAAAATCAGAATCGACCAATAAACAGCTGATACCAAGAGGCCGCACTGGGCATCGGTCATCCCCATATCCTGTTTCAAAAATGGAAAAAGGGATACAATAACCATGCGATCCATGTAATCAAACATGTAAAGCAGAAACAGCAACCAGAAAATTTTCCAGGACGGTTTTTTAGTCATTGTTTGCGGTCTTTTTGTACTGGCCGTGTTTGCGAGCAGCTTGAAACATGGCGATACAATTTTCAGGATTAACACCTGGGTGCAGGGAATTTGAAGAGCAGATAATCAGCCCGCCGTCTTTTGCTCCATCTTCAATAGCCTGTATAACAGCCTGTTCAACTTGATCCGGTGTGCCAGAGGGTAGGAGATCTACGCAGTCAATATTACCCAGAAGGCAGATTTTATCGCCACAATATTCTTTTACCTTCTTTATTTCCATGCCTGCCTGGGGTTCCAGGGGGTTGATCCCGTTATAGCCGGTTGCAAGAAGGGTATCCATAAGGGGCCAGAGGTTCCCGTCAGAGTGCCTGATTACTTTAAGACCCTTTTCATGGGCTTTGTGAACGATCTGCCTATTGTAATGATTTACAAACGTTTCAAAATGCTCCAGAGATATCAAGGGCGTTTTGGTTGTTGCAATGTCATCTTCAATGACCAACACATCAAGACCGGCTTCAACCAGCAGATCAAGTTGGGCAAGATTAAATTCCAGCATTATCCGCGCAACCTCATGAACAAATTCAGGATTCTCAATCATATTCATCATGAGATTTGTCATGCCTATTAAACGCCAGGAACGAACAAAAGAGCCCCGCATGAGCCAGAAGATTGCTTTCCGATCCTTAAATCTATTTGCGGCCAGATGAAGAAGCCCCAGGTCTTCTATTTTGGGAACAGGGGGCTTGAATACTTTTAATTCATCAAAAGTTTTTATGGGGTGACCGACGGGCACAGGGATACCATGCTCTGAAAGTTTATAAATGACACCAAATCCATCTTTGACATGGAGATCATCAACCATGGTTTCATGACCGATTTCAAATGTTGTAATTCCGTCAATGTCAAAATGCTCATGGATCATGAAAAGCGTATCCACAAGCTTGAGTTTTTCCATGTCATTCATCAGCCTGAAATCCTGTGGTTCAGGAAGGCCGTCGGTGAGGTGTTTTCCGATCCCGATAATGGGAGCCTCATTGACGCCGTGGATATACAGGGGTACGCAATCCGGTTCATTTATTTCGAGGGCAGTGATGATTCTTTCTTTTCCGTTCATGATATAGCGATGCCTCCCCCAATGTTTGAAGCCATGGTCGTTTACGAATCAGTGGCCTGAATTAAGTCTTAAATTAAGAAACGAAAAAACCGAGGCCGCTACTTTTCCTTCGGAGCACTCAGGCTGCAAGGCACGAAGACTTGGCATTTACCGCAAACGTGGGTCGTGTTTTCAAGACCCGCAAGCGACTCTGTTTGAAGAAGATTGGATTTTAGGCGCTCCCAACAAAGCTTACGGGTGATACCCGATTCGGACACCGCGCTCACTGGACACCGGTCTACGCACACAAGGCATTTGTAACCTTTCTTATGCAGGCATAGTTCTTTTTCTCTGACCAGGGGACTGTTTCCTAACTTGGCATCAGTCACCAGACTGCCGAGTCGTCCTGCACATCCGGAAGGAGTGATAAACTGGGCGTTTATCCCGAAACGTCCCAGGCCCGCGATATATCCAAGGTGTTTGTGGGACCATCGGGAGATGAGTTTTATTGGGTCAAAATTGTGAGTAGCCGGAGTCATTTCAACTTTACACTCCAAACGGAAGGCGCCGGATTGCGGGATTCAACTTGTAGATCCTTCGCGTTGGAGGGATTATTCATTTCTGAATTGGAAACTACGGTGCCCACAATACCATTAATGGATGGGCACTGCCTATAAAATTTTTATCATGAGAAATGTGGTATAGCAATCAGAAAGCCTTCGTTTGGGAACGCAAACAACAATATAGAGATTCTCTCATTTTTCCAGTTTTTCCTCCAGTCGTGCCATGGCTGCCATAAATGCCTCCCGATTTTCCTGAGCATAGGGATTGTATTGATGCATGTCCACGAAAAGCTGCCAGGTATCATGGGTCACTACCCCCAGAATATGGAGTAGGCGTTTGTAGCCCTCCGTATCGATAATGAGTTCCTGCGCTCCGAATTCGTCCAGTGCTCTACCGATGAAATGGGTGAGAGAGAGGCTGACTGCGATCTGGCGGTCATGTTCTTCGGGTGTAGTGTCGATCACGTTGAGTCCTTTTCCGATCAGGTAGTCTTTTATTTTCTGATATTGGGTGTCACGTACCCGCACGTTGCAGAGGACGATTTTCCGGTCATGGAGAGAGTCGGCCGCGCTGTCGGGACCGAACATGGGGTGTGTTGCCAGCAATGATACCGACGACGGAAGCGCCGCTGCCATCCACTCTGCTGGATACACCTTTACGGAGCAGACATCTGCCACGATGGCATCTGGTTGCAACAATGGCGCGATCTGGGTGAGCATTTCTCGCATATTAGAAATAGGAACGCTCAAGATAACGATTTTTTGACCGCATGTCTCTGCCAGGGTCGCCGGTACGGCGCCCGCTTCAGCGATCTCTACGGATTTGTCGCTACGGTTGAAAACCTTAACCGTAAAATCTTCAGCCAGATATCCAGCCATAAGGCGCCCGAATCTGCCGAAACCGATAATTCCGATCATGGTGAGTTTGCTCCTATCCTTTTATTGATTATTTGTGTCAGTCGCTCAAGCCCTTGGACCAGCCGTTTTTCTTCGATTGCGTAACAGATTCGAATATGCCCGTTTCCGCCAAACGCTTCGCCCGGCGTCACGGCCACACGGACACGTTGCAATATTTCCGCTGCCAGACCCTCGGCGCCTTCCCCGTTTTTCAAACAACAGGTGATGTCGGGGAATACGTAAAATGCGCCGCGAGGGGTGTGGCACGGCAACTCCTTGAGCATTTCCAAGGTCAAATCCCGTTTTTTTTGCAGCGCGTCCCTCCAGCGATCAAAACCGGATGGGTCTAGCTGGGTGGCGGCCAGTGCACCGTGCTGAACAAACGTACACACGTTACCCGCTAAATGACTTTGTAATCTCGACATGGCGGAGATGATATGTTCAGGTGCAACGGCATACCCGATTCTGAACCCTGTCATGCAATAAGTTTTCGAGAAACTTCCCGCCACAATCAGGCGTTCCCGAATATGGGGAAAATCAAAGAGACTGGTATAGGTTAATCCGTCATAGACAAACGCTTCGTAGGCCTCATCCGATATAAGATACAGGTCATGGGCCTGGGCCAGATCGGCAATCTTTCTCAGATCTTCCCGGGGATAGACTGCGCCTGTAGGGTTATTGGGGCTGTTGATGATGATTGCTTTGGTTCGGGAATTTATAGCCCGTTCAATGGCATTGCAATCAAGCTGATGGGCCACCGTATCCACCAGTACCGGTATGGCGCCGGCCAATCTGATCTGTTCACAGAAGCTGACCCAGCAAGGCCGGGGGATGATAACCTCGTCTCCTGGACTGCAAAGCACTTGCAGCGCAATATACAGGGCTTGCTTGGACCCGTTGGTTACGATGATATTCTCATCTCCATAGCTGTCAAAACGCCCGGCGACGGCTTCGCGTAGTTCCGGAATTCCCGACACTGGGCCGTAGCGGGTTTCTCCCCCTGTAACAGCGGCAGCGGTTTGGGAAAGAACGTCGGGTGGGGGGGATTCGTCCGGTTCACCGATGCCGAGATTGATGATATCGTGTCCTTTCTTTCGAAGACTGTCAATTACACCGCTCAGACGGATGGTTCTCGATGCCGATATCTGACGAATACGCTCCGATAGCTGTTTCATACAGACCTCGTTAAGTGGTTGAGTAGGTAAGTGGTTAATCGATCAAAACTGTTCACGGATCACCGCTTCCAGTTCTGATAATGGGATGGGTTCAACCACGGCTTCACCCAGTCGGCGAAGAAGTACAAAATGAACGGTATTGTGCTCCCTTTTTTTATCGTGGCGCAGGGCGTCAATGGCCTTTGTCTTGTCAAATGGCAATTGTGTTGGAAGCTTGAGTGCTTTGAGCAGACCTGTCAGTCGGTCGACTTGAGAATGGGCCAGGTAGCCTCTTTGAACGGAAAGATTTGCAGCCACAATCATTCCGATACTGACAGCCTCACCATGGGGAACTCCGGTGATTTTTTCCACTGCATGCCCAAAGGTATGCCCAAAATTGAGCTTGCGGCGTTCTCCGGTTTCCTTTTCGTCCCGGTTAACGATCTCTGATTTAATCACCACCGAGTCGTGTACCATTCTCTGTACGGCCTGCGGAGACATGGCCAAGGCTTCTTTCACGTTTTCCTCCAGATAAGTGAAAAGGCGATTATCTGCGATGGCAGCATGTTTGACGATTTCCGCCAGGCCGCACCCACGGTCTCTTTTTGAGAGTGTTTGAAGAACTTCTGGGTCACAAATGACAAACTCGGGTTGATTGAACACGCCGACCATATTTTTATAACCGGAAAAATTAACGCCGTTTTTCCCGCCTGCACTGGCATCTACCTGGGCTAGTAATGTGGTTGCTGCAAAACCGAACCGAACGCCCCGCAGGTAGGTAGAGGCCACGAATCCGGTGATATCGCATACAATACCGCCACCGATCCCTACGATGAAAGCGGTTCGATCTATTTCATGATTTACCAGTTCCTGAAAAATATCTTTGACCGTCTCAAGGGTTTTGATGCCTTCACCCATGCCGATTTCTATGACCAGGGCTTCGGGAAATTGATTTCCGTAAAGATGTCGGACATTTTCGTCGGTGATGATAACCGTTCCTGACTGCGGTAAATGGGCGCCGAGTTTTTCAATTTTTTCACCCACAAGCAGGGTGGTTTTCCCTGTACTGCCGTGTATTTCAAAGATATTCATCTGTATGCTCCAAATAGAAAAGGGATCAAGCCTTGGCTGCCACGGAGTATCTTCCGTTCTCCGTCTGGGCTGGGGCTCCGGAACGGGCAAGGCCGTTTCGCATCAACTGCCGATGGGCCGTTCGCAATAAGGATTCGGTGGTTTCCCATGAAATGCATTGATCCGTTATCGACACCCCGTATGTCATGGTCTTTAAATCGCCGGTATTCTTCTGGTTGCCCCCATGAATATTGCTTTCAAGCATCATTCCGACTATTGCGTCATTGCCGTCCATTTTCTGATTGATGACATCCTGCCAGACAATGGCTTGGTTTTCATGTTTTTTCCAGGAATTCGCGTGGGAGCAATCCACTACGATAGCGTCAGGCAAGCCCTTGGCTTTGAGTTCGTCGATGGCCTGGCGAATGCTCACGGAATCGTAATTGGGACGGTCTCCTCCACGCAAAACGATGTGGGCATAGGGATTTCCAGTGGTGTTAACGATGCAGGCCCGTCCGTTAGGATCAATGCCCAGAAAACTCTGGGAAGATCCGGCCGCGATCATGGCATTGACGGCATTGCTCAGGCACCCGTCCGTACAATTTTTGAATCCGACCGGCATGGAGAGGCCCGAAGCCATTTCGCGATGTATCTGAGATTCGGTGGTCCGGGCGCCGACGGCGGACCAGGACACCAATCCTGCAATATATTGCGGCGTAATGGGGTCGAGCATCTCCGTCCCCGTGGGCAGACCCATTTCTGTAATATGGAGGAGAAGCTTGCGGGCTTTTCGGATGCCGCTCATTATATCATAAGTGTCATCCAGGTGGGGATCATTGATCAAGCCTTTCCAACCCACGGTGGTCCTCGGTTTTTCGAAATATACCCGCATGACCACCATCAGGGTATCTTCAACTTCTTTTCTCAGCCGATTTAAGCGCTCCGCATAATCCAACGCGGCCCCTTCATCATGGATGGAGCAGGGGCCTGCTACCACCAACAATCTTTTGTCTTCTTTTTTCAAGATACGTTGGATGTCTTCCCGGCTCTTTAATACCGTTTCGCCGGCGCGTTGAGAGAGGGGGAATTCTTCCTTTAAGACATCGGGGGCAATCAAGGGGTCAAATGAGTCTACGTTTACATCGTAAGTCTTTTTCATGGGGAACATTCCTTTTCCTAAAACAAAAAAGGCCGGGAGAAGCAGTGCTTCACGCGGCCTTTAGAACAAAAAAAAGCCGCGGGCTTGTCTGCCGGCGACTTAATTGTTGAGTTTGGAAACTTTCAGCAGAGCACAGGCAGACAGGTGGTATAAGAATACGACCAATAATAAAGAAATCTGTCTGTAAACCGGTGCGTCATTGAAGTCTTCCTGAAATAGTAATCTTTTTATGATTCTGACAATACTGATGGGCTTTGACTACAGAAACATTTGAGGAATGTCAAGGTTTTTTTATCCCCACCTGAAGCAAAGAAGTCAGCAAAAGCGATTTCATCAACAATTATTTGCCTGTCCCTTTATCCCTTTTTGGGGTAGATCGGCACCTCATATTCCGAGATTCCATATGGGACTTGTTCTTCCATGTCCTCTTCTTATGTTTCGACCTGTATGCTTTCCCACAATACCTTCTTGAGCGCCAGACCGTTTTGTGTGAGCCGATACTTCTGAAGACGGCTTTGGGGTTTGTCCGGTAAAGTCATTTCCACGACCCCGGCTTCTATTGCCGACAAAAGGTATGCCTTGCGGAAATGGTCGGCATTTTTCAGCTTGAGCATTTTCTGGAGTTCCCTGCGGGAGTGCTCACCGGTCACGGCCTTTAAAAGCTTCTTGACTTCCATGGTGACTTCCATGGTGACTTCCATGGTGACTTCCGGGGTGGTTTCCAAGTCTTTGGCAAAAACAGGATGAACAGGAAACTCGACCAGGAAAAAGCTCCGGTCATCATCCGTGTGGAATATAGGGTCAGGAGATCCATTTTTCCTGATCTCACGCATTATCTTCGGGATTCCAGTACCACGGCCCTCGGTCATTTCTAGCTCTTTCAGGAACTCACCCACCCGCCGGTTACGATAGCGGCGCGAAAGGAAACGGAATTTGCGCATATCTTGTTCGCGGATGGATCGGTCCGGCCCTGGAAAGCTGCCGATGTTGATGCAATCGGGCATAAGCCGCACCTCTACCGGTTCGCGTATTTCATACGACCGGTGATAGATTGCATTGCAAAGGGCCTCTTCAATAGCCGCAAAAGGATAATTAAAAAACCGGTCTGCCTCTGCCCGATCCGGGTATTTGATCACCTTTTCCTCGATGACCATGGAGCGAATGTGAGAAAGCGCTTCCCGCAACATCACATGAAGCGGTCCCTTGAAAATCTTTTCCGTGAAGGAATCCGCGGCCGGTCCCTCGGGGAAATGAACCACGTCGATCTGGGTCTGGGGAAAAAAACGGCATGGGTCGTCATTGAAGAACATCAATCCCACATTTTTCGGCCACAAGGATTCGTCCGGCCCATCCACAATATTCATCTGTCTGCAGAGCTGGCTGAAATCCATTTTAGCGGATTCCCGGAAGAGATCACTTTTGACTTGTTTGAGGTAAGCGCGAATCAGGCCCAGATCCGGGTCGTCCAGAGTGGTCCGGTGATTAATGCGGTCATCAAATGGGACAGTGGCAGCCAAAGACATCAATTCGGTTTCATCCTGATTCCGGGCCCGGACCGTCACGGATCCTTTCCGGATGTAATAGGCAAATTCCCGGTCTTTTTTTGCCAGGGAGACCGGAGCCTTGTAAGGCCTGGTCATACCGCCCGATGCCCACAGCACAAGGAGATGTTTTCCGTCCACTTCGCAGGGAGCAATAATGGGATGATAGTAGGGAATCATCCGGTAGCCCAGATCCACAATCTCTTTTTGAATGGCATCGATTTGATTGAGGGATAACCCGACAGGCGGCAGAATCGGTCGGTCCTTATCCTCCTCTACGCCTAAAATGATGTAGCCGCCGCCCAGGTTGTGAAAATCATTGGCAAAGGCACACAGGGTGTGCAGCACGGCCTTTGGATTCCAACCGGACTTGAACTCCAGCCGTTCCCACTCCACGGTTCGGGCGCTCAGGAGGTCATGGATATTGATAGGGAGTTTCATGGTTTCAACTGCACCTCATCGGTTATCAGTTTTTGCATGATTCCGCGTTTTTGTTTTTCGAGGGCCTTCAAATAATCCTCTAAGTAAGGTGTCAAAGAAGTTTTTACTGAACAAAGCGCTGCACATATTACAAGCAAACACAGAACAACTGTTTCCGAACGGACTTTATGATATCAGAGCCTCTATTCATAGCATATTCCTAAAAGCTTGTGTGGCAGACCAATCTGAAAATTTGGGAAGGACTTCCGGTTCTAAATAGGGTGTTTCGAGAATTCCATTAGGCTAATAACTTGAACCACCCATTTTTTTGGCTCGTGTTTTTGCCAGGTCAATAAACGATGGTTTTGTTCTTGGACCTTTCCCTTCAGCTACCTGTTCAAATCCCGGCATGAAACTATATTTTCTATAATGATTATTTCTAACGTTTTCAACCAATTCAAGCCAGACTGATTCAAGGCTAGCTTTTTCATAGCAACGTTTAGCCTGTTCAAAATTAGATATCGCAGCGTCGTAATACTTGCTCTTTTTGGCATTTACTATCCGTAATCCCATGGCCTGATAAAGTTTAGCTGCTACGTCCGGACACTCTTTGGCAAGTTTCTTGGCTGCTGGCTCGGTTGTATAATGGCTTAGAGACTCTAAACTGCTACTAGAGATTTTTCGTAACCGTTCAGCAAGTACTTCCGTTTCTTTTAATTTAGGCAGCAAATCAATGCCTGTTCCCAATTCAGCGGTATCAATAGCTTCAAGGATACGGTTATGATATTCGGAACGTTGTTGTTTTGGAATATGCTTTAACAGCTCTTTGTGGGTGAATTCATCAGGGTGTTTAGAAAAATTTTGCCATGCATCCGCTAGTGCTTCTTCAGGTCTCCCGAGTTTAGTGAGGATATAACGTTTCATGGTATTAAGTTTATAGCTTGATCCCCGGTACAGTTGATTATTGCTCTGGATTATAAGTCCTTTTTCTACCCATTTTAATGCCTCTGCCGGCTTTCGACGTGAAAGAAGCATTCCTGCCAACATCTCGCAATCAATAGGCAAAAGCTCTGTCTCATCGCAAATTGAAAGGTATGATTTAAAGTCACGGCCGGCAGCATAAATGCTCTTAAGAGTTTCTCCCCATTGCCGTCGATGGTGATCTTTTACTCCCTCTGCATCATACCGTGTACGAATGGCCGCGGCAAATTCTATTAAACCTTTTTTATTGAGGAGCTTGGAAACGTTTCGTTCCAGGTGATAGGTAAAACCGTAGTTGTCATTATCCATCCAAGCAAGAAGACGACCAACTGTTTCTTTCGCTGCAAAGTCTGCCTCCTGTCTGGCATTGACCCAGGAACAAAATAACTCTTCTATAAAATCGCCGAATGATCCACTTGAGTCATCGATCTCTTCTGCTTTCTCATAGCAGGCAGCGATAAAGGTTTCAATTAGGCCAATGGATCGAATAGGTTCTTTGTTGACAACATTGTCAATTCTATTCTTGACTTTTTCGAGATCTGAAACGAAAGACCAGCTTGAATTATCTCCAATGTAATCACCTGGTCTTAGTGAGTCCTCAATTGCGGATTCAATGATTTCAGTTTCAGTAAATTTTTTCGTTTTTCTTTTCACCATAATTAATCACCATACACTTAGCCTTTCTAAAACATCAATTACTTCTGCGCTGTCTTTGGTAGTGCCTAATGTAGTAATGGAGTCTGCCATTGATTCTTTCCTCCATAATAAGAGTCAAAGGCAGACTCCCCCTTTACAAATCCTGCTTCAGCATGGCCGTCAAACAGTCCAGGTTCCTTCGGTCCCAATCGATACCGCCTTCTTTT
>CAYOWC010000083.1:0-17081 GCA_964407525.1 uncultured Desulfobacteraceae bacterium | reverse complement strand
CCGGTCAGAGGCGGCGCTCGTGTGAAATTGGTTATTATTACCAGCCTAAGTCTCTAGGAATTAAATCACAAAAAAAGAGGACTATCAAGGGGATTGATGTGTACGGCTCTGGAAATATTACTTGACTGTGAATGTTCTTTTTTATATAGGCTAAATGGATAAAGTATTTACGCCTTTCACGAACGAAACATGTGATGAGGTCTTAAATTCAGTCGAGGAGATCCGAATGAAAAAAGAAACGCCCGGGAAAATACGTGGTTCTGTATGCATAATCGGCAGCGGCATCTCGGGGATGCAGGCTGCTCTTGATATGGCGGATTCCGGTTTTTATGTGCATCTGGTGGAAAAATCATCAGCCATTGGTGGAGTGATGGCCCAGTTGGATAAAACGTTTCCCACCAACGACTGCGCGATGTGAATTATCTCTCCGAAACTGGTCGAGGTCGGCCGGCACATCAATATTGAACTGCATACCTGCTCAGAAGTAGAAGACGTCAGCGGAAATGAGGGCGATTTCCAGGTGAAAATTAGAAAAACTCCGCGTTTTATTGACGCTGATGCATGCACTGCCTGTGGTGATTGCGCGGAGGCCTGTCCCGTGGAGCGGCCCAGCGAATATGACATGGACATGGTGACACGCAAAGCCACCTATAAATCCTACGCCCAGGCCATTCCCGGGGGCTTTGCTATTGAGAAACTGGACCTGGCGCCGTGCAGAATGGCCTGCCCGGCTCACTTGAACGTCCAGGGCTATGTCCAGATGGTGAAACAGGGCAAATACACGGAAGCGATCAAAATTATCATGGAGGATCTTCCCTTCCCAGGGGTGCTGGGTCGTGTATGTCCCCATGCCTGCGAAAAAAGTTGCCGGCGTCTGGAACTGGATGAATCCATATCGATTCGAGAACTGAAGCGGGTGGCGGCTGACCGTACCAATCTTCAGGAAATTCCCGTTCCTCAAATAGAGATGAAAGAGGAGAAGGTTGCCGTTGTCGGGGCTGGACCTGCCGGTCTTACCGCTGCTTATTTTCTGGCCCTCGCAGGATATAAGGTGAGTGTTTACGAGTCCATGCCTGAGGCCGGGGGTATGATGCGG
Organism: uncultured Desulfobacteraceae bacterium; assembly: GCA_964407525.1. Lineage (GTDB taxonomy): Bacteria > Desulfobacterota > DSM-4660 > Desulfatiglandales > Desulfatiglandaceae > DUZB01. The sequence continues at coordinate 15,985 of CAYOWC010000083.1, read as the reverse complement.
TACGGCATTCCTGCACATCGTCTTCCCAGGGCGGTCCTGGACAATGAAATTGATAATTTAAAACGCTTTGGCATCGAAATCCATACGAACACGGCCATTGGAAAAGACCTTACCTTGGAAGAACTCAAAGCCCATGGGGCCAAGGCCATATTCTTAGGTTCCGGTGCCTGGAAAGGACTGAAACTGAGGCTTTCGGGGGAAGAAACCCAGGGAGTTCAGGATGTCACAAGTTTTCTCAGGAAAGTGGAGTTGGGAGAACTAACGAAACTTCAAGGGAAGGCTGTTATCATCGGTGGAGGCCATTCGGCCCTTGATGGTGCACGGACGGCTTTACGGCTTGGAGCGGATGAAGTCCATATTATCTATCGACGGTCGCGGACGGAGATGCTGGCGGGTCCGGAGGAAGTGGAAGAAACGGAAAAGGAAGGTATCAAAATCCATTTTCTTGTGGCCCCCGTAAAAATCTCAGAAAAAGACGGCAATGCGGCAGGGATCGAGTGCATTCGGACAAGGCTTACTGATGCAGATACCACCGGCAGGCGCAAGCCTATACCGATAGCAGATTCTGAGTTTTTTATTGAAGCGGCCCACATCATCCCGGCCGTTGGACAGCAGCCGGATCTGGATTTCTTGGGCGGGGAAGAATCGGGAATTGAGATTTCCCGGTGGAATATGCTGGTGGTGAATCCGGAGACACTTCAGACCAATGTCCCGGAGATCTTTGCCGGCGGGGATGTGATTACCGGTCCTGCTACGGTTATTGAAGCGGTTGAGGCGGGGAAACGTGCCGCCCTGTATATGGACAAATTTCTTCAGGGAGAACAGCTGCCGGAGGAATGGATTGATGAACCACCCATTGGGGAAAACTGGGTGGAGATCCCTGAAGATGAACCCGTCGGGAAACGGTTGTCTGTGGAAACCTTACCGGCGATGGAGGCCATTTCAGGATTTGATGAGGTTTCCCTTCTTCCTAGTGAGGAAGATTCAAAAGAAGAGGCCGCCAGATGTCTCAACTGCGGGGGATGCTGTGAATGTTACCAGTGCGTGGATGCCTGTAAGGCTGAAGCGGTTACCTTGGAGACGCATTCCGAGCAAACCAAAAAGATTTCCATTGATGTGGGCTCGGTAATCCTGGCACCCGGCTTTAAGGCCTTTGATCCTTCTCAGTTTGATACATACAGCTACGCATCCTATTCCAATGTGGTCACCAGTATGGAATTTGAGCGGATTCTCAGCGCTACCGGACCATATCAAGGTCATTTGAAACGTCCATCGGACGGCCGGGAGCCACAAAAGATTGCATGGCTGCAGTGCGTAGGATCCAGGGATATCAATCGCTGCGACCATGGTTACTGCTCTTCTGTCTGCTGCATGTATTCGGTGAAAGAGGCGGTTATTGCTAAAGAACACTCGGATCAGGATCTGGATGCCGCTATATTTTTCATGGATATGCGTACCTACGGAAAGGATTTTGAGCGATACTACAACCGTGCCAAAGATGAACAGGGGGTACGATTCATCCGTTCAAGGATCCATTCCATTTCAGAAGATTCTGTTACGAAAGACCTTATTCTGGAATATGCAGACGAGGAAGGTTCCATTCATTCTGAAATTTTCGATGTGGTGGTTCTCGCCTCGGGACTGGAGACTCCCGAATCTCTCATAGAAACGGCCAATGATCTTGGCGTAGAACTGGACCAGGACCATTTCGTTCAGACCGGTACTTTTCATCCTGTGGAGACCTCAAGAAACGGTATCTATGTCTGCGGGGCTTTCCAGGAACCCAAGGACATCCCGAATTCGGTTGTGGAAGCCAGTGCGGCTGCGTGCAGTGCGAAGGCCTTGCTGTCTTCGGCCAGGGGTACTTTGACTAAGGAGGTGTCCTATCCGGAAGAACGGGATGTCTCTTCAGAAGCCCCCAAGGTAGGTGTCTTTGTCTGCAACTGTGGAACCAACATCGGTGGGATTGTAGATATCCCCGCCGTGGCGGATTACACACGCAGTCTTCCAGGGGTGAGCTATGTGGAAGAGAATCTTTTTACCTGTTCGCAGGATACGCAGGACAAAATGAAAGAAGTGATCCTGCGCGAAGGCCTGAACCGGGTGGTGGTGGCGGCGTGTACGCCGAGGACCCATGAAGCCCTGTTCCAGGAAACCTTGAAGGACGCGGGCCTGAACAAATACCTCTTCGAAATGGCCAATATCCGGAACCACTGCTCCTGGGTCCACAGCAAAGAACGGGAAGAGGCAACCCTGAAGGCGAAGGATCTGGTTCGCATGGCGGTAGCGAGGGCGCAGCTTATACAGCCGCTGCCCCAACCGTCCATTGGAGTGGATAATAAGGCCCTGGTTATCGGCGGTGGAATATCCGGCATGACGGCAGCGTTAGGGCTTGGCGACCAGGGATTTCACACGTATCTCGTGGAGCAGTCCTCTGAACTGGGGGGAAACGCAAGCCGCCTCGTGAATACATGGCAGGGTGAATCGATCGATGCCGGTATGAAGGAAATCATTCAATCGGTCCAGAATCATCCGCTTGTGGATGTCTTTACAGATGCAAGCATAAAGGATGCATCGGGGTTTGTGGGGAATTTCAAAACCACGATTTCTCATAATGGAGCAGAGGAAAACCTGGAACACGGAGCGGTAGTGGTCGCAGTAGGCGCCCTGGAACAGAAACCGTCGGAATATCTCTATGGTGAAGATGACAGGGTACTGACACACCTTGATCTGGATGATGCCCTGAAAGCTGCAGACAGCAGGATTAAAGACGTGAAAACAGCCGTTTTTATTCAGTGTGTGGGTTCCAGGGAGCCACAGAGACCCTATTGTTCCAAGGTCTGCTGTACCCATTCTATCAAGTCCGCTCTCGAGCTGAAAGAAGACAAACCGGATATGGAGATCTATATCCTGTACAGGGATATCCGTACCTACGGGCAGAGGGAAGAACTTTACAGGAAAGCGCGCAGCAAGGGGATTGTTTTCGTCCGCTACGATCTTGATCGAAAGCCGATTGTTACGAAAGAGGCAGGCGGAATCTCCGTAGTTGTTAAAGACCATATCCTCGGGAGAGATATCAAAATTTCCCCCGATCTCGTGGTTTTGGCATCGGCCATTATTCCCAGGGACAATGGGGAGTTGGCGCAGATGTTCAAACTTTCCGTTAACGAAGATGGGTTTTTCATGGAAGCCCATGCCAAGCTGAGGCCTGTGGAGTTTGCCTCTGACGGCCTTTTTCTTGCCGGCATGGCCCACTACCCGAAACCAATCGAGGAAAGCATCGCCCAGGCTCAGGCTGCGGCATCCAGGGCATCCGTGGTTCTTGCAAAGCAGACCCTCACCGTTGAAGGTGTGGTGTCCCATGTGGATGAGCATTACTGCCTTGGTTGCGGTATCTGCGTGGAAGCGTGTCCATTTGGTGCAATCAATCTGGAGGAAAGGGAGGGTGGTCGAATGGTCTCCCACGTAGAAGCCGCCCTGTGCAAGGGATGCGGGTCCTGCGCTGCTGCCTGCCCAACCGGCGCCGCAGTCAATTTTCACTATGATGACCAGGAAGTTCTGACTATGGTGGAAGCGGCGCTGAATTGACGTTTGACGATTGACGATTGATGATTGACGATTGGCAAAACAGGAAACACGCATAGAGAGTCTTGAATTGTTGAGTAGTCCTACTCGACTACTGAACCACTAAACTACTCAACGTGGCCTGCAGATAAAAAACCAACTATATACTAGTAAAAGCGAGTTTACCAATGGCTGAAGAGTTTTCTCCCGAAATCGTTACATTCGCTTGTAACTGGTGCGCCTATTCCGCTGCAGATCTGGCGGGCGTCAGCCGGTTTCAGTATCCTCCCAACATGCGCATTATACGGGTTATGTGTTCTGGAAGGATCAATCCCAATTTTGTTCTCAAGGCGTTCCAGAAGGGTGCGGACGGCGTTCTGGTAGCCGGGTGACATTTCGGTGATTGTCATTACCTGGATGGTAATGTAAAAGCTGAAAAAATGTTTGACATGACGGTTGAACTGGTCAAAATACTTGGTATCGATACCAACAGATTAAGACTTGAATGGATATCTTCAGCCGAAGGTACCCGATTTGCCGAAGTTGCCAGGGAATTTACGGAACAGGTCAAAACCTTGGGGCCTTCAGATCTGAAAAATGCAGCCTGATCTGGAATACAACGGAAGACATTAGGGTAGACAGGAGCAAGACCGTGAAGAAAGATATAGTCGTTATTGGAGGAGGCATCGCCGGGATTCAGGCATCGCTGGATCTCGCCGAAATGGGTATTAAGGTGCATCTCGTGGAACGTCTGCCCAGTATCGGCGGAAAAATGGCGCAGTTGGATAAGACGTTTCCTACAAACGATTGCGCTATCTGAATCCTTTCGCCTAAGATGCTGGATGTCGGTCGACATCCCAATATTGAATTGATGGCCTACTCGGAAGTGGAAAAGGTGGACGGGGAAGAAGGCGATTTCAAGGTTACTGTGCGAAAGAAAGCCCGTTATGTGGAGGAGGATCGGTGCACCGGTTGTGGTGCATGCAAAGAGAAATGCCCGACTATACTGCCGGATGCCTTCAATGAAGGCCTTGGCGACCGGAGGGCTATTTACAGCTGGTTTGCACAGGGAATTCCATCTACGCATACCATTGATCCTGATCATTGCAGGCAACTGAATGGCAAAAAATGCGGTATTTGCGCGAAAGTCTGCCAGGCCGATGCCGTGAATTTTGACCAGAAAGACAGGGTTGTGGAGATCGACGCCGGGGCCATTATTGTGGCCAGCGGGTACAAGGTTTTTGATCCCTCAGTGATCCCGGAATACCAGTATCGTGAAATACCCAATGTGATTACGGCCATTGAGTTCGAAAGACTGCTCAGCGCCAGCGGTCCAACGGGTGGGCATTTGGATCGCCCGTCTGATCTGGCGGTGGAAGCGGAAATTCATGAACTGGAAAAGAAAGTCAAAAAATCCCAGAAAGCGATAGGGAAACTTGAAAAGAAACATGGACAGGATTCGGCCGAAATGGTTGAGGCCTTCCAGAGTGGTGACTACGCGGATGATGATGATCGGAAGAAGTGGGCTGCGAAATACGCCGCACACCTTGAGATTGTAGAGCCACTGGAAACATTGAAAAAGAAAGCGGAAGGTTTTTCCGTGGCCAAGAGGTTGGCTTTTATCCAATGTGTTGGGTCGAGGGATTTCAGGTTTTACCCATTCTGTTCGGGTTTCTGCTGCATGCATTCCATCAAGGAAGCGATTATAGCCAATGAGCATGAACGCGAGACGACATCCGTCATATTCGGCATGGATATCAGGGCTGTGGGCAAAGGTTTTGAAGAGTATAAGGTCAGGGGTGGAAACCAGTCCGGAATCAGCTATATTCGAGGTCGGATTGCCGAGATCACGGAGGGACCGAATCACAACCCCGTGGTAACCTATGAAGATACAAAGGAGAGACGGGTCAAGTCAGTCGATTTTGATATGGTGATTCTGGCTACGGCTTGTGCTCCTAATGAGGGCGTTGAAGAACTGGCGGAGATTTTAGGTATTGGGGTGAACCGTTTCGGATTTTTTGAGACCGGTACGTTCCAACCGTTGGATACGACAGTCCCTGGAATCTTTGCCTGCGGTTGCGCCCATGGACCCATGGATATTCCCGAATCTGTTGCCCAGGCCAGTGGCGCTGCAGCCAGGGCATCACTGGTCATTATGGATTCTAAGATGCGAGAAGCATCCTGAAGGAGTCTAACCATATGAGTAAGAAGGAAAAAGAAAAAGAGCTGCCGAAAGAGGATCTGCGGATCGGAGTTTTCATCTGCGACTGTGGTTCCAATATTGCCGGACACCTGGATTGTAAGGCCGTTACGGAATACGCATCCGGTATCCCCGGAGTGGTGTATGCCAAGGAGAATCTCTATACCTGTTCAGAAGCAGGGATCGGCGAAATACAGAACGGGATAAAGGAGCATAATCTCAATCGGGTGATTGTGGCATCCTGTTCGCCCCGTACCCACCAGCCACTGTTCCAGAGTTCCTGTTCGGCCGCTGATTTAAATCCCTACCTCTTTGAAATGGTCAATATCAGGGACCAATGTTCCTGGGTCCATATGCAGGAGAGAGACGAGGCGACGGCGAAGGCCAAAGACCTGGTGAGGATGGGGGTGTCGAAGGCTGCTTTTCTGGAGCCCCAGATGGATATTGAAGCATCCTTGAACCCGAGGGCTCTGGTGATTGGAGGCGGTGTCGCCGGTTTGACTGCAGCCGATACTTTGGCCGGAATGGGACTTGAGGTGGTGCTGGTTGAAAAGGATAAGGATCTGGGAGGCCTGTTGAGAAAAATCCACCGGGTGGCCCCCTATGGCAACGAGGCTTCAGAACGAATTTCGGGGTTGATCGAGGCGGTTACAGACAGATCGAACATCTCTGTTTATCTTGGTTCCCAGTTGGAAGATGTGGGCGGTTATATCGGGAATTATGAAGTTGGCATCAAGCGCGACAGCGGCGAGACCGTGCAGGAGAATGTGGGCTGCATCGTGGTGGCTACCGGCGCCGTGCCGCTCGTTCCTGAAGGACTGTACGGGTATGACGGGGAAAAAGTCATCACCCAGATGGAATTGGAGGGCAGGCTGAAAAAGGGACCGGTCGAAGCAAAAGGGGTTGTGATGATCCAGTGCGCAGGCGCCCGTTCCCCTGAAAGGGAATATTGTTCGAGGATATGCTGTCAGACTGCGGTAAAAAATGCCCGATTGCTCAAGGAACAGAACCCGGATGCACATGTACATATTCTTTACAGGGATATGCAGATGTATGGAACCGAAAATGAGCAAATGCTTTGGGATGCAAGGGGGGAGGGTGTTCGTTTTGATGTATTCTCCGCTGATCAGCCCCCATCCGTGGAAGAGGGAAAGGTAGAATTTTACCGTTCTCTGACGGGAAAGACAGTCGAGATTCCTTGTGATCTGGTGGTTCTCTCCACGCCTCTCGTGGCTCGGGAAGATGCTGCCGGACTTTCCCAGCTCTTGCGGGTTCCCATGGATCAGAACAACTTTTTTCTTGAAGCCCATGCCAAATTACGGCCCCTCGATTTTGCTACGGATGGGATTTTTGTTTGCGGATCCGCCCGTTATCCGGCAAATGTCGAAGAGGCCATTTCTCAAGGGCTTGGCGCCTCATCAAGGGTTGCCACGATCCTGTTCAAGGATAAACTGGTAGTTAGCGCCATCGTTGCTGAAATCGATGAGGACTCCTGCGTGGGGTGTATGGGATGCATGGATATGTGTCCGTACGGAGCAATTGATTATCTGCCGGAGAAAAAGATCTGTCAGGTTAAAACCATCCTTTGCAAAGGATGTGGATGTTGCGCTTCAACCTGTCCGTCTCAGAGCGCTAAGCTCAAGGGCTTCAAGCCGGAGCAGATTCTGGCTCAGATAAGGGCACTGTGAATTGTGTTAAAGGGGAATAGATATGAGTAATGCCGATTTTGAACCAAAAATAGTCTGCTTTCTGTGTACATGGTGAGCGTACGCTGCTGCTGACCTGGCTGGGGTCAGTCGACTGCAATACCCTACGAACATCCGTACCGTTCGGGTTATGTGTTCCGCCAGTGTTTCGCCGCACCATATTCTGCGTTCTTTCCAGCAGGGGGTTGACGGCGTATTCGTGGGTGGGTGACATCTGGGCGATTGCCATTACCTGTACGGTAATTACGCTACGGATAAACGGGTTCGCTTTTTAAGAAAACTACTGGCTTTTAGCGGCATTGGAGAGGATCGTCTGCGTTCAAGATGGATATCATCCGCGGAAGGTCCGGAATTTGCCGAGGAAGTAAAAGATTTTGTCAGTGCATTAAAAGAGATGGGACCATCGCCGATTACGGAGAAGAAAAGAAAACTCCTGGCTGCATAGCAGGTTTGGGAGGGGGGAACGTTCAGCCTTACATACGCATGGAGGGTGTTTAATGGTTCTCCGTCTTGGCCTGGTGAGGGTATTTCGATGAGTGAAAAAGTAAGGGAAAAGGTCAGGGAACTTTTGAAATCGGGAGAGATCGAAGGTTTTGTTGGCCTGAGCAATAAGTATGGGCATGTGGGACCCCACCTGTTTTCTGATGGGGATGATCTGGAAAATCTGGTGATTGGTGATTGGAAACGATCCGGGGATACCCGGTATTCGCTCAACAAACAGTTGATCAATATCGCCCGACGCTATCCGGAAGATTCCTTTGGCGTCCTGGTTCGAGGATGCGATGATCGTGGGTTGAAGGCGCTTTATACCTGGAATCAACTGAATCCTGATAAGGTTGTCCCTGTTGGGGTTGCTTGTCCCCAGGATCTTGCGGAAGCCTGTGAATGCCTCAAACCCTATCCTGAAGAGTTCGTGGAAGGGGAAAAGGCAGAAGGGGTCACTTTTGATTCGGTTTCCCGTGTGGATGCCATGAATCTGGATGGCCGGTTTGAGTACTGGTTCAAGGAGTTTTCCAGGTGTATCAAATGCTACGGCTGCAGAGATGTATGCCCCATGTGTTTCTGCCATGAATGCACGCTTGAAGAAGACAACCTGATCAGTACGGGGGATATTCCACCCGAAAACCCTGTTTTCCATCTGACCCGTGCTGTTCACATGGTGGGAAGGTGTATTGATTGTGGCCTTTGTAATGAGGTCTGTCCAGCCGATATACCGCTCAGGACATTGTACAAGAAGGTGGCGGAGATCGTGGATGATGAATTCGATTACCGCACCGGGCAGGATGCCTATGTGAAATCACCCCTGAATGTGCTGCGCGGGGCCGCTGAATAATAGACAAACAGAAAGAGCCAGTTTCAAAATGCTCAATTTTGTTCGAGGGCAAGGAAGGTGAAAATTTTAACCACAGGAATATATTTGATATTTCGATGATTAAAATTTGATCCTGACGCAGAGATCGGGCAAAAGGGGGCGTTTTGAAATTGGCTCAGAAAGAGAGGAGCTTTTTTATGGACTACAGGACCGTGCTGACCACTTGTACCTATTGTGGATGCGGCTGTGGTTTCTATCTGGAAGTGCTTGACGGACAGATCATAGATACCATTCCATGCAAGACCAGTCCCACCAACCAGGGGAAACTCTGTATCAAGGGCTGGAACGTACATGAATTTGTTCAGAGCCCGAACCGGCTTACCGCACCTCTGATAAGAAAAGAGGGCCGTCTTGTGGAGGTTTCGTGGGACGAGGCACTGGATTATACGGCTACCAGGTTGAAAGAAATCAAAGATTCGGCGGGAAGCGACAGTATCGCCTTTCTTTCTTCCGCGAAAGTGACCAACGAAGAAAATTATCTCCTCCAGAAATTTGCCAGGGCTGCGGTAGGGACCAACAATGTTGATCATTGTGCGCGTCTCTGACACTCCTCGACGGTGGCAGGTCTTGCCGCCGCTTTTGGAAGTGGAGCCATGACAAATTCTATGGAAGAAATTGCGGATGCGGATTGCATTTTCGTCATAGGATCAAATACCACCTCCTCGCATCCTCTTGTGGCCACACGGATTTTCAGAGCAAAGAAGAAAGGGGCGAAACTGATTGTAGCAGATCCCCGAAGGATTCAGCTTGCCCAGGAAGCAGATGTGTATGTGAGCCAGAAACTCGGTACGGATGTTGCTCTTCTGAACGGTATCATGCACGTGATCCTTGAAAACGGCCTTGAGAACAGCGCCTTTGTTGATGAAAGAACGGAAGGCTTTGAGGAATTTAAGAAGGTCATTGCCGACTATACACCGGAAAAAGTTGCAGAGATTACAGGCATTGCTGCCGAGGATATTGTCAAAATTGCTGAATACTATGCAAAGGCAGAACGAGGGTCTATTATATATTGCATGGGAATCACCCAACACATCACCGGTGTGGACAATGTGAAATCCCTGGCCAACCTGGCGATGCTTGCGGGTCACATAGGAAGGGAAGCGACAGGAGTGAATCCGCTTCGCGGCCAGAACAATGTCCAGGGGGCCTGCGATATGGGTGCGCTTCCTAATGTGTATCCGGCCTACCAGCCGGTGACCATGTTGGACAATCAGAAAAAATTTGAGACTGCCTGGGGTGCAAAGCTTTCCGGGGAGATCGGATTGACCATTCCCGCTATGCTGTCAGGGCTTTCCGATGGATCGGTAAAGGCATTGTATGTGATGGGGGAAAATCCCATCCAGAGCGATCCTGATACCAAGCATGTGATAAAGGCCATGAAAAATGCGGAGCTCCTTATCGTTCAAGATATCTTTCTTACCCCTACCGCCGAACTGGCCCATGTGGTGTTGCCCGGAGCTTCCTACGCCGAAAAAGACGGGACATTTTCCAATACGGAAAGGCGGGTCCTACGCGTGCGTAAGGCCATTGAACCAGTCGGCGATTCGCGAGCTGACTGGGAAATCATTCAGGAAGTCTCGAACCGTTTCGGGTATGCCATGAACTACGATTCGCCCGAAGCTATTATGGAAGAAATCGCTTCGGTTACCCCATCGTACGGTGGCATAAGCTATGATCGACTGGAAGGGGAGGGGTTGCAGTGGCCTTGTCCTGACAAAGACCATCCCGGGACAAAATTCTTGCACAAGGATGTTTTTGCCCGTGGGAAAGGGCTTTTCCATGCCATTGAGTATAAGCCGCCCGCCGAGGTTGTGGATGATGAATATCCTTTTTGGTTGACCACGGGAAGGGTATATGCCCACTACCATACCGCCACCATGACGCGCAACTCACCTACATTAGACGCAGAGGTTCGTGAAGGATTTTTGGAGATAAACCCTGGAGATGCAGAAAAACTAGGGGTTGTCCAGGGCGATGAGGTCAGTGTGACATCGAGACGTGGTACTGTGAGCTTGAAAACGGCTGTAACGGATCGGGTGGGCGAGGGATTGCTGTTTATGGCATTTCATTTTTTAGAGAGCAATGCCAATGTTCTGACGAACCCGGCTATGGATCCCATAGCGAAAATCCCCGAGTTCAAGGTATGTGCGGTGAGGCTGGAGAAAGCAGCTTAAAATTCCAGATAATCAAGTGAATGTCAGCGCCCCGCCTTCCGTGAGTAATGGCGGGATGCACACCAACAAAGCAAGAAGAAATAGAAATATAAAAAAAGGTACCCGGATCTGAAATCTGAGTGCCTTTTTTTGGTTTTATGGCTTGCCCGTAATGTCGGCTATGAGAGTCGTTTTCTTACTCATAATCTTAATCGTAATCATAATCGAACCGCCATGGAATAGGTTAAAAGGAGTATGATTATGATTAAGATTATGAACTGTCGAATGTATTTGTGAATGACCGTATCAAGTTGGCGAAGTTAGAACCAAACCCCGGTTCTATTTCTCAATTCCCTTTCTTGCTTCGACCCCCTGCTTGTAATAATGCTTTATCTCCTTCATCTCCGTTACCAGGTCCGCCCTGTCGATAATCTTCGGATCTGCATGCCTGCCTGTTATGATCAGTTCAATGTTTTCAGGCTTTTCGCTAATGAAATCGAGCAGGTCTTCTGCGGAAAAAAGCTTGTAGTAAACGGCAATATTGGCTTCGTCTAAAATGATAATGTCAAATTTCCGGGAACACATAATCTCTTTGATTTCTTGAAGACCTTCGGAGGCAATTCGTCTATCTTCTTCATTGGGTTCTCTTTCAATGAAGTAGCCCATCCCGTATTGTTTTAAGGTAATGAACTCAGACAGATGTTTTTCTACTGCGTAGCATTCACTGTATTTCGTTCCTTTCACAAATTGTGCGAGATATACTTTGAGTCCGGCGCCGGCGGCCCGCAGAGCAAGCCCAAAGGCTGCTGTTGTTTTCCCTTTGCCTTTGCCGGTGTATACTTGTACATAACCTTTCAAAATAGTCATTCCTTTTTTTCTAAGTTCGTTTAACGCTTGTCCTTGAAGAATCCGGAAAATACCCAAAAGATCCCCCAGCTCAGGACTACGGGTCCGATGCCAGCATAGAGGAAGAAATCCCAGCGGCCGTTCCAGGGTTTGAGCAAGAACGATGCTACGGCCAGCCAGACAATGGAGACCACAATGGCCAGTCGAGTCCATCCTGTGGGTCTGAAGCCGCTATCATGGCTTTCAGTAGTCCCCCCCCTATTCCTGGACATCAGCCTCGGGAGCATGAAAATGCCCAGAATAAGAGCAAGGATCAAAAGGATTTCCATAAATCCCGACATATTTTATCTGCGTTAAAAGTTGGGGTTAATATTTCCGGCGTTTGTTTCCCTTGTCCGAGAATTTCCTTTTTCGTGGGGTGGACCTCTTTTTTCGGTCGTAGTTTGGATCTTTTTTGCCTGCGACTTTCGCAGGCATGACAAGCCAGTCTTCTTCAGGTTCGATGCAAGGCAGTTTGCGTTCCATAAAATCTTCTATTGCAGGTATGAAAAAGGCGTCTCTTTCGTCTGCGAAACTGATTGATGTGCCTGCCGCGCCGGCCCTGCCTGTGCGACCGATCCGATGCACGTAATCTTCAGGATCATGGGGTAATTTGAAATTGATGACATGGTCCATTCCTTCGATATGAATGCCGCGTCCGGCAACGTCCGTTGCGACCAGGACGCTGATCTTTCCCGCCTTGAATTCATTAAGACGTTGAAGTCTCTTTTTCTGTGGAACTTCACCGGAAAGTGTGGAACTGTTGACGCCATAAAGGGTCAACAGACCGGAGAGTTTTCTTACTTCATCCCGGCGATTGCAAAAGACAAGGACTCTTTCAAGATTTTTCCCAAGAATAATGTTCAGGAGCAGAGCAAGTTTGTCGCCGGTGGTTACGTTATAGACTATCTGATCTACTGTATCCACGGCGATCTGTTCAGGATGGATTTCCACAACTACCGGATCACGGGTCCATTGGGCGGCCAATCTGGTGATCGCTTCGGTAAGTGTGGCGCTGAAAAGCAGGGTCTGCCTTTTGTCTTTTCCGGGCGTACTGTGAATGATCTTTCTGACGTCGGGGATAAAGCCCATGTCCAGCATGCGGTCGGCTTCGTCTATAATCATGACTTCAACTTTGTTCAGGGCGAGGTCGTGTTGCCGATTAAAATCCAGCAGCCTGCCAGGGGTCGCAACGATAATGTCCACGGGACCCGCGTTCAGCTGATCTCTCTGTTTTTGATAATCCATGCCGCCGAATACGGAAACGATTTCCAGTTTGGAATACTTAGTTAATTGGCGCGCTTCTTCGCTGATCTGCAGAACCAGTTCTCTTGTGGGTGCGATGATCAAAATCCGTGGGGTTCCCGGGTTTCGACTTCCCTTGATGGGGTTATTGAGCATCCTGGTAATGACAGTGATCAGAAACGCTGCTGTTTTTCCTGTGCCGGTTTGAGCCCGGCCGGTTGCGTCTTTTCCCAACAGCGTGCTGGGAAGGATTTCAGCCTGGATGGGTGTGCAGTATTGAAAATCCAGATCGCTGATGGCATGCAAAAGAGAGGGTGGAAGATCAAAGTCGTGAAACCGGATTTTGCCTTCCAGGGGAGGGACTTTAAATTCCGATACATCCCAGTCTGTTTCAATTTCTACAGGGGTTGGGTGTTTTGGTTTGTCGCCTGCTCGAATGTCTTTTCGTTTCTTTTTCGGTCGTGACCGCCCGCGGAAAGGGCGAGTTTTCCTGTCAGGACCGGACGCTCCTTCCTTTTCTGATACGGCGGTTGTTTTTCCTTGCATATGTTTCCTTTTCAGATGTTTTGATTTTGGTTTATTTTAATAGCTTATCTAATTATGTCGTATTTTAACCTTTAGATCGAAACTGTCAAGCAGTTTCGCTAAATGACGGTGTCTGTATGAGTGTAGTCATTGACAAGGAACAACTGCTCGTATATTTATGAGGTAATTTTACTTATGCAAAAAGGAGGACTTTGTATGAAGAAAACAATCGTCATCGTGGCCCTGTTACTTACAGCATTGTTTGGCTATGGGTGTTCGGACAAGGCACAGGAACTCTATGAGACGGCCCAGTTTGAGGAGCTTCAGAAAAATAAACCCCATGCCGTCAAACTTTATCGGGAAATCATCAATGAATACCCTGAAAGCGAATATGTTTCTAAAGCCCGGGAACAGTTAGAGAAACTGGAAATGGGGAAATAAGGGTTTCCCTTTTGTTGAAAGGAAGGAAGTGAAGATTATGGATATGGAAAGGTTATCCTTGTCCTGCGATGTGCTCATCATTGGAGGGGGTGGCGCAGGCCTCAGGTCTGCCATTGAAGCGAGAAAAGCTGGCGCGGAGGTGATCCTTGCTTCGAAAGCCAGGGTGGGGCATGCCAATAACACCTATATTGCGAAGGCCGTGATTGCTTCTTCCGGTTTTGGCGATCCGGGCGATGGGAGTGAGGTACACTTGAAGGATACGGTTGCCGGGGGACGCTTCCTCAATGATCAGGACCTGGTATCGTTGATGGCCGGGCGAGCGGAGGAAGAGATAACCTTTCTTGAAAAATGTGGGGTAGCCTTTGCGAAAAAAGATGGCCGTTTTCAGGTCGATTACATAGCAGGGCATCGGTTTCCCCGGCATGTTCGCGGAGAACATAGAACAGGAAGCGACCTCATGCTTCCTTTAAAAAAATATGCGAAAAAGATCGGCGTCCAGTTTGCAGACAGGGTTTTTATAACCAGACTTTTTTCATCAGGCAATCGGATTGCCGGAGCCACGGGGGTTTCCTATGATGGTCGTTTCCTGGTTTTCAAGGCCGGCGGCGTTATCCTGGCGACCGGTGGATTTGCCCAGGCCTATCTTCACACGAACAATGCCGCAGGCATCACCGGAGACGGTCATGCCCTTGCCTTTGATATCGGCATCGGGTTGAAGGATATGGAGTTTGTCCAGTTTTATCCTACCGCGACGGGGAAACTAGGCAGCAGGCTCATTCTTTATGAAGCCCTTGTTTTACAGGCGGGCGCCATTTTGAGGAATGCCTCGGGAGAGGATATCATTGTGAAAGATGGACTGACCGACTCCATGTCTCTCACGCGTGATCGGCTCAGCCAGGCCATCATTACAGAGATTGTAAAAGGCAGAGGTGTAGACGGCAAGGTGACGATGGATCTCTCCTCGATCCCTCCTGAACGGTTGAAGCCATTTCGTTCTCTGCTCCCCGCGAGCTGGTCGCTTGACAAAAAGACGCTTCTTGTTTCTCCCACGACGCACTTTTGTATGGGGGGGCTTTGTATAGACAGAAACGCTGAAACATCCTGCCCCGGTCTTTTTGCGGCGGGAGAAGTGTGCGCAGGCATGCATGGCGCCAACCGACTTGGTGGAAATGCCCTTTGCGAAGTATTTACCATGGGGGGTATTGCCGGGGGAAATGCTGCAAGGAAAGCCAGGGAATTGGGCTTGGCGGAACTGCCGGGGGAAGAGGTAGCCTTGGAAAAAACTCGCTTAGAATCCCTCTTTTCGGAGGATGGAGAGAAACCAAAATCCGTAAGAGATTCACTGAAAGAGAGCCTATGGCAAAAGGCAGGTATCCTTCGAGATAAAGAGGGGCTTGAGGATGCCTTGATGTGGTTGGAAAATGTGAAATCGACCGACGTTGCCATAGAAGACATGGTTGGCCTCGTCCGATTCCTGGAGTTTCAAAATATGCGCCTTGTCGCAGAAATGGTTTGCCGGGGGGCGCTGCTCAGGACGGAGAGCAGGGGGTCCCATTTCCGAACGGATTATCCTGAAGAAAATAGCGACTGGCTCAAAAACATTGTTTTCCGGAAAGAGAACGGATCGATAACCTGGGAGTTTGTTCCGGTAAAAGAAGGACCGATAAGCAAAAGTTAGCAGCCCACGGTTTACGGTTAAAAACAAAGAACCCCATAACGCCGACAATTTTTACTGTGGGTAGAGTTTATATCCCGGATGCTGTGTGAGTGGCATCCTGCCACGATTTTTTACGGACGGAACCCACCCAACAGACTGTGGACAAGCCCACCCAACAGACTGTGGACAAGCCCACCCAACAGACTGTGGACAAGCCCACATAACAGACTGTGGACA
>CAYOWC010000082.1:13675-17102 GCA_964407525.1 uncultured Desulfobacteraceae bacterium | reverse complement strand
ATGCTTCTGGTCATCGGTTGCCCGCCCAATGCCATCGCTTATAGTTACCGGTATTTCAAGTCAAGCGATCTTACGAAAGTGGGCCTTGTGGCCACGCCCATACTTTTGGGGATTCTGGTTCTGGTGGCGATCGTATGGTGGAAAATTTTAGGGTTGGTGTAATATATGGAAAAGATACGCCTTCTTCTCGTAGACGATGAAAACGATTTCCGTCGGACCGTTGCCAAACGCCTGATGAAGCGGGGCATCAACGCCATACAGGCGGCAAGCGGGGAAGAATGTTTGGATATCCTCAAAAATGATCCCGTGGATGTGGTGGTCCTGGATGTAAGAATGCCGGGTATGGATGGTATTGAGACCCTTCATCATATCAAAAAGGACCATCCCGAGATCGAGGTCATCATGCTGACAGGCCATGCGACGACCCAGGACGGCGTGGACGGCATTAAGACGGGGGCATTTGATTATCTCAGCAAACCCATCGAGTTGGAGCATCTGTTACGTAAAGTCAGACAGGCCCATGAAAAACGCGTCAGGCGAGAGGAAAAACAAAAAGAGGAAGATTTCAGGGTCAAAATGGAGCAGCAGATGATCGCCACCGAAAGATTGGCCGCTTTGGGTACCCTGGCTGCCGGGGTGGCCCATGAAATCAATAATCCCCTGGCCATTATCAGGGAATCCGCGGGCTGGCTGACGTCTATTCTAACCAAAGATGAACTCGCCCACATGCCGAGGAAGGCCGATTTTGAAATGGCCCTGGGCAAAATAGAAAAGGGGGTGGAAAGAGCCAGGCGGATTACCCATCAGCTTCTGGGATCCGTTAAACAAATGGATTCCACCTTTTCCGAGGTGGATTTAAAGAAATTGCTTGAAGAAACAGTGGTTTTAGTCCAAAAAGAGGCCGTCAATAAAGGGGTTGAAATTGTTCAGGAGATCGGTCCGAGCATTGGCACTTTATGGACAGATCCTTATAAATTGAGACAGGTATTGATCAACATTTTAACCAATGCGGTTCATGCGACCGAGCCCGGAGGCAGAATCACAGCGACATTTGAATCCGTTGATCAGCAGGTGGCGCTCACCATAGAGGATACCGGCCAGGGTATTCCCCGGGAACACCTGAAGAAAATTTTCGAGCCGTTTTTCAGTACAAAACCCCCAGGTGAAGGGACGGGCCTTGGGCTCTTTGTAACCCGCAGTATCATCGACAAACTGGGTGGAGAAATGGACGTTGAGAGCCAACTGGGCCGGGGAACCCGTTTTTGTATAAAACTTCCCACATTTCCCCATACGGAAGGTGATTTGGGGACAAAATGATTCAAATTCAGACGCTCCGGTGAAACACCGTTTAATGCTATAAGGAGGGAAAATATACCATGGTCAGAATACCGACAAAAGTGCTCCTGGTGGATGACGAAAAAGACTTTGTGGAGATGCTTTCTTTAAGATTGCAGGAGGCCGGAGAAAAGGTTTCCGCCGCGTATAGTGGAAAAGAATGCCTCGATATTTTAGAAAAAAGCAGTATCGATGTGGTGGTTTTGGATATCAAGATGCCCGGCATGGACGGCATGGAAACATTGCAGGAGATCAGAAAGCGGTTCCCATTGGTCGAGGTCATCATGCTGACAGGACACGGCAGCACCGAAACCGCTGTCGAGGGCATGAGATTGGGCGCCTTCGATTATCTCATGAAGCCGGCGGATTTCGATGATCTGACCACCAAGTTACAGGGCGCCAGGAAGAGAAAGGACGCGCAGGAAGAGCGCATCAGACTGGCTGAAGCAAAACTTCTTATGAGAAAAAGCGGCGGTACTTTTTAGGACATGGGCAAAATTGAAACGATCCTTCAAATCTCAATCGTCTTCATTAAACCCTGAAATCCAAAATGACAGGGGAAATCCTTTGGAAAATAAACACACGTTCACGATACTGGTAGCGGACCGTAATCCCAATGTGAGAGAACTCTTGAAGAGAGAGATGACGGCCGAAGGCTACAGGGTCCTTCAGGCAAAGGATTGCCGGGAAGTACTGAAGCGGGTCTTTAGCCATACACCTCTTGATCTCCTTATCTTTGACCTGGATTTACCGGATGCCGGGGAAGTGGCCATATTTGAGAAGATCAATGACCGTATCCCTCAACTCCCCGTGGTGCTTCATTCTTTCCAGACGGATCGTGCTAATTTTCCGGAAGCCATAATACCTGCGGTCTTTGTGGAAAAACGGGGAAACAGCGTCGAGCGACTCAAAAAAGTGGTAGCGAAAATACTGAATCGGACCTGAACAAAAGCCTTCTTCGAGCCTGAGGGCGCTTTTATCCTCGGTCAAAAATCCCTTGACAATCGACCTGAAACAGGCTCTTTTACCTTTCGTCAACAATGCCCAGCGTGGCATATTTTTCAGGCAACCACACCCTTTGAAGCGGAGAATGGCGGTCACTTACAGTGAATATGTTTAACTTGCGTACACGAATCTACCTGCTCCTGGCCGCTCTGGTGTTTTTTACCATCATGGGCGGTCTTGTAATGGTATGGTACACCTATCGAATGGAAGGGCTCCTGGCCAATATCATCTCTAAGAATATGGCGACTCTTTATGCCGCCGAAGGGCTGGAAATTGCCCTTGTGAACCAGAAAGGGTTTGTTTCGTACTATTTTCTGGATGGTGATCCCGACTGGCTGAAACAACTGGGAGAATACCGACAGATTTTCAAGGAACGACTCAAAGCAGCAAAGCAATTAAGTAAAACCGAGCCTCAAAATGCAGCTGTTGCGCGTATCGAAGCCGAATATGGCCGTTATGTTCTTTTTAAGGACCAGGTGATCTCACATTACAAAGAGGGTGATGCTGAGACAGGCACCAGACTCCACAAAGAGGCGCGAAACCGCTTTTTCAGAATTCTTGATCTCTGCGAGGCGTATAAGGGCCTTCACCGGGATGCCATCGAAAATGCCAGGAAGAAAAGTCTCCTGCAGGCTCGAAACCTGAGGTTTGTTGCCGGAACCGCCATATTAACCGTCTTGATCCTGGGCCTGCTCCTGGCCTTTGTATTGACCAAACAAATCCTGCTTCCCATTCGCCGGTTGGCCTCGGAGGCGGACCGGCATGTGGAACCGGCCGGTGCGGGAAATGAAGTCAACATTTTGAGCCGAAGTGTACGCGGTCTGATCAAAGACGCAGACCATACGCAGGCAGCACTTCAAAAAAGCCGCGAGACCCTCCTGCAGGCGGAAAAAATGGCATCGGTGGGGAAACTGGCGGCCGGGATGGCCCACAGTGTTCGCAACCCCTTGACCTCAGTAAAGATGCGCCTCTTTTCCTTGAATAGAACCCTTGAGCTCTCACCCACCCAAAGGGATGATTTTGAGGTCATTTCCGAAGAAATTCGTCATGTGGATACCATTGTGCAGAACTTCCTTGAGTTTTCCCG
>CAYOWC010000082.1:10421-13575 GCA_964407525.1 uncultured Desulfobacteraceae bacterium | reverse complement strand
CCGTTGTGATCATCCGGGTCACCGACACCGGACCGGGGATTCAGGAATCGATCCGGGAAAAGGTCTTTCAACCCTTTTTCAGTACCAAAGAGGAAGGCACGGGCTTAGGCCTGAGCATCGCCTGCAGAATCATTGAAGGCCATGGCGGAAAACTGGAACTCATTTCAGAAAACGGGGAGGGAACCACCTTTGTCATTACCCTGCCCATGGAGGCGCCTAAACCATGAGCACCATCCTGATCATTGACGACGACGACCAGTTGCGAACAAGTTTTCAGAGGCTTTTGAATGAAGAGGGTTATTCCGTTGACGGCGCCCCATCCGGCGAAGTGGGCCTGAACCGGATCAAATCGAAAATCCCGGATCTGGTGATTCTGGATATGCGATTACCCGGAATGAACGGCCTTGAAACCTATAAACACATCAATACCATAGAGTCCAAACTCCCTGTTGTTATCATGACCGCTTTCGGGACCACCGAAACCGCCATCGAAGCCACAAAAATGGGGGCCTTTGACTACATTCTCAAGCCCTTTGATATCCCTGAAATGTTGGGCGTCATCGGACAGGCATTGGAGGCGGGCCGATTTATGCGCTCGCCGATCCATATGAATGCCGCCCCGGACAACGCATCCCGGGAGGTCATCATCGGCCGCAGTAAACCCATGCAGGATGTTTACAAGGCCATCGGACGGGTCTCTCCCACCGATGCAACGGTGTTGATACGGGGTGAATCGGGTACGGGGAAGGAGTTGGCGGCCAGGGCCATCTATCAGCATTCCCTTCGGGCGGACAAGCCGTTTCTGGTAATCAACTGTGTTGCCATCCCCGAGAACCTGCTGGAAAGCGAGCTCTTCGGTTATGAAAAGGGGGCCTTTACCGGCGCAAGCCACCGACGTGTGGGGAAAATCGAACAGGCCAACAGGGGCACGGTATTTCTGGATGAAATCGGCGACATGCCGTCCAGCATCCAGGCCAAAATATTACGGCTCCTCCAGGAAAAAAGTATCGAGCGCTTGGGGGGCAGGGACATTATCCCCGTGGATGTGCGGATTATTGCCGCCACCAACCGGAATCTGGAACAAGCCCTTTCCGAAAGCCGTTTTCGTGAGGACCTCTACTACCGCCTCAAGGTTGTCACCATATCGCTTCCACCACTTCGAGAGCGATCAGGCGATATCCCGCTCCTGTCAAAATATTTCCTGGCCAAATCCGCCTCGGACTTCGGCATGGATAACCCGGGGATTACCGAAGAGGCCATGTCAGCCCTCAACAACCATTCATGGCCAGGCAATGTGCGGGAGATGGGCAACGCGCTGCAAAAAGCCTTGATATTTAACCGGGGGGCGCCGGTTCGACCCAAGGATATCGCCCAAGCCATCAGCGGTATGGAAGTAGATGCGAGCACAGACAGTGATACAACGGAAAAAGCCGTTTCCAAATGGGTCCACGAAGCCCTCACGGCAAAGAATACGGAAAACCTGTACGAGTCATGCATGGATAGATTTGCCACGATGCTGATCAGTGAGGCCCTGAACCTCACAGGCGGCAATCGGTCTCGCGCAGCCAAACTCCTGGGCCTCTCAAGACCCACCCTTCATGCCAAAATTGATAAATTCGGGCTCAAAATCGAAACCTCGGTAAGCAACCCCCCGCCGGTAAAGGAACGGAATAGATGAGGGTTTTCGACTTGAAGCGCGTATGGAAATAAAAGGTTGCTCCTCGGGTTGTTTCAGAGTCGACCCACACCCGTCCGCCATGTTTTTCCGCTCCCTGTACCTGATTTACAAACTTTTGCGGGCTACTTAGAACTTAAAGACAAAATCCACCTGGAGCCTGTTTTCATGCTCCCTGTAGCGGTCGCTGTTCCAGAGTGGGTTCCCTTGGGCCGCCGTTTTCCAGGCGCTTACCGGGTCCGTATAAAAAAAGGCGGTTCGCAAAAGCATGTTGCTGAAGGGCCAGTAATGAAATGCCAGTTTGTGTCCCTTACGGTTGGCGCCGTAAAAATCCTGATCGTTTAGACTGCCTACAACGGCATTTTGTTCGATATAGGCGTATTTGTAAAAGAAAGCATAATTTCCTTTTTGTCCCTCATTGCCGATTTTGAAAGAAACATTGTACGCCTTGTTTTCGTCGCTCGGCACCCCGTCCGCCGCATTATAGATATAGTCGAGATATACAATTACGGGATAGGAACCCAGTTGAAATCCTATTTTAGAGTATGCTTCCCAGAGTTTGTAACCATATTCGTAATTTATGTTTCCGGTGGTGGGGTTCGTTATAAATGAATTTCCGCCACCTTTGTTATAGTCCCCATCAGACATCCATTTGGTGCCGTTGAGATTGCTCCAGCTATAATAGCTCCCAGCAAAGTCCCATTTAACCGACCCAACATTCCAGGTAAAACCGGCCTGGCTGAGATAGAGCATTGCATCGGGTGTCCGGTTATTTTCATTTAACACCATCTGGCCCAGGTAGATGAACGGTTCAAAAATCTCCGATCCTTTGTAACGATAACATTCATACACACCCTCGGGATTCACGTCCACGTCCCACATGATGTCCGTATGATAAAAGTTCTTTCTGAACTTTCCGGCTCCAAGCCCCAGGCCTTTAAGCCAGTTGGGTTTGTATTCGGCATAGGCTCTGGCCAAATATATTCCCTTGTCATTGAAATCTTCCCCAAAGGTTGCATTGGTGGTGGTGGCCTCCTGGTGTGTGGCCATGTTGGTGGTGATCATGAAATGGGTCTTGATTTCATCGGTTATGGGGGCATCCAGGTAGAGTCTGACCCTGAGCCTGCCTCTGTCGCGGGGATCCTGTTTTCCCGGAGTTCCATTTTCGTTCAACATTCCCCGATCCCAAAGCCTTTCATACCGGAGTCTCAGATCTCCTGAGATTTTGATCTTTTGAATCCATTGGGGACATGAATCACGCCAGGACTTTTCCGCTTTTCCCGTTTCAACCTTTACCCTCTTTTTGAGCTCTTCTTTTTGCGCCTCCTTGGCACTCTCAATGGATTCACCATGCTTCTTGAGTTCCCGTTTTAACCGCTCTATCTCCTGTTGCTGTGCTTGAATGGTAGTGCTCAGGTCGTTGAGTCGTTTAAGAAGATCCTCATTGCTGACAGCGCCTGATGCACTTTGAATACAAAA
>CAYOWC010000082.1:0-10321 GCA_964407525.1 uncultured Desulfobacteraceae bacterium | reverse complement strand
GCCTTTTTCCCTGGTTTGTCTTCGTTAAGTTCCTGCATGGGTTAAACCTCTCTCCGCTTTCAGCCTTCCGTAATCCGTCATCCGTCATCCGTCCTAAAACCCCGGCAATCCGCTAAACCCCCGGGTGCTCCAGTACACGGCAGTGAGCAGGACAATAAGGATGTTGGCAAAAAACCACATGGGTACGCCAACCCTGAGATAATCCTTGGGCTCCAGGTATCCGCTCGCATAGACAATGGCGTTGGGGGGTGTTCCGATGATGAGGCAATAGGCGAAGGATGAGGAGATGGCGGTGCCCATGGCCATGAACGGCAGGAAGGTGGATCCCGGATGGACCAGACCCGCCATATTGAGGGCGATGGGACCTACCGCCGCAGCCGCCGGTCCGTCGGCCATGAGGTTGGTAAGCACGGCCGTAAGACCGTTTGAGGTGGCCATGAGGGGGATCCCGGCATCCATGCCCAGCGGCGCTAGGGCGTCGATGACGGATCTTGCCAACCAGTAGGCGGCCCCGGTGTCGTCCAATGTGCGGCCGAAAATTATGGCCCCCGCATAGAGCCAGACCACGCCCCAGTCCACCCTTTCCTGATAGTCCCGCCAATTGACCACCCCTGCCAGGAGGTAGGCTATGGCGCCCGC
Organism: uncultured Desulfobacteraceae bacterium; assembly: GCA_964407525.1. GTDB lineage: Bacteria > Desulfobacterota > DSM-4660 > Desulfatiglandales > Desulfatiglandaceae > DUZB01. The sequence continues at coordinate 9,682 of CAYOWC010000082.1, read as the reverse complement.
CACGGCGATGACGCCGATGCCTAAACGAACCGGATAAATACCCATATTGTAGAAGGCTTTTTCCGTAAACCACCCGTACACCATAATGACAAAAATGATGAGTGCCCATATCTGCTTCCGGTTCCATTTTCCCATCTTTCCAATTTCATTCTCCAGGTGTTTCATGGCGGGGGCAAGAGAGGTAATTCGGGGTTTGAAGCGCCAGTTCACCGTAACCCATGTCACCGGGATCATGACAAGAATGAATGGAAAGCAATAGGTGACCCATTGAAAATAGCCGATATCAAAACCGAACATGTCATTGAGGTACGTCATCATGATCACGTTCCTGGCGCCCCCCGAGGGAGCCCCCGGGCCTCCGATGTTACAGGCCATGGCAATAGCGATCATGAGCATTTTGGCCAGTTCCTTGTCTTCGGGGATCTCATCGGTCAGACTGTTCTGGTAAAGGAGCATCCCGATGGGGAGGAACATGGCGGCCAGGGCGTGGTCGGATATGAAGGCGGCCAGGGGCGCGATAATGATAAAGAAGATGAGGGTAACCCATTTGGTATTGGGCGCGGCCAGTTTTTTGAACATCATGAGACACATCCGTTTGTCCACCCCGGTTTTTACAAAAGCAGCCGCAAACATGAGACTTCCCATGATAAACCAGCAGGCATCGGACCAATAGAGCATAGCCACCTGCTTTCGGGTTACAACCCCCGTGAATACAAGGATCAGGCCGATACAAAAGGCAACGCCCGGAAGGGGGATACACTCCGTCATGAAGCAAAAGACCACGAAGACCATCATGGCAATGGCCACCTTGATCTGCCACGCGCCCTTGTTCGCCGCTTTTAAGTCCTTACCGGTGAGGTCCTCATATTTGAGACCTTCCTTCCTCAGTTCCACGGATTTGTTCATGAGACCGACAAACGTGTGATTACTGACATTCGCCTTAATGAAGGCGTGAGATCTTTCTAGATTTTCAGAATCGACCTGGATTTTGTACTTTTTGCACCACTTTAAATCTCGTTTTAAAAACCGATCTCTGGAAAGGGCCCCCATCCGCATGTTCCGTTCCATAATCCGGGCCGTAAGGAGTTCCCATTGGGAAACATCCGTAGATTTTTCCCCAAAAAGATCGGTCGTCATGAGATTCACCACAGCATTCGGCCCTACCTGAACCTCGGTCCCAACATCCTTCATCCCGTATGGGGTCGGCAAAATCAGAATTGCAAAGAACAGAACCACTGGAATAATGAAGAGCTTCCAGTTCACATATTTGTCATATCCGGTGGCTTTCGGTTTCGCTTTCGCCATTTTTTCACCTCGCCTATCATATTTCAATGGAATTACAGGTATTTTTCGTTACCAATGGATGAACCGCCGCAAGGGTGTTCACGTTTTTAATATGATCCTGGCCATCTCGAAAAATATCTCCTGTTCCCTCACCACGCCCACCACTTTTCCCTCTTGGGTAACCGCCATCCGCCTGATCTTTTCAATAAACAGAAGATTGGCAATCTCCATAAGGTTTGTGTCTTTGTGGATCTTGAGAGGTGCATCGGACATGACATCTTTAATCTTTTTATCAACAAGCCCTTTGGCCTGGGTGGTAAAAAGTCCCGACCAAAACATGGGTGAGTATTGCATGCTGTCGGCCATGGATGGCTTCGGTGCTGAGAGATAAGCTGGACGCACCCCTTCGATAAGATCCAGGATACTCAGAATCCCAACCAGTTCTCCGGTTCGATCCATCACCAATATGGAGCGATGCCCGGTTTCCATAATCCGGCTGGTGGCAGCAGCACTTTCAAAGGATTGTTTCAATCTTTCAATCCCCTCCTTGATGGTACTGTCGGAATCGATGGTGGTATAATTTTCGATGGGGATCATAATATCCCCCGCTTTTTTTTCTTCTCCCACATTGCCTTGGGCTGCGCCCCAGGCATCGTTTATCTTTAATGAGAGGAGCTCTATGTCGCACGGTTTGTTCAGGTAATCAAAGGCCCCATGTTCCAACGATTCTTTTGCAGACTGACCTCCGCCGTGACCTGTCAACATAATGACCTGGACGTTAGGGGCTATTTTTTTAATCCGGTTCAGGGCCTCATGTCCGTCTATGCCCGGCATCCTGATATCCAGAATCACCACGTCCTGCGGCGAGGTTTTCAGGATTTCAATAGCCTCTTCCCCGCTCTCCGCCACCGTTGTTTCATACCCCCGTCGGGTCAGTATCCTGCTTGTGGTGGAACGAAACTGCGCTTCATCATCCACCATCAAAACCTTTATCTTTTCTCTCATTGCACACCCCCCCCGGTCTCCCTTAATATCTCCCGTGCGGATTTGCCCATGGCGCGGCTCTGCGCCACACGTATCTTGTCCTCCAGGACCTTTCTTTTTCTGAATGCTTCTTCCGCCTTATCCAAAAGGTCCTGAACATCGGCGGGCTTGGTCAGGTAATCCGTTGCACCTGATTTCAGACCTTCAACCGCGGACTCAATGGTGCCATGACCGGTCAGCATGATGACTTCCACCAGTGGATAATTTTTCTTGATCATCTTCAAGGTTTCAATACCATCCATGCCCGGCATTTTGACGTCCAGGATCACCACGTGGATATTTTGGGTTCTTAATATTTCCAAAGCATCGGCCCCGCTGCCGGCGATAACGACGTCATACCCCTTCCGCAGCAGCAGTTTTTGGGTGGTAATGAGAAACCTTTCTTCATCATCCACCAGCATCATCTTCATTTGTTCCATTGATTCCCCTCCTTGATACCCCTTTAAATCTTTAATTATTTATGAGATTGGCAAGAGACAGGCCCATGGCTTACCGCATACCCACTGATGGATCAGCGCCTAATTTGCCACCGGCAGAATGACCTTAAAGGTCGTGCTGTGGCCTTTTTCGCTGTGGACTTCCATGATGCCGCCCATTTTGTCTATGATGCCGTAACAAACTGAAAGTCCCAGGCCCGTTCCCTTTCCCACCGGCTTGGTGGTAAAAAACGGGCTGAAAATCTTCTTAAGGTTTTCCGGGCTGATGCCGTTGCCATTATCCCTGACAAAAATTTCAACCTTTCCATCCTCTTTCCCCCCCGCGCCGACCACCAGTACCCCTCCTTGAGCGCCATGTTTTGCCATAACAGCATCTATGGCATTGTTATAGAGATTGAGCAAAACCTGCTGAAGTTGACCGCGATCCCCATGAACCGACGGTGTATTTTCCGAAACCTCCTGTTTCAGGACAATGCCATGGACAGCCGCTTTTTTTTCCACCATATGGGTTATTTCAGGGATGAATTCCTGAAGTGCGATGTCTTCAACCACAGGCTCGCTCTGCCTGCCGAATTTTAGGATGGATTGCGTAATGGCGGCACAACGGCTGATCTGGATATCAAACTGCTCCATGGATTCCTCGATTTCCAATAGGGCTTCCGATGGCTTTAAATCGCCTTGCTCCTTGAGCTCCGAGAATATGGAATCGATCAGGGCGTGTTCACTTTTCATGATCTGGAGGGGGTTGTTGATTTCATGGGCAAAGCCCGTGGCCATTTCTCCCAGTTCAGCCAATCGACTTGCCCTTATGAGTTGGCCGTCCAACTGCTCTTTTTCGGTATCCAGTTTTTCCATCCGCCTCACAATGCGGCCTGTCAGGAAAAAAGCAATACCCACGATAGCCCCACTGCCTATAATGGTAATCAGGATGATGGTGTAGGTGGCCGCTAGAAGGGATCTGAAAGCATCTGTTTTTTCCTGCCTGACAACGAGCAGCCAGGGCTTGTTTTTTAACCAAGTTGTGGCGTATAGATATTCCTCTCCATTTGAATCCTTTTCAATAAAGGTCTTGATGCCGGTGTGGGAGAGCGGCATTTTGATAATCTCGGGATCTTTGTGCATCAGATTTCCACCTGAGCGGCGCTCTGACTGAAATATGCCGTCAGCGTTCAGAAGATACGCTTCACCGGTCTTACCAATACGAATCTTTTTGACAAAATCGTTAAACATATAAGAATCAATGGTGGAACGGATGACCCAGGTTTTACCGGCGTTCTCTTGTTTAAGGGCGATGACAAAATGGGGAACATGGCGGTGCCCCAGGAAAATATCGCTGATATATTGACCCTTTTTCAGTACCTCCCTGAACCAGGGCGCCGTTGCATAATCCTTTCCCACCAGTTTATAGGGCCCCTGATAATTGATGTGGATGCCTTCCTGATCAAATAGCCCGAGGTCAGAGAATGCGCTCGACTCTTTCTTTAAATTGCGCAGGATATTGTGAAGTTCTTCGGGGTTGGCAAGCGCTTCAAAAGAATAAGAATCAAGTATGAATTCAAGATTCGCCTTGCGGTTCATGAGGAACGAATCAATCATATGTTGGTGATCCTCGACGATCCGTTTTATGGCGGCAAGGGTGCTGGATTGTAGAGAGGTCGTAAAATAGGTGTATCCAATTCCCAGGATGAGGATGAACGTCGTGAGGGGAACCAGGATCATACTGACCAGAATGACCCTCCTTAATTTTGCGTAGGGTGATCTCTTCATTTCGTAAGCACTCCTTTCCGATTGCTTGAATAGCTGTAAGGCAAGCTTTGTGCCAAAAAAATAGTCAGACATGGATGATTATAAATAATTGTATTTACTTATATTATCAGGGATGAGGAGTCTTGGAACGATCATTAAGATGTGTCAGGGTTTTTTGCAGGCTGTAAAGAGGATCAGGGTACGTGAATGGTTAGGAACGTGGATCTTCAAAAGAGGCTTTGTTCAGGGCAGAACCGGGAAAAGCATATCTCACGCAAAGGCGCGAAGACGCAAAGAACTGCCCGTAAAGCTTTGCGTGAGACTTTTTTGGTTGCGGCTACGCCGCATTAGTTTCCTTCGTCTTCTTTAACCTGCTCCAGAACCCTTCCTGGGAAACGGACCAGCTCTTTGATCCTGGCGGTCCGGATTTTCTGATCGTGTGCATCTTTTTTTTCAAAGGCCTGGGCCAGCTTGACGAGAAGCTCCTCCAGTTTTATGGGCTTTAAGAGGTAATCAAAAGCGCCCAGTTTCATGCCTTCAATGCTGGTTTCCACGGAAGCATGCCCTGTCAGCAGAATAACTTCCGCCAGGGGCTGGATCTTCTTCATCTCCCGGAGCGCTTCAATGCCGTCCATGCCTCCCGGCATTTTGACGTCCAGAATAACCACGTCAAAAAGTTTTTTCTTCATGATTTCCAGGGCCTCTTCGCCGCTCATTACGCCGGTGGTATCGATATTCCGTTTTTGCAGACGTTTCACCAGGGTTTCCAGGAAATCCTCTTCGTCATCCACAACCAACGCCCTAAAAGCATCCATGTGACTCCCTCCTTACTGACCTCGTTAAGTGGTTAAAATTCATTTCTTTTCCGGTGTCACAACGGGGAGCACAACCGTAAAGGTCGTCCCTTTTCCCATCTTGCTGTTGACACGGATATTTCCCCCCATCTTTTTGATGATATCATAACTGACCCAAAGGCCGAGGCCGGTTCCCTTACCGGTCTCTTTGGTGGTAAAGAAGGGGTCAAAAACCTTTTTTTGTTTGTCTTCGGAAATGCCGGGTCCGTTGTCGGTAATATCAATATTGATAAAGGCATCAACCCGGGCAGTCGTCACTTCAATTAAACCCTCCGATCCGATGGCGTCAATGGCATTGGTCATGAGATTCAGAAAAACCTGCTGGAGTCGGGACTGATCGCCGGCAATGATCGGTAGGTCATGGGAAAACGCGGTTGTGATTTCGATATTGTTGGTAATGGCATGGTTTTTCAGTAGATCAATGGTCTGTTTCAATGTATCGTTAACGTCCACATCCTCCAGATGAGGTTCCATTTTTCGAGCATAGCCCAGCATATTGTGGACGACTTTTCTGGCCCGCTCCACATGGTTTTCAATTTTGTGCAAAGATTCCTTGTATTCCTGATAATTTTCACTTTCCCGGAATGCCTCTTCGTTCAATAGATCTTCCATCCACCCGGTTTTTTGGAGGATAACAGCCAGGGGGTTATTGATTTCATGGGCCACCCCCGCCGCCATCTTGCCCAGTGCTGCCAGTTTATCCGACTGAATGAGTTGGGCATTCAGTTCATTCATCTTAACATCGGTTTCTCTTAACCGCATGAAGATCATCCGGGTTGTCAGAATGGTGGCTAAAATGATGGCCAGGACGCCGCAGACAATGATGAGGATCTCCGCCATTCGCGTTGAAAACAGGCCGGTCATTTCTTCCGCCACTTCCTGGCTGATGATCAGAATCCATTTGCCGTCCTTGAGCCAGCTTCCGGCATAGAGGATTTTTTCACCATGGCCGTTTTTCTCTTCGATCACCGTGGCACTGGTACCGAACATGCGCGGATTCAGGTGTGACTGCGTTAGTATGTTTCCGTTAAAGCGGGGACAGGTTTGATAAACACCTTTCCGGTCCAGGATATAGGCATCACCCGTTTTTCCCACCTGGGCAGAACGCACAATATCGCCGAAGATATCGGGATCAATGGCGGCCCTCAGAATCCAGCTGTTGAGCCCCTCCTGGCGACGAACCGCAATAATAAAATGGGGGGCCTTCCGATACCCCATATAGACATTGCTGATATAAACGCCCTTGTTCATCACATCATTAAACCATGGTTGCTGATAGTAATTGAGGCCTTTCAGGTCATAGGGGCCCACATAAGCCAGGTGCTGACCTGAATTGGAGATCACCCCAAGATCCACAAAGGCCCCCGCACGTGCATTCATGACTTCGAATATGTGGGCAAGATTTTTCTCATCCGTCATGTCATTGAACATGTGGGTATCCGCCATGGCGCAGAGAATGGCGGTTCGCTCTTTAAGAAACAGCTCCACCGCCTCTGCCTGTGCCCTGGCCCGGTATGTGATCTGTTCTTCAATCTTCTCCCCATACATCCGTGCAAATTGATGATAGATCGTCGCGCCCAGGACAACCAGTGGCGCTAGAGAGACCATCAGCGTTATGATGATGATCTTTCGTTGAAGATTTATGTAAAGAGTTGTTTTCATTTTCAATGTGGCCATGCCATAAACTGCCAGTATCCCAATATGGCCCAGAACCAGAGAACAAGCCATCCAAGAATGGTGACGGGGAGACCAAATTTCACAAAATCGAATACGCTGAGCAACCTTTCTCCGGTTTCGGGATCCTTTCCCATACCGAAAGCTATCGCATTATTGGGGGTTCCCACAACCAAAAAGTTGGCAAAAGAGGAAGAAAAGGCGCATGCCAGACCCAGTTTCCAGACGCTGACACCCGCTAAACTGGCCATGGGGAGCACGATGGGCCCCAGGGCCGCCACGGTCGCCCCGTCGCTCATGAAGTTGGTCATGGTCCCCGTTAGCAGGCTTACGCCGATGACCAAGCCATCGCCGTGGGATATGCTTTCCGGTAGCAAGGCCACAAAGGTATTGGCCAACCAGAGAGCGCCCCCGGTAAATTTGAGGCCGACCCCCATGGCGCAGGCAGCGGCGTAGAGCCCCACCACGTCAAAGGCTACCCCGTCCTGGATATCGTCCCAGCTTACAATACGGCAGAGAAACATGGCGACAACCGCATAGAGGGTGGGGCCGCCCAGACCGTAATGCTCACCCAGAATGATCCACGCAACAACCAGGCATACGAGGATAACAGCCATCATGGCTTCTTTTCCGCCAAATTTGGGCATCCTGGCCACTTCCGCTTTCACGACCTCGCTCGGGTTCACCCCTTTCACCAGAAATTTCGGTTTTAGACGGATGTACATATAGGCCCCGATGACCACTGCCATCAGGGGGACAAAGGGCATGCCGTATTTCATCCAATCGAGGAATGGAATGGGATCACCATACTCCATCAAATAGCCCACCATAATAGCGTTTCGTCCTCCCGCGGCAGGAGACCCGGGCCCACCATGGTTCGCTGCAAAACAAATGCCCAGCAGGAGAAAAATCGCCAGGGCCCTGTCTTTTTCCACCCCATACATCTTGCAAGTCACCTTGTAAATGCCCATGAGGACCGGGATGAGCAGGGCCACCAGGGCGTGCTCGGACAAAAAACTTGCCGACATGGCCAGAAGGGGCAGAAATATAAAGGCAAAGGATTTGGCGCTTTTAATGCGGCTCAGGAGTATGAGCCCGATCCGCTTATCAAGTCCGGTTTTGGCAACCCCCACGGCCACGGCCAAAATACCGAAAATAAAGAATACGGCATCCTTCATATAGGCCTTGGATATTTCATTGATGGGGAGGATGCAGAAGAGATAGAGCATCACGGCCACCAGGAGATCGGTGGCGCCCAACGGCAGGGCCTCCGTTGCCCAGAAAAAGACGGCTAAAAAGAATATGGCGAGCATGATTTTTGCCAATTGCGCCGCCTGTCTGTCCGTCATGAGAGGACCGGAAGCCACCTCCCCCCCTTCGCCCTGTTCCATTTTTGCTTTAAATACCTTTGGGTGAAGCTTTTGATTCATGGTATCGGCAATTGTGCTGCATTCCCGGCCCAACTGATATCCCGCTGGATTTACATTGCTCACCAGATTAATCATGCTCTGCGGGGGAGGAACCATGACCACGCCCGCAAAAACCAGCGCCGCGATCAGCAAAAGAACGGGCTTATATCCCGGTTTACTAGCCCAGAATCCCAATTTACGGTTGGTGTCCACTGCCACGTGATGACCCATATCTGCCTCCTTGATTGCCTGTTCCTGTTCCCGAAAATCCGCAATGGGCTATTCGTTTAAAGACTGCAAGCTTCTGCATGGATTTACTGTTTAATGATGTCGCGACAAAGATGGCTAATAGCAAGGGCAATGATTGTGCCAAAAGTCACATTCTTATAAAATTGGATTAAGAATCTGAAAACAAAGGGAATTATGTTTGTGAAAAAAATTGGATTTGTTTAACGGTAAGGCATAGATGTCGGTATTCTTTACAGATTGTAAAGGGTGGAAATGGCATTTTTACGACATAGGTCAACATTTCGGCGTTGCTGGTTTTTTTGGTATGTTGTGGAGAAATCGAAATATGCCCGAGGCGTTAGGTGCGGGATGAATATGGCAGGGTTTTTCAATTCCCAGACCTGATGATGTACCAGTTTTAAGGAAAGGAGGAGATGATCAGGTGGTCGGGAATGGCAAATAAAATGACCCTACGGAGAGGTAGGATGATCAGGAAGCTTTTTCACCAGAGAGGATATCCGCGGCGGTCCAATTCTCAATCAACAGTCCCGGCACTCGTTCAAATTCATTGGTATTATTTGTTACAAGTACTAGGCCTGATGCCCTGGCGTGACCGGCAATCAGCATATCGTAAGGCCCTATGGGCCGGCCGATAGTGTACAGCGCAGCCCGTATCTGTCCGAAATGGTATGCTGCTTTACTGTCGAGGGGCAGCACTTCAAGTCGTGCGATCAGTGCCTCAATGTCTGCCAGGTTCCGTTCCACCTGTTGTGAATGTTCCGCGCCAAACACCAATTCACCCAGTGTTACCGCAGAAATGCACATTTCGCCTTCATGTTTCTGAAAGCGTCTTTTAACCTGCTGTGGGCGGTTTTTCATCGTATAAATGACGATATTGGTGTCCAACAAATACTTCAACATTACAAGGCATCCCGGAACTGATCTTCAGGTTGCTCCCGCGCTGTCATGAAATCACTGGAAACACCTGGCGCATCAAACCAGTCAT
>CAYOWC010000081.1:0-17177 GCA_964407525.1 uncultured Desulfobacteraceae bacterium | reverse complement strand
GTGGGGCCTGTTACAAGCAGGTCTTCCGTTTTTTCAAGGAAATGGTAGGAATCGTTGTTACTCAGGAATTCGGAGGCTTCCAGGCCCAGTGCTCTGCCCCTTTCAACCGTGTGGGGATCGACTATGGCGCCGGCGGCTTTTGTAGGCCCGTCGTCCCCATCTGTTCCTCCGCTCAGCACTGCAATGGATGCAGGCAGGCCATCCATTTCTATGGCGGCCGCGAGGCAGAATTCCTGGTTTCTCCCGCCAAGGCCATTTCCTTTTATGGTTACCGTGGTTTCGCCCCCGGAAATAATGCAGGCAGGGGGGGAGATAGGTGTTGCAGTCTTCACAATCTCTCTGGCTATGGCAACGTGAACCCCCGCCACCTCTTTTGTTTCACCTTCGATCATGGAAGATAATATCAAGGGGTTGTATCCCAAATCTTTCGCTTTTTCTTCTGCAGCCCTGAGAGCCAGGATATTGCTGCCTATAACGAAATTGTGGACCCTCAGGAAAATATTTTCTCCAGCTTTCGGGGTCTCCTGAACGTGGCCTTCTATTCCTGATTGTAAGTAAGTCTGGATTGCGTGGGGAATGTTTTTGAGATTGTATTTCTCAATCACTTTCCATGCATCCTGGAAAGTGGACCTGTCCGGTACGAACGGTCCTGATGCAATGACGTCCATGTCGTCTCCCACAACGTCCGAAAGCATCAGGTTCACGGTTGTGGCGGGGTAAGCGGCTTGAGCCATCCGGCCCCCTTTAATGGAAGATATATGTTTTCTCAGGCTGTTGATTTCATTAATGGTGGCCCCGCACTCGAGCAGCATCTGCGTTAATTCCTGTATCTCCTCCATGGTAGTATCCCCGGCGGGATGAACGAGGAGGGCTGAACCTCCTCCGGATATAAGGGAAAATACCAGATCTTTTTCTCCCGCGCTGTTCAACAGGTCGAGCATCTTTCTTGTGCCTTCTACCCCGTTTGCGTCCGGCAGGGGGTGGTTGGCTTCTGTGATGCGGGTGAAAGTCAATTTAGTACTGAAACCGTACTTGACATTGATCATTCCTTTGGAAATTCTTTTCCCTAACAGTTCTTCCACGGCTTTTGCCATGGGAGCGGTGGCTTTTCCGCCTCCAACCAGAAATATTCTTTCGTAGTCCGCCAGATCAATTACCGTGTTCGGTACATCTTCTGTTCCGACAGTCAAGCGGTTCCCTTCAACGTGAACGAATCGTTTTACCGCGCTGTAGGGATCCACCGCACGGATGGCTTCCTTGAAAATTGTCACTGCATCTGAACGGATTTTCTGCGTATATTCATTTTTCATGCCTATGCCCTTTCGCGATTTTGCTTGTGCTGTAACTCATGCTACCTTTTCTCATTAAAACGTGCTATTATCAACAAAATTTTTTGGCAAGGAGAATGTGATTATGAAAGAAATTGATGAATTGAACCTGCCCGAGGAAGCCTATTATACGCAAAATCATGAGTGGGCAAGACTGGATGGTGAAGAAATAACGATCGGTATTACCGACTATGCCCAAGACCAGCTGGGTGATATCGTCTTTGTTGAAATGCCCCAGATCGGCGATTCTTTCAGCAAAGGCGATGAATTTGGTACGGTTGAGTCGGTAAAAGCCGTGGCAGAACTGTATCTGCCGGTTGGAGGGGAAATTGTTTCGGTAAACAATTCCCTCGAAGAATCGCCCGAACTGGTAAATACAAGCCCTCACGAAGATGGATGGATCGCGCGGATGAAGCCTGCTGATCCGGGAGAAGTGGACGCCCTGATGGCCAAGAATGCCTATATGGACATGTTGAAAGGAGTCTGAAAATGCGGTACCTCCCTCATACGGATGAAGATATCAGGTCGATGTTGGAGGTGGTGGGGGTGAAATGTTTGGATGACCTCTTTCCCACCGTTCCGGAGTCCTGCCAATTCATAAGAGAAAACCATATTCCAGGGCCATTTTCCGAGTGGGAATTAAATGACCACATGGAGGTTCTTGCAAAGAAGCAAAGTCGTTCCGGAAATAGTCGATTCATAGGGGCCGGAAGCTATGAACATTATGTCCCTGCTTCTGTCTCATCCCTCCTGGGACGTTCGGAATTTGTGACGCCCTATACCCCATACCAACCTGAGATCAGCCAGGGGACCCTTCAGGCTATCTATGAATACCAGACCCTTGTTGGGCGACTGTTAGGCATGGAAGTTGTTAATGCCTCTCTTTATGACGGTGCCTCAGCCCTTGCAGAGGCCTTGCTCATGGCGGTCCGTATCACCCGGAAAAAAAGGGTGGCCGTTTCTTCGGCCATCCATCCCCATTATCGCCGTGTGGCAGAGACCTATCTCCGTCCCTCGGGCATTGAAATGGTAGATTTGCCCTATCTCGAGAATGGCAGAACGGATTTTACCCGGTGTGATCCGGTGGAGGATCTTGCAGCTGTGGCGGTCCAGTCCCCGAATTTTTTCGGGTGTATCGAAGATCTCAAAATGATTTGTGAATATTGTGACAGCAACGATCTCCTTTCCATTGTTTCTTTTGCGGAACCCCTCGCCTATGGTCTTCTCAAGAATCCAGGTAGTCAGGGTGCTCATATCGTTTGTGGTGAAGGCAGGAGTTTCGGCCTTCCCCTCTGGTTCGGCGGTCCCGGGCTCGGCATGTTTGCCTGCAGGAAGAAATATATGCGAAGCATGCCTGGGCGTCTCGTCGGGAAGGCGGTGGACAAGGATTGCAAGGACGGATTTGTCCTGACTCTTGCCACGAGAGAGCAACACATACGCCGTGAGAAGGCAACTTCCAATATCTGTACCAACAGCAGCCATTGTGCTCTTGCGGCCGCCGTTTACATGGCCACTGTCGGAGGGACAGGGATGCGGGAACTCGCCACGCTGAACCGGGACAAATCTGAATATTTGAAGAAAGAACTCACAAAAGCAGGGTTTAAAATTCCGTTCGATGCGCCCACATTCAATGAGTTCGTTGTGAAATCCCCTCCCGGGTTTGAACAAACCCATAGGAGACTTATGGAGAAAGGGATTGTGGCGGGCCTGCCCCTTGCATCCTACTATCCCGAGCTTGCCGGGTACTATCTTCTATGTGTGACGGAAACTGCCGGCAGGAATGAGATGGACGAGCTTATAAGGGAGATCAGGTCATGAGTGAGCAATATGCATCCACCGGTCTTGTATTTGATGAACCCCTGCTTTGGGAGAAGGGGAGTAAAGGCAGGCAGGGGTTTTCCATGCCTGTGCGCGATGTGGAAAAATGTCCCTTAGACAGCGATCTGGAAGGGGATCTCCCCGACCTGCCCGATTTGAGCGAACCGGATGTGGTTCGTCATTATACGAGGCTTTCCCAGTGGAACTTCTGTGTGGATACGGGCATGTATCCCCTTGGATCGTGTACCATGAAGTACAATCCGAAGGTGAATGAGAAATATGCAGCCCTTGAAGGATTTGCGGGAGCCCATCCCATGGTTCCTTCTTTCCTTTCGCAAGGGGTTCTTAAATTGATGTACGATTTGGAAGGAGTACTGAGAGAAATTACGGGTTTGGATGCCGTAACCCTTCAGCCGGCAGCAGGAGCCCAGGGAGAACTGGCGGGAATGTTGGTCATAAACGCCTACCATCGGGCCGGAAATAAGAAACATTCCAAGATACTTGTTCCCGATACGGCCCATGGAACCAATCCGGCCAGTGCTTCCCTCTGTGGATATCGTCCTGTATCAGTGAAATCCAATGAGAACGGTATCCTTTCTGCCAGGGCCATTTCAGAGGTCATGGATGAAGATACTGCAGGGATTATGGTCACCAACCCGAATACCCTCGGCCTGTTTGAAGAAAATGTCAGTGAAATTGCTCGAATCGTTCACGCTAAAGGAGGTCAGGTATATTGCGACGGGGCAAACATGAATGCCATGATGGGGGTGGTGGATCTGGGGAGAACAGGCATCGATGTTTTGCATCTGAATCTTCATAAGACCTTTTCAACACCCCATGGAGGAGGTGGACCGGGGGCAGGACCTGTCTGTGTGAAAAAGCACCTTGAACCATTTCTGCCTGTTCCACGAATCGTTCTCAAAGATGGCGTCTATGAAATAGATGAGGAATACCCCGATTCGGTGGGAAGGCTCCACTCTTTTTATGGAAATTTTGGCGTGATGATAAGAGCTTACAGCTATATCCTGACGATGGGATTTGCAGGGCTTAAAAAGGCGAGTCAACTTGCGGTTTTAAATGCCAATTATATAAGAACGGCTCTGGAAGGGGATTTTTACCTTCCTTATGATCGTTTCTGTATGCATGAATGTGTCTTCTCAGACAAATTTCAGAGGGAGGACAAGGTTATAACGCTGGATATGGCCAAACGGCTTATTGATTTCGGGTTTCATCCTCCGACTGTTTATTTTCCTCTGGTGGTGGATGGAGCTATCATGATTGAGCCCACGGAGACCGAATCAAAAGAAACTATCGATCAGTTTATTTCAGCATGCAAAGCCATTGCCAGGGAGGCAAAGGAAAATCCAACCCTATTGAAGGATGCGCCCTCGAAATCGAAAGTGAAAAGATTGGATGAAACAGCAGCCGCAAGGCGACCCTGCCTCTTGGGATGAGGTCTCACGCAAAGACGCAAAGGCGCAAAGAAAAACTACTGCCCATTGGGAATATAAAAAATGCAGCTCCCTATCAGGAGAGCCCATGAAGGCCTTAGGAACTCCGGTCACTGCCTCTTGGGTAAGCTGCGTGAGTAAAGATGACATTCGATCAATCGAGGTTCGAAATCTGGAGCTGAAGAAAATTATGAAGAAAAAGATTCTGGTTATGGTCGGGGTTTTCTTTCCTATTGTTTTTTTCCTGATGAATTTGACTGCAATGGCAGGTTTTTTGAAAATTGAGACCAGGACCTCGGTGCAGGTTGACCACGATGTGCTGAAGGCTCATGTAACGATTACCAATAACGGATCAGATTCCGCTTTCAATCTGCAGGTTCATCTGAAGGCCTTGAACAGGCTGCAGGATGGTCTCATAAAACCCCAACTGGATCCGGGCATGTCGGATTCGTTTCTGTTCGAGATGCCTCTTTCCGATGTGACTAAAGGACGTTATCCCTTGACTGTGCTGGTGGATTTTCATGATGCAAATCAGTATCCATTTTCGGCTCTTTCCGGGATGGGCTTTTATGTGGGCGAAGATGCGAACCCCAATCTGATTGTAAAGGTGGACCCTGTGTCTATGAAAAAAAAACAAGACCTGGTTTTCCACCTGAAAAATCTTGGTACAAATCCTTTGCAGGCGGAAGCCACCCTCGCTCTACCGAAGGAGTTGTCTTCGAAAAAACAAGAGAACCGTTTTCAGATAGGCCCAAGATCTGAAAAAACTCTGAATTTCCAGATAAGTAACTTTTCAGCACTGGCGGGCGCCAGTTATCCGGTCTACTGTTTTTTTGAATACGAGTCCGAAGGTGTTCATCATACCGCTATTGCATCATCTATGGTAACAATCTTGAAAGAAGAAAGCTGGTTTCGGCGTTTCAGATGGATGTGGGTTTCCCTCGCGGTACTGCTAGGCCTTGTTTTTGTCGGCATGCTTGTGAAAGGACGGAAAAAAGGGTTCGCTTGAGCCTGGATACTATATGGTACATCCTATGAGAGTCATTTTTCACGGCGATGATTTCGGATTGACCAAAGGGATAAACCAGGGAATTATTCAAGCTTTCACAGAGGGACTTCTTTCAAGTGCGTCTATCGTTTCCACGGGTGAAGCCATAGGGGATGCCATATCCCTGGCAAGGGAGAACCCGGGCCTGGATCTGGGGGTCCATCTTGTCCTTTGCGATGAACGCCCTCTGCTTCCTTTTGAACGTATCCCTTCCATCCTTTCCTCGAACCAGCATTTTCTCTCAAGAAAAGAACTCCTTGTTCGAATTCTTACCCGTAAGATCAATATTATGGAAGTGTACGCGGAGTGGAGTGCCCAGATCGAAAACCTTCTCGATGAAGGAATTGTTTTGAGCCATGTGGATGGGCATCAATATCTTCACCTCTATCCGGAACTCTTTTCGGTCACTTTAAAACTGGCAAAGGATTATGATATCCCTTTTGTAAGGGGCTCGATTGTAGATCAGTTGGATCTGAAATCTGGAATGAAGCGATTGGTTCAATGGGGCTTCCTGAAACTCTGGACAGTGTTGCATGCTTCCCGTCTGGGCTGTGTGCAGGTCAGAACCATTCCATCCGTGGGGTTCTTGAAATCGGGTGGAAGGATGAACAAGGGGTATGTTTTGGAAACAGTGGACATGATCAGGCAGAAAGGCGTCTGGCCTGTGATAGAATTGAATTTTCATCCCGGATCAGGAGATATGCATACATCCCGGAAATATCATCACTGGCATTACGACTGGAAGAGTGATTTGATTCTGCTGCTTGATGAATCCCTGAAGAAATCTCTTTTAACGAGAGGGGTTGCGCCAACCTCTTTTAGAGATGAGGCCTCCCTTGCATCTGCCGGTCCGGGATATCGACGAGCAGATGTCACTGCCGGGTGTGGGCCATGAAAAGCGCAGGAAAAATACTTCTTGTCAATCCGGACTGGCAGGGAATAAGGAGACAGAAACAGGCCCAGTTTAAAAGAATATGGCAACCCCTTGATTTGGCAAATGCCGCGGCGCTGTTAGAAAGGAAGCATTTTTCGGTCAGGATTCTGGACAATAATGTGGTACGGCTGTCTCCTGAATCCCTAGGGGCATTAGCGGAGGAGTATGACAAAATCTTTGTGACTTCCACGCCATACGATCGCTGGCAATGTCCGTCCCTTGATATTGCATTCTTTTTTGACACCATCAAAATGATCCCTCCTGAACGGCTCTATCTGATGGGCGCTCATGTTACGGAAAGGGCACAAACCATCCTTCAAAAAACCCACGCAAGGGCCGCAATTCTTGGTGAACCGGAACAGACTATCCTGGAACTGGCGCAGAAGGATCTGGATTCAAGAATCCCTGAAGCGATCCCTGGAATTGCTTTTCTAAAAGGGAACAGGATGATAACCACGCAGACCAGAAAAAATCTCCCCGATCTCAATGATCTGCCTTTTCCTGCGTATCATCTCCTTCCAATGGACAGGTATTTTTATGAATTCATGGGAAACAATTTTGCTATTCTGGAGGCTTCAAGAGGGTGCCCTTACCATTGCAGTTTCTGTTACCTTGGTATGTATGGAAAAGGTTTGAGGCAGAAGAGCCTTTCGCGTGTTCTGGAGGAGATTCAATGGGTAAAAACAGAATACCATGTGAAAAACATCTATTTCATGGACCTGGAGTTCGGTCTTAACAGGGACTTCCTTCTTTCTCTTTGCAGAGAAATGGCCCAAAGGAATATGGGGATACAGTGGTGTTGTCAGACACGAGTAACCGATGTGGATGAAGAGGTTCTGGAATGGATGAAAAGAGCAGGATGCAGCCTGATTCATTTTGGTGTGGAATCCGGGTCAAATCGCATTCTTAAACAGACGGGCAAAGGGATTATGGTTTCCGACTGTGTGAAGGCCGTTACACTTACCCGCGCTGCAGGCCTTCGTTCAGCCCTTTTCATGAACTTTGGTTTTCCCGGTGAGACGAAGGCAGATATGGAGGCGACCTTAAGGCTTGCTGTCCATCTCAACCCGACCTATGTGGCATTCCATCTGATTGTGCCTTTTCCAGGAACAAAAATCGCTATTGATGCGGGTCTCGACCCCGCAACTTTTCCGCCACACCTCTACCCCCATTATAACGACGAACATTCTCTTCCTTTTTTAAAATGGACGCTTAGAAAGGCCTACTGCAGGTTTTATCTGAGGCTCCAGGTGCTGCGGGATTTCGCAGCCAGGAACCGGGGGCATTATCTGAAGAAAGTGAGGCTTTTTTTAAGGCTTTTGACGGGATGACGCAGGTGCGACGGTGAGTATGCAGTATGTAGCAGGCAGTAGGCAGAAAACGGTAGATGGTAGGTAGAATAATTGGATATTCGACGGTTGAAGTTTCAGATAAGACCATACAAAGCCGGGGATGAAGGTCAGATTCTCCGTTTGAGAAAGGCTGTATTCGGCGATGTGGATCCTGTTCGAACAACCCTTCCTGCATGGCGGTGGCAGTTCCAGGACAATCCCGCGGGCGAGGCATTTTGTGTCATTGCGGAAGACTGCGGGGTTGTTGTCGGTCAGTATGCGGTGATTCCCACATGTTTTTCCGTAGAGGGTAAAGAAACCGTGTTTGCATTTTCCTGTGATACCATGGTGCATCCGGAATATCAGAGGAAAGGAATCTTCGTCGCTCTTGCGAGAGAATTATACCGTTTGATGGGAGAAAAACATGCAATAACCACGGTATGGGGGTTTCCCAACGAAGCTTCCCTGCCCGGGTTTACAGCGCGACTGGAATGGAACCTGTTATGTACCTTCCCTTTTTTGATCAGACCCTTCAGGCCGTTGACTTTGATGTGCAGGCATGTCCCTTTACTTAAGAAGGTTGTTTCCGCTCCTGAAGCTCTGAAGGGATTGAGCGTACCGTCTGAGGCATATGATGAGGGAAGAGGCCTTGTCATTGAGCCCTTGAGCCATTTCGACGAGGAATTCGATCATCTCTGGAAAAGCCATCTTGGCCGGTTTCCGGTCATACAGATCCGGGATAGACATTATCTTAACTGGCGTTATTTAGGTATGCCTTCTTTTGCTTACCTTCCTTTTTCAGTCAAATGGCAAGGTGAATTGTCCGGCTATCTGATCCTCAGGATGATGAATCTGAAGGGACATTATTTTGGCGTTCTGGTTGATCTTTTTCCATTGCCTGTCATCAATGCTTCTGTGACGCGTCTTGTGATCGATTTTGCCAGTGAGACCTGCAGAAAGCAGGGCGCTGAATTTATGACCTGCCTTTTATCCAAAGCCAAACCGGAGTTTCTTCAGCATTCCGGTTTCCGAAGAATTCCGAACATTTTGAATCCGAAAAAATGGCATTTTGGATGTCGTTTCAATGGAAGCACGGAAATCTTGGGATCCGCTGAGAACTGGTTCATTTCCTATGGTGATACGGACATCATATGATACCTAAAAGATGCAATTAGCGGTTAGCCGTTAGCTATTAGCCGTATGAAATCGGTCATTTACGTTTGCAATGGGTTAGCATCAAAAAGTGAAACCCCAAGTAAAGGGAAAAGTCATGCAAATGATTAGGATCTTTAAGCTAACGGCTAATAGCTTAAAAGCTAATTGCTGTTTTTAGGTGATACGGACATCGTCTGATGTGGCTTGAAACACCTACCTGCGAAGTACGAGCTTTTTAAACCAGAGCAAAAATAGATTTCCGAATTTGTAAAGTCCTTCGTGAATCAGATTGAACCGGCTTCCCCTTAGGTCGACGCACGTAACAGGTATTTCTTTGAGTTGCCTTTTTTCTTGACAGGCTTGGTAAACCAGCTCAACGACATAAAAAGTCTTGTCGTCTATGAGGGGTAGGTATTTTTTTACGACCTCTTTCCGATATCCTTTTGCTGCAATGGAATAATCATGAAAGTTTATGTTGAGGAGGAATCCCGCAAGAATTATGAAACTCTCGCTGGCGGTTTTTCGTGTCCATGATCTCTTCTGGGTGCCGGTCGTTTTGGAGCCGATTACCATGTCATACCGTCCAAGCAGTTCAAAGGCTTTGGGAATGAAATCAAGGCGAATAGAGAGATCCATGTCCACGGTGATGATCCTGTCGAAGTTGGCCCTTTTTACTCCTTCTCTGAAGGCTGCTCCCACCCCTTTACGGTCGAGATGAAAAAAATGGATTTTGCGGTTATTTTCTGCCAGGGTATTTCCCTGATGGATAGTGTTGTCTGTTGAACCATTGCTTCCGACGATGATTTCGTAGGGAGTTCCAAGTTTATTGAGAAAGCGGACCAGCTTTTCCACGTTCCGAATCAGTAAGGTTTCCTCATTAAAGACCGGTATAAATACCGTGAATCCTGAATCGGAAGACATTATGAATCAAACTCCTTTAGCCGATCCCTGGCGAATCCGCTCCATATTCCCTCCGGAAACTGCTCTATGGTTCTTGCAAATTCCTCTCGGGCCTTCGCGATTCTGCCCGAATGAAGGTAACAGAGTCCCAGATGGTATCGGGTTTCAGCTGCCCTGCCCGAGTCAGGATAGGTATCGAGGAGACTTTTGAATGCCCCGATAGCCTCGTCCCACTCTTTTTCTTTGTAAAAACAAATAGCATAATGAAACGCTGCTTGGTCCACAACAAGTGTTTGAGGGAATCTCATGAGGACATCCCTGAAATGTTCCCTGGCTTTTTCGAGATTGTCGTCGGTAAAGTGCTGAATACCTTTGTTGTAAGAGAGCACGGGGTATTCACGTGAAACATTCAGGAAATAGTATGTGGTTGCTATCAGGAAAAGCGTTCCTGTTATGAGCACGGTTTTCACAACCACCTTGTCGAACCAGATCGTAAGGTACTTTCTCAGGTTTTGCAGCCGGCAGAAACGAAAAACAAGCAGAATAAAAATGATAAGGCAGGTAGATGCAGCCCCGACGTAGTCCGGCCATGTCTTTCCATAATAAAGACGAATCTGAGGTGCATCGGGATAGATCAGCATAAACCCCGGGGATACGAGGTATATTTCTTTTGCGCCTTCGACCTGCCAATTGGGATGGAAAGAGATCTTTATAAGAAGCGGCTTTCCAATTTCTGCACCATCAATAAGGATTTCTTCTTCTCTGATGGTCTCTTTCAGGGGTACTGTAGTTTCTATGGGAGTTTTTGGGAGCTTTGTTTCATCGAAGCTTTCCATGGGGTGGAAGCGATCCCGGTCTTTTTCTTGCGGGTTCTCTTTATACACGATTGGTATGGTGAGGTCGCCTAATCGAAACCATTTATAAAAAACCCTGCGCCAGCCTCCTTTTGTAATTAGCATCGGTATGTTTCGTACCGGTTCAACATACCTGTTCGGGTTTGTGAGGAGTTCATATACCTCATACGGCCCGGCTCTGAATCGAGATTGGTAGTATGGTGATCGTTTCAGTGCCTTTTTAGTTTCGGGTTCCACAGCAACAATGTCACGAACATTGAAGAGACGAAGATGCTCACTTCCCCTGATAAGATCAAACCTTGAGTAACAATAGTCGGGAATGGGCATGGAAGCCTTCTGGGAAATCTCCGACTGGATGTAGAAGATGAATGGGACTGGAAGACTGGCTTGAATGTATACGCCTTCTAATGTGGATCTTCCGGAAAACAGAGGTATGTTTTCAAAGGCCCTGACGGTTCCGGCCCCTTCGTGGAGCATGCTGTGTTCGTATGCGACCCGTGGGTCTTGAGGTGTGCCTTTCAAGTACGCGTTGACTTGAGAAAAAGGGCCCCATAAGCGTTTGTTTTCAAAACCTGCATAGTTGGATTTGATCCAGTCTCCTATGAAGGTTTCCCTATTATCCACCCATAAGCATGTAGAGATAAGGACGAGACCTGCCAGGACGATTCCCGCTTTTAAATCTGTTGGTATCAGGGAAAAAAGCATGGCCCCCCCAATTACTAAAAAGAACTGGAAAAATGGCAGGAAACGTATGTCTACTACGCCAATCCTGTAGCCGGCCATGTAAAGACCCAGCCCGCAGAGAACCATGAAGATGAGGTAGGACCACTGCATCAGATCCACTTTGGGAGGTGATCGCAGCTTTCTTACGATAACCCAGAAACTTCCAAGGAGAAACAATCCTATGAAAGGCCATATGATGACGGGAAATATCTCCCTTAGAATCTGTTTCCAGTCAAAAAAGATCCAATAAATGCTGAATCGCGTGGTAAAGCGGAGAAACGCCATGAGTGGAATCAGCCAGAACCCCATGAGTAGAAAGGCCGTAATGTGAACTTTGAGCAGTATTTTTAGGTGGTGTGAGAAATGCTGTTTCGTGAATAGGAAAAAACAAGATGCGAAAACCGCAAAAAGCAGCGTATAGCCGTGGCAGAGACCTGTAGCGGCCAGAAGGAAAGCGGGTGTGACAAAGCTCCTGTCCTCGTAGATCGTTCGGTAGAGAAGCCCTATCCAAAGAACCGCGATGGCGAAACCCAAACTGTAACAGAATGTACCTGCGAGCGTGCTGGGGATATTTCCTCCCCACATGGAGTTGCCGTCCATAAAGAGGAACGCAACGGAAAATACAGCCCCGATTACGGGTACGGGAAAAGGTAGTCTCAAAAAACGAAAAAACAGGTATGTGCAGAAAGGGAGGAGGAAAATCCCAAGCACTGTGACCAGTTTGAAGGCTATCTGGAGCGGTATCAGCCATGACAACGCGGCCATGAGGAAAAACGGGAGGGGAAAGTAATTTTGCAGAATGGGAAATCCTGCAAGATTGCCCTGGCACCAGCCCGATATCTTCCCCTTAGGAAGAAGAACATCCTTTACATATTGGGCGGTATAATAATGGGATCCTGTGTCGCCGCCTGTTGTTATGGAAGAGGAAAATAGAAGATGAGGCTCGAAATAGCTTAAAAGGAAAAAAAAGAGGAAAAGGAGGGTCGCAGTATCTACAATGTGCTTGCGTATCTCTGCTTGTTTATCTGTCATGAAAGCCATGGAAGGAGGGTTTACGGTTTTTGCCTAATCCATACCTGCTTCGAACGAAGCGATCATTTGGTCTATATATTCCGGTAGGAAATGGGTGCCTCTGTAGAGGGTGAGCATCTTCGGTAGACAACCCAAAAATGCGGTTACAATCTCCGGATCAAAATGATTGCCGGCACCTTCTTTCATGATCATGATAACCTTATCCAAAGGCATTGGACTGTGGTCTAATGTTTCATCCTTCGTGTATTTCGGATACTCTCTTCTTGAGGTCAGCGCATCAAAGACATCCGCAACCGCCAGAATTCGTGATCCGAAAGGTATTTTGTCCTGAGTCAATCCTTTAAAATAACCTTTTCCGTCTATTTTCTCATGGTGGTGGGCTGCTACCAGCGGTACCTGTTCCAGGTGTTTAGGGAAATGAAACTGTTTGAGGATGGAAAGGGTTTTGGAAGGATGTCTATTCATCTCCTCCCTTTCTTCCTGAGTAAATCGACCGTTTTTGAGCAACACGGCATCTTTTATGCCGATTTTTCCGATATCGTGAAGCAGTGCTGCGTATTTTATGGTTTCCAGTTGTCCTTCATCCAGGCCAAGTTCTTTGGCAATCATGAGAGAGTATTCGGTCACTCTTTGGGAATGCCCCGCTGTAAAAGGATGCCTTGCGTCCACAGCGGCGGAAAGGGTCCTTATGAATCCTTCGAAAGAAGATTCCAGTTCTTCCATGAGAAAAGAATTTTCAAGTGCTATGGCTATCTGGCCCGAAAGGGCTTTCAACAGGTTTTCATCATCTTCATCAAAATTCTCCCCATTCACCCTGTTAATCACCTGAATGACGGCGATGTTTTCATTTGAACGGTTTGTTATGGGCATGCAAAGAACTGATCTGGTTCGGAAGTTGTTTTTGACGTCGAACTTTCTGTCGAAATAATCCAATTCCCATGCATCAGCTACGTTGATCGTCTTTCCTGATTCAGCCACTCTCCCACTGATCCCACAACCTAGAGGAACGCGAATTTCTTCTACTTGTTCAGCGACTGTTGTCCAGATTTCTTTAGTCTCCTCGTCAATGATATAGAGGCTCGTCCTTTCGGCCTCCATCGCTTTCGTGACTCTGCTTACGATAAGGGGAAAAAGACGAGCAAAGTCCAGTTCAGAGCTTAATTCTCCGGCAATGGTAAGGAGCGCTGACAATCTTTTGTTCAGCCGAATATGTTTCTCAAGAAGATCCTTGTTTTCTTCTGAGACGTTGAGTTCATTGAAGATGCGGTTTAGTTTGTTTTCAACCTCTTCAATGGTAAAGGGTTTCTTGATAAAATCGCGAGCCCCTGATTTGACCACCAAATCATAGGTGTATTCATCGCTGAAACCGGTTACCATGATAAACGGGATATCCAGGTCCATCTTCTTGGTTTCTTTGAGCAATTCCAGACCGTCCATTTCAGGCATCTTGATGTCGCATAACACTATATCAAAGTTTGTGTTTTTCAGGATATGATAAGCTTCCAATCCATCTGAAGCACATTGGTATCGGTAATCAAGAGTCTGAAATATCTGCGAAAATATTTCCCTGATCTGGAAATCGTCATCTACCACGAGAATGGATTTGCGTGTCATTGCTTCGCTCCTCCCTTATGGTTGTGGGAAAGGTTGTCTGCGATCGGGATATACGTAGAACGAACAAAAAGCACTACCCAAGGCAACAACTGATCCATATGTACCCTAAATGTTAAATGGAGTCCAGAACTATCAATAGTTCCAATTATCATAAACATACTGAAAAGAGTTTGTCTGTAATTATATCAAAGTACCATATAAAACTGCAGAAAAAAATATTTTCTTGACATTCCTGCATTTCTTAGAAATAACTATATTAGTCGAAATCACCCCTCATTTTCATTCAAAAAAACTTGAGTTCTCAAGTCTGTAGGGATTCAAGCAGACTTGAGAGATTATTTCCGTATTTCTTTCTATTTGACAATCATTTTTTGGAGAAATACCTTTGTCTTTACAGAATATGCCTTTTCGTTCCTGTATGATAGCTCCGGCCCTGATTTTTGCTTTGACAATTTTACCCGTACGGGTGATGGGGGAATCGGAAAAACCGTTGGTCATGGCTCGGGTGATGGTCAATCCCCTGGCAATTGTGCAGGCGACGGGGGAGTCGGAACAATTGCCTGATTTGGAACGATTGAATAGGTCAAGGGAATTGTATGTGAATGGCGTGGAGGATATGGATGATGAGGATTTTGATGCCGCTATCAAGAATCTGAAGGAGGCCATTCAATTGGATCCGTTGAACCTCGAGTATCAATATGTTCTTGGAGTTGTTTATACCCGCCTCAAAATGAACGAAAAGGCTCTTGCTGTTTTTGAAGCTCTTTTGGACAAAGATCCTGCCAATTATTTCAAGGTCTGTTTTGATATGGCGAGTATTTATGGCAAAGAAAAAGAATATCAAAAGGTAATTGATATCTTGGGCGTTGCGGAAGAAATCAGCCCAGGGAGTGGTCGAATTTTTCTTGAGAAGGGGTATGCTTGGAAAAACTTGCATGAGTATGACCAGGCAATCAAAGATTTCCAGAAGGCTGGAGAACTGGATCCGGATTTAAATCAACTGGCTTTGTACATGATCGGTGCTACGAAACTGGAAGAGGAAAAATTTGATGCAGCTGTCGACACATTTAAAATGGCTGCTGAAATTGATCCCGCTACCCCCCTTGCTGAAAATGCGAGACTTTCGATTCCCATGGCCGAGTACGCGGCGTGGGCCAGAAAGCCCTGGTATCTGTTTACTACCTTTAACTGGGGATACGATGATAATGTTCCGCGCGATCCTCTGGGTGTTATTACCGGAAGGCCTACCGAACTGCCCACTAACGCCGGCGACCAGTTCCAGACTTTTCACTTGAGAGGTGGGTACAAATTTATCAATGAAAAGGACCTGGAAATGGGCGTTGGTTATACCCTTTTCAGTCTGGGGTATCGGGATTGGACCGACAGCAATGTGACTTCTCAAAGTCCCCATTTCTACGTTCAAGGCCAATACGATCCGGTGTTATTTAGATTCCAGTATGATTTCAGTTATTTTTATGCAGGGGGCAAGAAACAGGGAGTCAATCCCCCTCTATACCTAACGTTTGCCAACAACTCCTACGCAAGGCTTCGTATGCACAGTTTTATGCCTACGGTTACCATCTTTGAGCCGTATGATCTGAGAACCGATATTAATTTGAGCTACCAGATCAAAGAATACATTGACGGGGTGACGGGGGATGCCTCGCGCTACAGCGCCGATATTACCCAATCGTACCAGATCCCATCCACCAATTTTTACCCTCGCATAGGATATAGATATGCCACGGAAAAATCACAGGATGATATGTCAAC
Source organism: uncultured Desulfobacteraceae bacterium (assembly GCA_964407525.1). Lineage (GTDB taxonomy): Bacteria > Desulfobacterota > DSM-4660 > Desulfatiglandales > Desulfatiglandaceae > DUZB01. The sequence goes on along the minus strand of CAYOWC010000081.1, from coordinate 1,216 downwards.
CTACCAATATCATGAGCTTTTCGCCGGTATTTCGTCCCCTGTCTACTGGGAAATATGGGGTGATTTTTCCTTTAACTACATGGGCTCCAAGTATCCCGATTTTTCTCCGGACAAAAGCAGGAATGATGACACCTTTACGTTTGCCTTTTCTCTGAAACGAACTTTTATCCAACGCCTCCTGGTTTCTTTTACGTATCTTTACATGAAAAATAATTCTGATTTTGATGAAAACGGAGAAGACCTGTATACGTTCGATAAGAATATGTATATCTTGTCGGCATCTTATGCTTTTTAATGGGAATGGGTGCTGCATGAATCCCATGGAGAGCGATTGAGAGAAGGACGTCATTATGAAAAAACGTACTGCTTCAGTGATATCAAGGAAATGCCCGAGGGATTTTGCAATCCTGCTGATCCCACTGCTTTCGCTGGTTTTCTTTTTTCCGTCGGTTGTTCAGAGCGCCGAAGTGATTGGGGAAATTACCAAGGTGAAAGGAACCGCATATATTGAGAGAAAAACGCTTGCAAAGCCCCTGCGAATTTCCATGGGGATGGCCGTCCAGCTGGGAGATCAGCTCAAAACCAGAGGTTCCTCAAGGGTGAGAATCGAGTTGAACGACGGCAGTGTCTTGAGCATGGGCGAAAACGCCGACCTCAACCTGGAACAGTTTAAATTCGATGAAAAAAAGAAAGAGCGGAGCGCTCTTTTCAATATGGCCATTGGGAAATTGAGGGTTTTTACAAAAGGGATCTCTAAACTGAAAAAAGCGAATTTCAGGGTCAAGACCCCGACCGCCCTTGTGGGAGTACGCGGTACCTTGTTTCTGGTCTGGGTCCAGTCTTCAACCATTACTAAGGTCGTCTGCTTGGACGGGGCGGTCCAGGCAGCCAACCTGATGGATCCCGACGAGTTTGTAGTTTTGACAGAAGGCTTAGCCACGGATATTGTTAGTGGGAAATCGCCCTCAAAACCGATACTTATGACGGGAGCACAACTTGAACAGCTCCTGAAAGACTTAGAAGAAAAAACGGGTGCACCCGGCCCAACGGGGACGACCGTCTCAACGACCACTCCCACTACAACGACTACAACAACCTCAACGACAACAACTTTAGCCGATTGGGTTAAAAAGATTTTCGGTCAATTTTCATCCACAACGACAACAACAACTACAACGACAACAACAACTACAACGACAACAACGACTACCACGGC
>CAYOWC010000080.1:0-17423 GCA_964407525.1 uncultured Desulfobacteraceae bacterium | reverse complement strand
CCCGCGTTCGCGGGAATGACGAAAAGAGGCGGATTTTGACTTTTTACGAATTCATTAAATTAGATTTAACGATAAAAAGCGTATCTCATTAGCTTTACAATATGCCATGTCACCTAAAAGTTGCAATTAGCGCTTAGCCGTTAGCTATTAGGAATACAATTTCAACCAGTTACTGTGAAATAGGTCAGCATCAAAAAGTGATGCCTCGAATATAAACAGAGGCAATGCAAATACTTGAGACCTTTAAGCTAATAGCTAACAGCTAATTGCAGCTTTTAGGTATTAATGGATCATTTCATGCTTTCCGATGTTTCCTTGTCACATGAGCTGTTGAGTGACGATATCTCCCCGTACCAGTCCCGCGACGTATTTCTTCACATCGTCAAGACCATTTATTTTTCACCTGAATTTTTCAAAATACTTCGGATGGACGCAAATATAGCTTCTACGGACTCACTGAAAAATCGCTTTAGATTTGGGATCTCAATAAACTGGAAATTATATTATACAAATGGGCGATATCCCAATGAAAATTGCGTGGAATTTTCCGAAGGTATTGACAACCGTTTCTGAGTTTAGTATAGAGGTATAGATTGAATGTCTATTGTGGTTCTGCTAGAGGTTCTTTCATACAAGCGGCGCCGCCGGCTGAAAAAAACCAGTCGGATCAGGAAAGAAACTTACGCATTCCATAGCTAGTTTGTGTGAGCAGCCTTGCCCACAGTCCGTTTGGTGGGTTTTAGCCGCGATTTTCCGGGTCTATCGAACTACCGACTCCTGGTTCATACAGATCCGTTCGTGGCAGGATGCCACTCACACAGGGGTGGAAATTAGCAATCCAAACCTGTCGAAGATCCCGTCTGAAGCGAAGCGAAAGCGGGGAACCATTGAACCATTGAACCCTGAACCAAAACGAAGTTCACACGAGCTAACGGACCCCCTGCGACCCAATTCCATCCCAACTTAATTGAGGAATTTGAACCTATGCCCCCCAAAAAAGTATTGCTTCCCCAGCCCATTGAATCTGAAGCCCTGCTCATGTTAGAAGGAGCTGGGATCGAGATTGTTTCTTCCCCCGACCCTTCGCCCGAAACGGTGAGGCCTCTCCTGGCCGGTGTTCAAGGCATTATTCTGAGAACGGGGATAAAGATTACCCGGGAATTGCTCTCCCATGCCGACGAACTCCAGATCGTCTCACGAACGGGTGGCGGATTAGACAATGTGGATGTGGACGCAGCTACGGAACGTGGAGTGGTTGTCACTTCCAATCTCGGGGTAAATACGAGCAGTGTGGTGGAGCATGTGCTCGCTTTCATGTTCGCCCTGTCCAAGCAGCTTCCCCTGATGAACCGGGAAGTTCGAGACGGCAACTTTTCCATCCGCTACCAGAATCTGCCCTGTGACGTGAAGGGAAAGACTTTGGGGGTTATCGGTTTCGGGCGTATCGGTTCCGAACTGGGGCGACTTTGCCACCAGACCTTCGGGATGAAAGTCCTTGCCTTTGATCCCTTTCTTCCCCAGGAAATCAAGGATACTTATGGCGACTGGGTCCAGTTCCCCGATATCCAGGAACTTTTCTCCCATTCAGACGTCATTTCGATCCATGTGCCTTTGACCGAGCAGACCCGCAATATGGTGGGAGAACGTGAATTGTCGTGGATGAAGTCCGGGGCTATCATCGTTAACACATCTCGAGGTTCTTTGATTGATGAAGAGGCCTTGTTCCATGCCTTGCGGGATAAAAAAATAACCGGGGCAGGACTGGATGTCTTCAGCCAGGAACCGGTTCCTGTTGACAGCCCGCTTCTGAGTCTTGACAACATCCTGTTAACCCCCCACTCAGCGGCGCTTACCAACGAATGTGTGATTCGCATGGCCACTGAAGCGGCGCAATGCGTAATGGATCTTTTTTCGGGGATGGAACCGAAAAACATGGCAAATCGAAAGGTCCTGGAGTTAGACCAGTGGAAACAAGTCTCACAAAGACCGTAGGATGATGCCTATGAACAAGAATGACTCCAATCCGGCTTTTTCAAACCTGGCCCACCTCATTGAGAGAGAGAGCCCGGTTCCTCTCTACTACCAGATCAGCGAAGCCATTTCAGAAATTATCAGGAAGTCACGCCTGGAGGCCGCCACAAAAATCCCTCCGGAAGATCAACTGGCCCAGGAGTTTGGGGTCAGCAAGATGACTATGCGGCAGGCCCTGGGGAAACTGGTGAGCGATGGCGTCCTGGTAAGACGAAAAGGCTCAGGTACTTTTATTTCCGAAAAGAAGATTGAAAGAGAAGCTACACGACTGATCAGCTTTTACGAAGATACAAAGAAGAAGGGGTTGAAACCGAGCTCCCGTGTGATTGAAAAAAAGGTCATTAAAGCCGAAACCAAGCTTATGGAGAAACTTCGGCTGGATGAAGGGGATCCGGTCATTAAGATCATCCGGGTCAGGCTGGCCAATGAAATCCCTATGGCAGTGAACTATGGATATATCCCCGAGAAGTACTGTCCCGGTTTGCTGGAAGAGGACCTGAGCCAAGTTTCTCTTTCCGCAACCGTAGAGGAAAAATACCAATTACGCACGGAGTATGCAGTCCAAAGCCTGCAGGCCGTTAAGGCTACCGCCTACGAAGCATCTTTGCTCCACATTATAGAAGGCGATCCCATTCTTTCCATGGCACGCACCATGTTCGACTCGAGTCAGCGGCCTCTGGGCCATTATGTGAATTTTTTCAGGGGAGATAAGTACGCCTTTACTTCTGTATTATACCGATGACTTGAGGAAATTAGAGAATCAACCGGAAATTGATCGGTATGGCAAAAGATACGGGGGAGAAAATTTCGGCGAAAATGGGATCAAGGTTTTCGTCACCTGGGCTGCCCCTCACAGAGCTTTTAGTTGCCCTTGATCTCAAATAAATTTCCATCATAATCCTTGACGAATACCAGGGAAGACTCACCCTTGGGAATCTCAAGGATTTCCACACCCATTATAACGCATTTTTCCAGATATTTATTCAAATCTTCAACCTCAAGACAAACATGTTCAATTTTCTTGAGGTCCGGACTCTTTTGCGTACTGATAAAGATCTCAAAATGAATATTATCATCAGCGTAATTGATAATTTTCAATTCGGAATCTAAACCGAAGATCTGTTTTGATAACGCTGACGGGATTGATTTCGACCCTATCTTTTTCAACCCCAGGAGGTTTCCATAAAATTTGTCACAGTTCTGTTCAGAACTGCAAACAAGCGCCACATGTCGCAAAATCATTTTATCACCCCTTATGACGGTCTCAAATAATAGCAGGGATAAGAGACTCGGAAAAACTCAGGAATTTCCTTGCACAATTATTAAAGATCATAAATGGTCATCGGGGAAAGGCTGCCGGAATTCCTCCATCCACGGGAAGTGTTGCCCCGGTAATTGGGGCCTGATCACTGGCAAAGAAAACAACGGCATTACCGACGTGTTCTGATAAAACACCCGTTTTCAGTAAGTTTCTGTTGCGATAATAATCTTTCAATCCTTCGTAGCCGAGACCCCGGGCTTTCATTCTGTCAGGCCCAACAAGATCCCACAGTTTGGAAGATATTTCTTCATCCCCGAAGACAGCATCAGGATTGATCATATTCACCCTGACCCCCAGTTCTGCCATTTCTAAGGCAGCGATCTTGGAAATCTGGTGGGCGCCTGCCTTTGAAGCACTATAGGCCCCAAAGGCCGCGCCCGGATCAAAGACATTTTTTGAACTGATAGCCACAACATTACCCCCCGTTCCCTGCCTCTTGAAAACTGGGATAGAGGCCTTGATAACATTGAAAGTGCCCATAAGGTTGACTGCAATGGCCTGTTCAAAATTTTGCTGTTCCAGTGCTTCAATCTTAGCCACATAGGCTATCCCCGCATTCGGAACAACGATATCGATTCCACCAAGCCTAACGCTGATTTCATCAAATGCCCCCGCTATCGATTGATAGTCTGTAACATCGGAAATGATGGTCTCCACCTTGGCCTCTCCGTATCTATTTGCCAGAATAGAACGAACCTTTTCAAGACGCGATTGGTCAATATCAGATAGTACGACCACGGCACCGGCCGCAATCAGACGATCCGCGATGCCAAACCCTATTGCGCCTGCGCCACCCGTTATAAAGGCGATCTGCCCCTGGAGCATAGACAGAGAGGTTTTGCCCAGCTTTTTTTGCTGGAGACTCCAGTATTCCATATCAAAAACATGGGAATCCAGGAGAGGGACGTATTCACCCATCGCATCAGCCTGGAGTTTGGCACGAATGGCGTGCCCGGCAATATCAGCGGCAATCCGGGCATCCTTTCGCGTAAACCCAAGTGCGAGCAGACCCAGGCCTGCAACAAGAAAGACGCGAGGATAAGGATCAAGTTCTTCCCGATCAACCCCCTTCTCTCTTACCTGGCAATGAAAATAGTCGTGATACGCCTGTTTGAAGACTTCTATCTCCCGGGTTATTATCTCTTTGAGATCATCGTCCTTTTCAGGTATGTGGTCAATATGTACCATCCTGTTTTTCGTGCGAATTACATGGTCTGGGGTAAGGACACCGGAACCGCACAATCCCCGAGCCTCTTCAGAAAGGGATGTCTTCACCAAATCGGATGTATTCCGGCTCGCAACATAAAATCGGCGTAAACTTCCATCATTGGCCCGATGGGCACATGCACCGCGCACTGATTGTGCAACCCTGGCGACCGATACAGAAATCTCCCCGCAGGGCGCAATATCAACACGAGGGGTCATTAAAATTTTGCCCCTAATCCCTTCCTGAACAAATGCCTCTGCCCTATTCACATATTTGATCATCCGCGCGTAGGAAGTTTCCGCATCCTCGCCAAAGGAAAAAATTCCATGATTTAGGATGACAAGGGCCTCTATTCTTGTATCTTTTTCATATTGGGAAACCACCGCTTTTGCCAGAGGGAGACCGGACATGGTATAAGGCAGGACAGCAACCTTCGACCCGAGTGCCTTTTTGATTATATCTTCTCCGTGCCTCTGATTGGTCAGAACAAGCACCTTATCGGCGTGTGTATGGTCAACATACTTATGCGGCAGAAAGGCGTGGAGAAGTGATTCCACAGAGGGATTCACCCCGGACAATCCAAGCCGATGAATCTGCATCTGGGTTTCCATCTCTTTGTCAGAGAGGGTCTCAACCTTCCGGAGTTTTCGGAGAAAAGTCAGATCCACTGCTGCAAATCCTTCCGGTTCAATGGATGCCAGGTCGACACCGCTCCCCTTAATATAAAGGACTTCCTCTTCTTCACCGACGATATTTTTGGTCTTCAATTTTACTGAGGTATTTCCCCCACCGTGAAGCACCAAATCAGGCTCGCTGCCAAACAGACGCGAAGTGTAAACCCGAAGTGCAAATTCATAGGGAATATCGGGATAGCGTTCGACAAAATCTTTGGCAGCATTTTCGTTAAAGACATTTTCCAACGGCCTCTCTCCTCTCTTCTTAGACCTGAACAATCCCTCCACTGAGAATCAGGCAATTGTTCAGTCTGCTCAAACCCTACAGTTCATTTCTATCGTCATTGATCTTTGGTTTGTTGTTTCCCAATTTTTCATGCACGATCTTGATTTTTCAAGGTATTATAAAGATCAAAAGCCTTTTCCGGCGATTCATTCTTGTGTACAACGGCCCTAACGGCCTGGATCATATTAACGGGGGACTCGGACTGAAAGATATTCCGGCCCATATCAACTCCACTTGCACCCTGTTGTATTGCGTTATAGGCCATTTTCAAGGCATCCAGTTCAGGGATCTTCTTTCCCCCAGCCATGACAATCGGGACAGGACAGGAAGAAGTAACGGTCTCAAAGCCTTCCTCAATATAGTATGTCTTAATGTACTGCGCCCCAAGTTCAGCGCATATTCTTGTGGCAAGCCTGAAATATCGGGCATCGCGCGCCATATCCGTACCCACTGCGGTCACTGCCAGCGTTGGAATGCCATAGCGCGTTCCCAAATCTACCATGTGAGTCATGTTCATAATCGATTGCTTTTCATACTCGCCGCCGATAAAAACCTGGACCGCCATAGCACATACATTGAGGCGTATAGACTCCTCAATATCCACAGCGATCTCTTCATTTGAAAGCTCTTTGAGTATGCTGGTACCCCCTGAAACCCGCAGCACAATAGATTGTGTTGATGATGGGGGGACAATACTCCTGAGGATACCCCTTGTCAGCATGAGTGTGTCCGCGTACGGAACAAGCGGGAGAATATTGATATCAATCCGCTCCAAGCCGGTTGTTGGCCCCTGAAAATAGCCATGATCTATGGCTAGCATGACTGTGCGGCCGCTTTCAGGGTTGAAGATGCGGGCAAGTCTATTCTTCATCCCCCAATCGAGAGAATTTGAACCCTTAAGAAAGAAACCTTCAGTCTTCTGAGGGTGATCTGTATAATACTTTTTCCCCTCTTTCAGTTCGTCCATATCTGGCATTTATTTATCTCCTTTCGTTCATCAAAAACAAATCCGGTTTAGGTTGTGACATATTTCACTGCTCAGTTTACACTTTCTCAGAAAAGCCAATAAAAGACTTCCGCCATAACCTTCCGGGCTCGCATTTTGAAGTTAATCGGTGGGATTTTATCTCAAGAAAGTACAAACTACCTTTTGGCTTACCGAATAATTCTATTTATCCCATCCATAGAACCGTCTGATAAAGGAGAGCTCCAAGACTCCAAAATCAATAATCAGTTTGTCCCGAAATTTCACGACCCCACAATTTATACATACCCGGTTGCCATTGCCAGGTCTTCAAAGCTTTTCTTCAAGGAAGGATACAGATCGAGATATACCTTATACAATTTCATATAGTAATCGTGCAATTTCCTGTTGGGCTCAACATAATCAGTAAAGGCGACCCATTCTTTCGCCACATTATAATCTTTAAAAACGCCAACCCCAACACCTGCATTTATAGCATTGCCAAGGGGCGCCCCAGGACATTCCGACATGTAGGCGCCTTTCACATTCAAGATGTCGCAAACAATTTGACGCCATAGACGGCTATGCGCTCCACCCTCACCCATTGTGAGGATCGGTTTAATATGGAGCCCGCTTGCCCTAATCAGCTCAAGATTCTGAAGCATGCCATATCCAGCACCCTCCATCAGTGCCCTGAGAATGTGGCCGCGCGTGTGAGATAAGGAAAGCCCAAACATGACTCCTCTTGCCAATGGGTCCCAAATCGGAGTCCGTTCTCCCATGAAATATGGCAGCACGATGAGGCCGTCAGAGCCAGGTGGCGCTTTTTCCGCTTCAAGATTCAACAGGTCATATTCATTAATATTGAGCTTTGATGCTACGTCCATTTCGATTCGGCCGAAATTGTCTCGAAAATATCGGATAAGCGCACCGCATGAAACCAACGCCATTAATGTCGTATAAACTTCTTCACAATTTGAAGTATGAATGATCGTAATCATATTCCTGGTAAATTCGGGTTTTTTGTGACAGACACCCAGAACCCCGGCTGTCCCCATTACTACGGAGTTGTCTCCATCTTCAACCATACCCATAGCGAGCCATGCCGCGTTACAATCTACAGTACCGGCCACTACCGGGGTTCCCGCGGCCAAGCCGGTCTGTTCACTGGCTTCACGGGTTACTTCACCAATTACTTCTTGACAGGGATAGATTTCAGGGAGTTTTTCAATATCTATTCCAATTTCCTCCGCCATTTTTTCGTTCCACTGCTTCTTTCGAATATCAAAGCATATCCCCATTAGGCTTGCATTAGAATAATCAATAACTGCCTTGCCTGTCAGCTTCATGCGGGGATAGCAGGCTGCTGTCTGGATTTTGTATGCATTTTTATATAATTCTGGGCGATTATCTCTTTCCCACATCAATTTCGCTACAGCATAATATGGATCCGTTGGATTTCCAGACAATTCAAAAATCCTGTCCTCCCCGATGTTTTCCTTTAGCCATTTACATTGCGCCGTAGCCCTTCGGTCCATCCATATGTGAGCCTTTTGAAGAGGTTTGAGATTTTTGTCAACCAATATACACGCTGGTGACAGCGCACTGATACTAACGCCACGAATATCTTTATTGCTGATTCGTGCCTGAATAATGGATTGTCGAATCGTTTCTGAAACTGCAGACCAATAGAGGTCAGGGTCGTGTTCGGCCCAGCCGGGTCGTGGAGTCTCCAGGGGATATTCAATGAAATGACTGCCTAATAGATGCCCCTCATCATCAATGACTGCCGCTTTCGTTCCACCAGTTCCAACATCACACCCAACAAGATAATTGGACATAAAAGCCCCCTCAATTATCAAAACAGGATTGGTATACGCTTGCCCACTTTATATCGAACCAAGCCCTCTGAAGCAACACACTAAGGCAAATGACAAACTCAGAAGTTACTTGCCGGCACTTAGCCCTAAGAAAAATAGTCTGCAGCTCAGCAGAAGCCCATTAAAATTCCCAAAACCGTGCCGCAACAAGATCAAAGGGTGATTTATATAGACGGACACCTTTGCTTTTCAGCCGTTAATAGGAACAAAAATGATAATCAGTCCTATTCCTTAACAGCACCGAAACTCAATCCGCGAACCAAGTATTTTTGGACGAAAAAGCTAAATGCCAAAACAGGGAAAATAAGAGCACTCCCTGCAGCGCTGACCTGCTCCCAAGTAACTTCACGCCAGGTTATAAACTCGCAGATGACAACTGGCATCGTCTTCGCTTCAGTCTGCGTCAAGAGGAATGCAAACAAGAATTCGCTCCATGAAAAGATTATGCAGAATATGGCTACGGCTACCAGGCTGGGTTTAAGGAGAGGCAGGAGGATCTTGCGAAAGGCTTGCATCCGGGTCAATCCGTCAACCATAGCCGCCTCCTCTAATTCCTCTGGTATGGCCATTATAAATTCCCGCATCATCCAGACAACGAAGGCTAAGTTAAATACTGTATAAGCGCATATTAGTCCAAACCGTGTGTCAAGCAGATTAAATTTTGACATCCAGAGAAAGATTGGTATGGCTGCGGCAATCGGCGGAAACATCCTCATAGAAAGGATAAAAAAGGAGATATCCTTGGATCCCTTGATTTTAAACCGGGCTAAAGCGTAGGCAGCCAAGGTACCGAAAACAAGGGAAACAACCGTGCTGCCAAAGGAAACTATTATGCTGTTAAAAAAATAATGAAATAGCGGTTTCTTGGTAAAGGCATCTATCCATGCCTGTACAGTCGGTACGAAAAAAAATTTCGGAGGCATGACATAAATATCAAGTCTAGACTTCAAGGAAGTCATAAACAAATAAACAACCGGGAAGAAAAAGAATATAACCGTAACAACAATGACCGAATAAAATACTACCCAATAAAGTGTACTGCGTTCACTCTCCATCTAACAGTTTCTCCCTTTATCCTTCAGTGACGGATTCCTGCTTCTCAAAAACCCTCAGGTAAATTCTACTGATAATGATTATAACAATTAGCATCACAATGGCCAGGGCTGCGCCTTTACCCATATTGAAGTATCGAAAGGTCTGTCTGTAAATCTCAAGGCTGATCAATTCAGTAGCATCCCCAGGCCCACCTTGGGTCATAATAAAGATCTCATCAAATAGTTTGAAGACATCCATAGTGCGTAGCAATAAGGCAATCAACAGAACGGATTTCATCATCGGGAAGGTAACCCATTTAAAGGTTTGCCAGGTGCTAGCCCCGTCGATTTTCGCTGCTTCAAATGGTGATTTTGGCAAAGCAGCAAGCCTGGCCAGTGAGAGAAGAAAGACAAATGGAGTCCAGTGCCACACATCAACGAAAATAATGGCTGGTAAGGCTGTAAGCGGATTAGATAAGAGTGTATATTCAGTGACACCAATTAGCTGCAATATCCATGAGACAAGACCGAATTCGCCATTGAACATATAACGCCAAATCAGACCGACTACAATAGGTGTTGTGATCATGGGTATAAGAATTAGAGGAAAAAAAATGGATTTCCCCTTGAACTCGCGGTTAAATAACAGGGCGAGAGCGAATCCCAGACACATCTCCAAGCCAACGGCCACAGCAGCAAAAATGACCGTCTTTAGAAATGCCGCCCAAAACAAGGATGACGTAAAAAGGGACGTGTAGTTCTTGAACCAGATAAACCGCATACCCAATTCAGGACGAGTCAAAGTCCAGGAATGCATGCTCAAGAACAAATTGTAAAAGAGCGGAAAAACACCTATCAAAAGAATAATTATGAGCGCCGGTGACAATAACGCCCAAGGCAAATATTTGTCTTCAGTTACAGCATTCATTCTTACAACCTATGCCCTCTCCCCACTCATGAATAAAAGTGCGTGTAAGGGGAGATGTGGGTACGCTACCCACATCTCCCAAGGTCCTACCCAGTATCTATTCATACGTGCCGGTCAACAGGTCTGAATAATCCTTATTCTCAAAGTAATACCCTTTGTCATCAAGCATTTGCTCCACGGCTTTTGCCGCCTTAGAAACAGCTTTTTTAGGCGTAAGCTGTCCAATCATACACTTCTGAAAATAGACAGCGCTAACATCATCGACCTGTGACCATTCAACAATTTTGGGCACCAGTCGTACTGCATTATCTTTTCCGCCCTGTTCAAGAAGGGGAAAGTAGGCAAATAGATTCTTGACAGCAGGGTTATTCATTACTGAATACCTTGCAGGGTGTCCGCACTTGTAATCGGCCTCTATTTTAAGCAGCGTGGATTTGCTGGTCAGCCACTGGATGAAAAGATAAGCAGCCTCTTTGTTTTTAGCTGTTTTGGGAATACACAGACCGGTCGAGGCCTCCCGAACATAATGGACAGCTTTGGGGTTGTCTTTGGGGAACATTGCGTAGCCGACCTTGCCTACAACTTTACTTTTGGCCACGTCCTCCAAATCAGCGCCCATCATAGACCAGTTCCACATCATAGCCGCCTTTCCTTGAGCGAAGAAGGCTGCTGCTTCACCAAGCTCAAAGTCGGTGGCTCCGCGTGGTACCAATCCTTCGGCATAGAGTTTCTGGTAGATGGTCAAAACGTCAATCATCTTTTGATTGTTGAATGCTGGTTTGAGTTTTTTGTCAAAAATTTGACCGCCTTTACCCCAGTATGGAGTGCAAATCTCATCAACAACTCCTGTCCGTTGTCCATGTTGAACTGTCCCGTAGACGACAGTCTTACTACCTTCCTTTTCAGTCAGCTTTTTAGCGTACTCGTAGTATTCCTGGTAAGTCTTCGGAGGTGTGGTCAAACCGTGTTTTTCAAATAGATCTTTCCGATAAATCAGGACTGGAAAGAAATAGCCCTCGGGAAAAGAGTATGTTTTTCCTTTCCACTGATATCCCGCCAATACCTCTTTAACAAAATCGCCAATATCCAGGCCTGGATCACCCAGCTTAGGGTCTTTCATGTAGTCATCGAGTGGTCTTAGGTAGGCGACGTACTGGGGAAACCACAGATTATCGATATTCAGCAGGTCATAAGCTTTGCTTCCCGTGGCAAGAGCAATCATGTGTTTTTCAAGAGTTTCAGAGTAAGGAATGGCTTCAAATTTCAGTTTTATTCCTGTAATCTTTGTAAATTCCTTGCCAATTTGGGGAATAACCTCATTAACCTTATACCCAGCCATTAGCGACATGGATAGAGTTTGTCCCCTGTACGGTTTTGATGCTTCAGCAAGATCAAACGCCATTGCGCTTGAGCAGAAGCTTAAAATGAGGCAGAAAATAAATCCAATCAACGTCATCGCTTTCAACTTTTTCATAGTAAAGCCTCCTCCAAAATAAAGATTATTGATTCAGGACAAAAGCGTTTTTTTTGCATCACCTCCTCATATCCTCAATTTTCGACCCATTAGACCTGCGGACCTTATTTTATCCTGCTTCCTGTTTCAGCATCGAAAATGAGTGCCTTCTCCCAGGCAAATTTCAACCAGGCTTTCTCACCGATAGCAAGCTTTTGATCCGGGTCGGTTACGACTTTCAATTTTTCTGCTCCAAAAATAAAATCAATGATCTGTATTTCTCCAAGCGGTTCACTCACATAGACTTCAACCGGGAAACACCTTCCTTCAGTTTTTTCCTTAAGAACCTCAAAATGCGAGGGCCTGATGCCCAGACGGATTGAACCCGATGATATATCTCTTTTCAAGATGGATGATTTGTCATCTGGGATTTCAAAAGAAAACCCATCGCCTCTGATGTACGATTTCCCACTTTCTTGAACCAGGCTGCCATCCATGAAATTCATGGGTGGATCGCCGACAAAACCGGCAACAAATTCATTCGCCGGTTCGTTAAAGACTTCGTCAGTAGTGCCAAATTGCTGGAGTACGCCGGAACGCATGACAGCAATCTTATCGGCCATGGACATTGCTTCCAATTGATCATGAGTCACATATATCATCGTCGTACCCAGGTCCTTTTGAAGCCGCTTGATCTCACCACGCATATGGGCCCTTAATTTTGCATCAAGATGTGAAATTGGCTCATCCATTAAAAAAACAGCAGGGTCTCTAACAATCGCCCTTCCCATAGCCACCCGCTGTTTTTGCCCACCGCTTAGCTGGGTTATGTTTCGGTTAAGCAACTCTTCAATCTCTAATATCACAGCTGCTTTCATTACCTTTTCTTTTATTACTTCTTTAGATTCCTCCCTGACTTTAAGTGGAAATCCAATATTCTCAAAGACGGTCATTTGGGGATAAAGGGCATAATTCTCAAAAACCATGGCAATATCTCGATCCCGAGGAGATAAATTTGTTACATCCTTTCCCCCTATATGAATCGTGCCGGAGGTCGGACGTTCAAGCCCGGCAACCATTCTCAAGGAAGTGGTCTTGCCACAGCCCGAAGGCCCCAGGAAGCACACCATTTCCTTATCCTTGATGTCTAGATTAAGGTCAATAGTAGCTATAACCTTCCCGAAATTCTTGCAAAGGTCTTTAATTTGTATCTCCGCCACGGAATCCCTCCTGAATAGTATGAGTCGATTTTAGATAATCAATGTCAGTTATTAGGGCTTTCGAATCCTTGCATAGCTTTACCCGCATAATCAAGGAAATTTGAAGTATATGAGATATTTTTTGGGCGCTGTTTTCGTATTTTTGTCCAGACTCAGCATCGAAATTTTACAAGGCTGAATGAGTGAGCATATGTTCATCGCATGAGCAAAAGATCACTTTAGATCTTCATCCCATACAGGCACAGGCAAAAATTGTCAAGATTTTTTTTTACAGGATAGATTATAATCTACTAAATCGCTAATGCATCTAGACCTGACTTGACAAAATAGTTAGCGCCCCTGTATGGTAATTGTGATAAAGATTTCAATACTTGAGTGTTTGTATTGGTTGAACTCCGAGTTTTTCAAGAAATGATTTTCTTATTTGGGATTATTGCAACGGATCAAGCATCGGTATGAAAGAGAGATATGGCCTAATTTGTGAATTCACAGCAATTCTGATGTCACCAGTTGGATCATTAGAGCAGCGCTTTCTTCACCGCAGATATAAAGGACGGGCCACATGGGCAAGTTTGAAGAACGAGACTTCACACCTTGAGTTGAAGTTGAAGGCCTTAAAGACCACTCTCTTTGCCCATCGTTAAACCTGGCACTCATAAATCGCGCATACAGTCCATTGTCAGCGCCTTTTTCTGTAAGAGCCCTAAATGTGCGCAACACGGAATTCGGGATTTTAGATGGCAACAACTCATGATGTTTATAGTGATCAAGCAGAACTTATGACCCGGGTGGCGTCTCTTTATTACTTAGAAGAACTCACTCAAGAAAAGATCGCCAGAAGCCTTAGCCTTTCTCGCGCAAAAGTAGGACGTCTGCTTAAAAAGGCTCGCGAAGAAGGAATTGTGGAAATAAATGTTCGCCAGCACCCCAGCCTGAATATTCAGTTAGAGAATGCACTGGTTGATCGATTCGGTCTACAGCAGGCCCTGATCGCCATCGATCACCAAGACCCAGACATCCAGCGGGCATCCGTAGCCCGACTGGTTGCCGGTTATCTATCGCATAATTTAAATGACCATATGATAGTGGCAGTGGGTATGGGGCGTAATACGGGCGCCATTTCCGACCATGTCTTTAATCCGTTATCTCACTCCTGTGTCTTTGTCAGCGCAATAGGAGGGTTATCCGGAGCTGGGGAGTTGATTAATCCTGATCATATCTGCCGGCGGCTTGCTGAACGTTTTGGCGGCCAAAATGAGATCTTATACGTGCCGGCATACGTGAAGGACTCGATCACCCGGGATTCATTTCTCAAACACGAAACCATCTGCCATACATTGGACCGGGCACGTCGCGCCGACCTGGCTATTGTTGGAATCGGCGATGTCACTGATAATAGCAATGCAGTTAGGATGGGCTGGCTTTCTGCCCAGGAGATGGCTCAATTGCGCGAATTAGGAGCGATAGGCGATATACTGGGCCATTTTTTTGATATAAATGGAGCACCCGCCAAGAGCGACATACAGGGCCGGGTAGTTGGCCTCAGTGAGGAGAACCTTCGCCGGATTCCCACAGTGGTCGCCATGGCAAGCGAGATTAATAAAAATCTTTCAATTTTGGGAGCTTTGCGCACGGGTATCATCGATATCCTGGCGACCAGCGCTAACAACGCTCACACCGTACTCACTCTGGATTCCGAAACTCGGAACACTTCATAGGCACTGTAGTAAACGGGTATATTAGAAGTGAACACTAAACCGGATTTATTAATCAGGCCTTCTGCCCGTTGTTTAACTGCGTTCAGCGGTTGCGTGTCCATAGCCTGATCCTTTAGATAAGCATGCCTTGAATCGTGTTAGCAAAGGCCTGCAGGATAAGACAACAGGAGACTGCCCCGGCATCTAAAACACCCCGGGAACGTTCGCCCAGGCGACTGGATCGGCCCACCTTAGCAACCAGATCTTTGGTAGCATCGCGACCGGCCTCGGCGGCCACCGACATCTTGCTCAGGCAATCCGCGAAAGGCTCAGAAACTGTCAATGCGGCCTGGTATGCCTCTTGCGCCGGGATCAGGGTGTCGAGCAGGGTTTTATCGCCTGGTTGAGCCCCACTGATATCCAGGACCTTGTCCTTGGCTGCGAAGAGCATCTGCCCGAAAACTGCGGCGTCCAGTTCATCTTTTCCCTTACACGCTTTAGCCATGGCCTTAAAGAACATGCCATAGAGCGGACCCATCGAACCACCAATTTGGTTCATCAAAATCTGATACAGGGTTTTCAGACCCAGGGATAGATCAAAAGGTTTGTCCCCCAGTTGTTCCTGACACAGGGTAAATCCCTTGTTCATGTTGACACCATGATCTCCGTCACCGATCAAACCGTCGATGTCACTTAGATACTGCTTATTATCCTGAATTGACTTGATCAGGGCCGCCATAATGACGTGCCCCTGGTTGGTTGCCACTGATGCCATTTCCTACGACCTCCCGAACTGGGTTAAGCCCATACAATCACATTCATAGTCAATACATGCCTTGAGTTCGGCATCCAGTTTCATAATGGTCAGGGTTACACCCGCCATTTCCAGGGAGGTGAAGTAGTTTCCTACATAGGGCCGGTAGACGTTAATGCCTTGTTCTTTCAGGATTTTTTCAACGTCATTATAGAGAATGTAGAGTTCCATCAAGGGAGTCGATCCCAGGCCAGAAATCAGGACCACTACATCGTCTTTTGCTTGTAAAGGCAGATCGGGCAGGATGATGTCTGTCATACGTTGCGAGATCTGATGGGCGGTTCCCAGGTCACAGACTTCCAGGCCTGGCTCGCCGTGGTGACCAATACCCACTTCCATCTTGCCTTCTTCGATCTTGAAGTTGGGATGTCCCACTTCCGGAATCGAACATGGGCTTAAACCAATGCCCATGCTACGGGTATTATCAATGGCTTTTTGTGCAGCCGAAATTACCTCATCCAGGCTACCACCCATAGCCGCCTTGGCACCGCCCACCTTCCACATGAGAATTTCACCGGCCACGCCACGTCGTTTGTCTAACTTATCTTTGGGTGCGGAGGGCACATCGTCATTGGCCACAACGGTTTTGACCTCAATGTCATCATCATCCGCCATTTCAATAGCGATCTTCACATTCATATTGTCACCGGCATAATTACCGTATAGGCAGGCCACGCCTTTACCTGCATCTGCGACCTTAAAAGCATCGTAGAACATCTGAGCCGGTGGAGAAGAGAAAATCTCACCTGCAGCCACCGCATCTAACATATTCTTGCCCAAATAACCAATAAAGGCGGGCTTATGTCCGGAACCACCTCCTGTAACAACACCGACCTTGCCAGGAATGGGGGCTTCTTTGTATTTAAGGACGCGGGGATTATTGGTTTTGGCAACGAGCTCTGGATGGGCCTTGACAAATCCTTCCACCATTTCGTCTACTACTTCGTTGGCTTTATTAATAATTTTCTGCATAACACGCTCTCCTTGGCTATTTGAAGGACTTTTTTTCCAACTGCCTCATTTGCTTGACTTTTTCGGTTGAACCGCCGCCAGTAAATTCTGAAACAAGCCAGGCATCCACGATCATCTTAGCCAGTTCCGGGCCAACCACGCGTTCTCCCATGGTCAACACATTGGCATCATTACTTTTTTTCAATCGTTCTGCGGAAAAGCAGTCGTGACATAAACCGGCATACACACCTTGTACTTTGTTGGCAATCATGGCCATACCCAAGCCGGTTCCACAAATTAATATGCCACGATCATAGCTACCATCCTGGATGCTAAGGGCCAAGTTGTAGCCGATCTCTGGGTAAAAGGGGTCCGCTTTGGTGGCGGAATAGTCCAGATCCGTGATATCCACACCCCGACTCTTCAGATGGTCTACAATCACCGCCTTAAGATTAACCGCTGCATCGTCACAATCAATTGCAATCTTCATGGGACCACATGCTCCTTATAGCGAAACGATATTCGCTTCAATGAACTTCCAAGTTTTGAGGAAGTCAAGTTGAATATTCAGGTTCTTAAACTCATCACGATCAACCGTGTAAGGCTTGGCACAGACTTTATTTGGTCAAATGTGGGTCAGCCTTAAGGGCCCTGGTGTCAGGAGCCTGAAACCGGAACCCGAAACCTGCCGAGGTTGAAAAAAATGTAAAACACCCAATGATAGATCTAATTTTATCCATTCCAGAGAAGCCGGTCAATCTGCAATTGTATGGAAATGAATGCAAAAATGGATACAGAAGCAACCCACTCTATGAATAAACCATAAATCATACCAAAAATCAGAGAGAGTAGGGGCCGTTATCATTAAGTAATTAACTTAATCTATGAGGCTATAATTGTTTTCTTTTGCGATTCGCTCACCCCTTCGCACAGCATACCCCACCCCTTGACCAGTCATACCAA
>CAYOWC010000079.1:0-17586 GCA_964407525.1 uncultured Desulfobacteraceae bacterium | reverse complement strand
ACTCTTACTGTTTCCCGAAATTAGAACTAAGAGTCAACGGCAGACTTGACCCCATTTCTTTTTGAAAATCCTGAAAATTACTTTAGCCTTGACGATTTGAAATTTTTCAACCATGAATACTTGCAATTCATCTAAATATTTACCCACGTGGTTGAACAGCGGAAAAGTCTCGGCACGAAAAATTTTATGCTTTTCGTAATAGGCGTTTTTACCATTTTTGAATAGGTTGGAGTATTATACACTGAATCCCGTCGCCTGGATTGGATATTGTGGTGTAGCCATCGAGGCATAAAGGAGAGAATTGTAGTGCTATGTCCAAAATGTAAAAGCAGTAGAATTGTCAGATCGCGCTGCCAGGGGTTGGAAAAGATCAGGCGCTATGTCTTTGCGCGCACTCCCTATCGCTGCAAAAAGTGTTGGGCCCGCTTCTCGAAATTTAGCAATCCCTTTTATACCGTGTCCTCCAAATTGGTCGGCGCATTTTTGCTGCTGATCATTGCTGCGGTAATCGCGTTTACGTGTTTCAGTCCGGGCCAAAGGTCGTCCGCACCGACCGTCCAGTCGCTGCCAATTCCCAAAGGTCAAAAGGCTAAAGAACCTATCCAACACGAAATCACCTTTGATCGCTTACCCAACACGGAGACCGACGATTTACAAAGCGAAGTGTCACAAAAAACCGATGCAGTTGGATCCCGCCCTTTTGTGGAGTTGGATCTGCACGCCACTCCCCCCCAAGCGCCGCCAGCCACACTTAAAGAAGCGGTCATCGCTGATCCGCCTTCCACTTCCGCAAAGGTTGCCAAAACCCTTCCCGAAATGCCAACTATCCCTATGCAACCGCAGACACCGCCACCTGGTTTTGAACCAACAGCCACAACCCGCCCATTGGGTCCCCGTTCATTGAGAACGTTAGACGGTGAAGATCTGGCGAATATTTTCAAACTTACTATCATTGCAGACGGACCGATCGATGTATATCGCTATTTTACTTTACCCTCACCTCCCCGGCTGGCAGTGAAGCTGACCGGTGAATGGAATTGTCCCGGTAAACCCCAAATCCCCATGCCCGGTAATTTCGTCCGGCGAATCCGGATTGGTCTGCATAAAGACCATATCCGACTGGTGCTGGATCTACAGCGGGAAATCGTCTCTAAACCGATATTTCGCACCATTCCAAATGGTTTGGAAATTGTCATTCATAAATAATGGGGTGGTGAAGGGGGGAATAAGTATCATTAATTTGCACTTCTGGAACAGCCGGTTTGTGCAAGGCTGGCAGATGTAACCTTGAAATATCGGTCACTCAACAATGCAGGTAGTCCTCTGTTACGTGACGACGGTGTACCGAGGAGGCGACCACAACATATAGGTGCGCCACGAGTGTGATACGTGCTCTATGGGAATCTGTTTCGGGATCCTCGATTTGTCGGTAGCTTGGTTATAAATCCTGACGACATTTTTTGTAAGAAATGGTTCAATAAAATCAAGAGCAAGATGATGGAAAGAGAAAGGAAAAGGCTGTCGTGAACCATAAGAGAAGTGCAATCCGGGAGATTTTGTTTGCAGTCATTGTGGTGAGTGTTCTCCTGTTGTCACTGGCGCTCGCCGGATGCGGCAGCGGTACAAGGGCGGTTTCTCAGAATATCAGTTCGCGAGATGCGGCCATCGAAAAGGCCGATGCCTGGGGAAAGAAGCGCTATGCGGATATCCTCATGCAAACAGAGATCCCCGTATACCGCTACAGGATAATCAATTCTTATGACCACAATGAAACTTCTTTCACCGAGGGCTTGGTATTTGAAGAAGGCCTTTTCTATGAAAGTGCGGGGCTGTGGGATCAGTCCAGGCTGGTGGCGGCTAATTTCCGGTCGGGAGTGACCCAAAGGCGACATCACCTGGCGCCCCTTTATTTTGGAGAGGGGATTACAGTCCTGGGAAACGAAATCTTCCAACTGACCTATCAGTCCTGCATCGGGTTTGTATATCAAAAGGATGATTTTCAGTTGAAAAGGACCTTTCAGTTTCAACACCAGGGCTGGGGCCTCACAAACGATGGGAATCAGCTCATCATGAGCAACGGATCAGCCGCTTTGATCTTTGTGGATCCGGAAACCATGGCGGTAACGCGATCCGTTATTGTGGCCGATCAGGTAGGTCCCATAGGCAACTTAAATGAGCTGGAATATATTGATGGCGAGGTTTACGCAAACGTTTGGGAAACGACTCTTATCGCAAGGATCGCCCCGGATACGGGCGCCGTGACCGGCTGGATCGATATGAACGGGATTAACCCGGACCCGGCCGTTCTCAAAGATCCCTTTGTTTTAAATGGGATCGCCTATGACGAGGGAACCGGTCATATCTTTGTCACCGGTAAATGCTGGCCAAAGGTTTATGAAATCAAGCTGGTTCCCGCCGAATAAAACGCCATTCTTGACTTCGTTACAGACCTCGTTAAGTGGTCGAGTAGATTAGTAGTTAAGTAGTTGTTATTATTTGAAGTTATCCCTTTCAGCTCAAAGTTGGACACCCGATGGATTTGAATAGGCAATGTGTTGATTTCACGTGCTTATTTCCCAATTCAACAACTCAACCACTTAACTATTTGACGAGGTCTGTCGTTATTGGAAAGATCTCCTGAGTAGTTGATCACTCAGATGATGAAGGGTTCACTTCATCCGACACCGTAGTGGACAAAAAGATTCACAGGGAGTCGGCAGGATGCGACAGGGTCGCTTTCCCTGCGGCGAGAACCCGGCTACCGGGTCTCTCGACCACGGAGCATCGAGACCGGTATGCCCACCAATGTGATTCCTGCTGCCATCCGAAAGGCGTTAGTCTGTGCATGGGTGTAGGTTGTTAGATGTGCGGTAAGTGAGGGAGAATGGGCTGATCTTGCGGGCCAACCGTGCCGTGATAAGGGTCGTCCTGCTGAGCCCCGGCGCAAGGGGGACCATCAGAATGCCGGATTTCATGGGCGGGTGGCCCATGGCCACCTGCAAATAGAAAAGAATCACAAAATAGCAGGATGTTGCGCCAATAAAGTAGATGCCAGCCGCACGGGTGCCATTTTTTTGGGAATAGCTTGACACGAACCCAGTATATCAGGGGGTCAAAAACCTGGTAATTTATTCGATTCGGGAGAATTTAAAGATCGTGAAATGAGTGCCCGCATTTCACGCCATGGCATCTTTGATTTCATTTGGATATCCGAAAAATAACCACCATCGAAAAGTGGCAATAAGCCTGACATACCCAAATAATTCGTTAGATCGTCGGAGTCACAGAAAAAATTCTTACGACCGCAATATATGGTAGTTGGCCAAGTTTTCGCTCATCCGGTCTCGGCA
The DNA here is from genome assembly GCA_964407525.1 of uncultured Desulfobacteraceae bacterium. Lineage (GTDB taxonomy): Bacteria > Desulfobacterota > DSM-4660 > Desulfatiglandales > Desulfatiglandaceae > DUZB01. The sequence continues at coordinate 14,236 of CAYOWC010000079.1, read as the reverse complement.
CATTCTTGCCTAACTCATCCTCATAAACCATTCCCCTGACAAGATTGCGAACCTGTTCAAGAGCCTTGGCTTTTGATATTTGTTTGGAACGATACTTAACCAGTATCGGCTCGATGGAATTTCTGCCAAGCTCGACTATCTGTTTCAGGTTGCTCAGCCTCTGCTCCTCGGGCTTGCCAATGTATTGTTTGGCCAGGTAGCTTGAAAAAATGACAAAAATTACTCCGAAGACCAAACCGGCGGTCATTATCTTTACCTTGGCGGTCCGGAGGGCCAATTTGTCTTTTCTGTAATCAAGCATATTTTCCACGTTTTTGGAGTTTTATTGTTAATCGGCCTGGGGCTGTTCGCAAATTCAACCTTTCCATTTTCCCACAGTGTCGTCTATAACACCCGTTCCTTCTACCGGTGATAAGAACTTACTTTTTCGTTGAGGGAGTATAAGCAAGATGTTGCTTGGTGTAAATTCAGACGTAATGCCCACCTAATTGTATGTCTTTTCAACGCCTTCCGATGCGAGGCTTCGCGCATCCCTGCATTTCACAGAACAAAAAGATACGTTTGCCGGTCACGACTTTCCCCTATGTCAAAATATCATCCCGCAATCGAAATTGTCAAACTTATGCCTCGTTATTCCATAAAATCATGATATTCTCTCCAAGGAAGGATCAGATTCTAAACTGAATCCCAAATCGATTGAAGAATTTTACAACTTATGATTTCGATGATAAACTGGAGGATATAGAAGTTGAAATGGGGTGTTATAGGTTTGTATAGTGAGAAGTGCTTAGCAAACGTTTCTTATGTTGAGCTTACCGTGAAAAATATTTATGATTATAGCCATCTCGGATATACTCTTACCGGTGAATTTGAATAGGATACCCAAAACTGATATTCAATAACAGATATGGAGGTCCATGTGTCAGAAAGGCCTGCACGAACATTTCGAAAGGACATTTCTAATCCGGAATCCTTTGTTATTACACTGGAACTGGTTCCCGGGGAGCAATCCAGGGGCCGCTCCGTTGATACGGTGATGACTATTGCGGAAAATGCCCTTGCAGATGGTAGAATTACCGCGGTAAGTATTACGGACAATCCCGGTGGCCATCCGTCTTTGAGTCCGGATGTTCTGGGGAAAGACATCATCAGCAGGGGGATGGACGTGATTGTCCATTTCACTTGCCGGGACCAAAATAGGGTAGGGCTTGAGAGCCGCGCCCTTCAGTTAGGTCATATGGGAATTCGCAATATCCTTGCGCTCACAGGTGATTTTTCCGGAGAAGGATTTGCTGGAAAGGGCGCCCCTGTGTTTGATTTGGACTCTGTCAGCCTTCTTGTTATGCTCAAAATGATGACTGAAGGTACGTTGACCTTGGATGACCAGGAAAATTTTTTTGTTGGATGTGCGGTTTCGCCTTTTAAACAGACACAGGAAGAAGGGCTTTGCCAATATGCCAAGATGCGAAAGAAAGTGTTGGCTTCGGCCGGCTTCATCATTACCCAGCTGGGTTACGATGTTCGTAAATTTCATGAACTGCGCTGTATTCAAAGAGATTGGAATATTCAAGTCCCTACTCTGGGGTCCGTGTACGTCCTGACGCCTGGAGCGGCTAAAGCCATGGCAAAGGGACGGGTGCCCGGGGTTGTGGTTACCCCTGAACTGTTGAGAAAAGTGCAAGGGGAGTGGCTGGACAAAAAGAAAGGACACCAGTTTGCCGTTGAACGTTCGGCAAAACTTGCGGTAATCCTCAAAGGATTGGGATACAAAGGCGCCCATTTTGGGGGCATCAACCATAGATTTGACACCATGGCCCGAATTTTGGATCGCATGGAGCAGATCGAGGATCGGTGGCGGGATTTTGTGCCGGAGTTTGATTTTCCCCAAAATAGCGGGTTTTATCTATATCACCGGGATCCGGAAACCGGACTTTGCAGCAAAGAAATGAATCCTGTAACGAGCAGGATTTCGTTAGGGGATAAAATTCTGTTTGGATTGTATCGCGAGGTTCACCGCACGTTTTTTCGCCACGATGCCATGTTTGCCGACCTGTACAGAAATCTTTGCCACAGGCTTGAAGAACGACCCTTTGGATACCTTTTTACCAAAACCCTGGAGGATATTTCCAAAAAGGTACTTTTCTCATGCCGGGAGTGTGGGGATTGCAGTCTTCAACATCTGGCGTTTTTCTGTCCCGAATCCCAATGCCCCAAGCATACGCGGAACGGTCCCTGTGGCGGCAGTCGAGACAGTCGATGCGAAGTGCACCCGGACCGCCACTGCGTGTGGTTCAAGGCTTACAGGCGTTGGGCGGCCATCGGCCGGCCGGATAAAATTTACCAGGGATTTGTTCCTCCCCGCAAATGGGAACTGGACCGAACCTCCTCGTGGATCAATTTCCACCTGGGCAAAGACCACCAGGGATCGCCTTCATTGAAAATGTCCAAAGATGATTGAAACCAGGGCCATCTTAGAAATAAAGGCCAAACGCTTTTTCACGGTGATATCTTCAATGGCTGCAGTGACAATAACGCTCCCAGCCCATTAAGTGGGCAGCACCCGCTATGGTGGTTCCGTAAAAAATAATCGGCTTTTTATTGAGCAAGGGCATTATGGATCCGTTGGCCAGGGTAGTTCCCGTCACCAGCAGGAGGTCTGCCCACCCGACAGCATCATCCGTGTTCTGAGCGCTTTCTATCGTTACTCCGAATTTTTGAGTACCAATATTGTCTGGATCCATATCTAAAACCCGCAGAGGATGTGCTGCGGCCAGGTTCTCTACCATTCGTGGTTGAAAGCCCACCTGTGTGATTTTGGCGCCGCTGTAACGGTCCTTCAGGTAAGGGACCAGGGCTTTTCCGCATTCCACGGGTTCCTCGTCCCGGCAGTGGAGCGTTCCCTCGACTCTCCCGAGATGCCTGAGCACTGCATTGAGGGAAGCCACAAAGACGGCGAGTTGGTGGTTATTTTCCATTGGCAGATTAAGCACCTCTTCAAGAGTTCCCTCGTAATCGCCGTACATGTCCGTAAATGCCTGGCCTCCGGCATCCATGAAACTGGCCTGCATGAGTTTTTCTTTCCCTTTTTGAATGGGGAAATCCTGATGTTCCGGATTACCGATGGCTTCCTTGGTACTGAGGGCCCGTGCCCGGATCTGAATCCTTTCAGAGAGAAGACCTTCCTCTTTCCACAGGTCAAAAACACGCTTTTTCAATTGTACATAAATATCATCCATGGTTAATTACACCCCTTGTGAAACTTCAAAGTTCAGTAGGTAGTAAGCGGTAGGCAGTAGGCAGTCAGGGACCATCGGGACTCCCTTAATAACCTAACACAATACCAAAGTTTCTTTCTTCCTCTCGATCAGCCCCCGCTTTGAAGCGGGAAGATGGCGTTCACATGAAACTGGGTGCCCCAAACACTAACACCTTAGTTCTGGGAATACAGATTCTTCATGTTAATCTACAAAGAACCGCTTAACAATACCGAAGCCTTCCATTGCTGATGAAATTCATTCTCTATTCCACAAAAGAATATTCTATTAGATAGTATTTCGTCAAGGAAAACTGCGTGTATTTTTTCCTTGACCATTATTCCAATATGGAATAATACAGATTGGACTATTAATTCGATTTGGAGGGCTTCTTGTGAACAAAGAAAACCTGTGGTTGAAGATGATGTTCCTTTTTCTTGTTCTCTGGTGCGGGGTATCTGCCCAGCATGCGCTTGGAGACAACACCGAATCTTTGCTTAAAGGGATCGGTTTGGGGTCGGGTAAGTTGAATCTTGGGGGAAGTCTGCGTCTTCGGTATGAGTATTTTGACAACTACAACATCAAAGCATACGGCAACGATAAGTCGGATACGATCCTTTTGAGTCGCCTGCGTGTTAATGTTGGATATACGCTTCCGCTCCGAACAAAGATCTTTGTTCAGTTGCAAGACGCCCGGTTTTTTTTCTCCGATCTGGAGAGCAGCGATTTTGGGCCAAGCTGCCCCTATGAAAACGAGTTTGATTTGCGTCAGGCATTTGGGGAAATAAGGAAAATAGCGGAAACTCCGATGGGCTTCAAGATCGGAAGACAGGTTATAAAATATGGTGATTACCGTATTTTCGGACCCGGGGACTGGGGAAATGTAGGCCGATATACATGGGACGCGGGCAAGGTCTTGATTGAGACCCCATCGTTTAATGTTGATGTTTTTGCGGCCAACCGGGTTCTCTATCTGAAAAACCGTTTTGACGACGAGCATTTTCCTTACCATGTTTTTGCGGCCTACGGGCGAATTGAATCTATTCCGAGAAATAAATTTGATCTCTTTTATATTATCAAGCAAAATTCGGATGAAGTAGCTCGGGGTCCGGCCGGAGTGGGTAAGCTTCTGGTAAATACCGCAGGTTTTTACGGCAAGGGCTCTTGGAAACGTCTGGACTATGGGGGCACCTTTGCTTATCAATTTGGTGATTACAGTCAGGACAGTATCGGAGCTTTCGGGTTCAACGTGGAGGCGGGGTATACGGTGTGTGAAAGATGGAAACCGCGATTAGCTTTTTCGTTGAGTTATGCGTCCGGTGACAAGAGTCCTGACGACCATAGCTATGGCACATTTGACGGGGTGTTCGGGGCCGTTGACAAGTATTATGGGCGAATGAACCTGTTCTCCTGGATGAACCTGGTGGATGTGCAGGTGGGAGTGAGTGTGAAGCCCATCAAACCCATGAAGCTTTCCCTTGATTTTCATCGGTTCCAGTTGGCCCAGGCCAGGGACGCATGGTATTATTGTACGGGAAAAAAGATGCGGTGGGACCCTACGGGTGCTTCAGGCAGGGATTTGGGAGATGAGATCGATCTCATTTGGAAATATCGTGCTCATCGACATGTTACCCTCATGGCAGGATGTTGCGCATTTTTCCCAGGGAATTTTATCCAGTCTACCGGCCCCGCCGGAAATGCCTATTGGGCCTTTGGGCAGGTGGAATTCAAAATTTGACCCCTCTTCTCCCACTTGTCGAGGGTCTAATTGATTACTCCACCTTATTGAACCGATTCAGCTGTCGGGATTTTTCGAGGATGACTCCAGAATTTTCATGGAACCTTCGCAGAGAACTTTGATTTTTCTTCGAATGAGCCTGCGATCTAAATAGAACCATATTTCGGAGTCGTCGTCCTTGAGCTTTTTCAACTCCGGCCATGTCGCTTCTGCGCGGATAAGACCGGCAACCCATGCCGCCGTGCCTCTTACTATGGGATCTTGAGATTGTAGGAAATTCGGAAGATGAGGGGCTGCACCGGCGGCGAGATCGGGCTCGGCCTGGGCAAGTCTCCCGATTCCCCACAGTACGCCCCGTTGCATAAATGGGGTTTCCTGGAAATTCCCACTCTCGAGACTGTAGGAGAGAAGGATGTTTGCATATTCAACTGCCAGTCCGTGATGAAGGAAAAGGATCTCGCCTAATGCTTCGGCGGAACCCCACCCGATCCCGCCCGATTCGTCGTTGAGGTTCCACATGAGCCTGCGAATGATTACCCTGGCAGATTCCATTTCCTCCCAGGCCAGCCGCGTTACCGTTTCTCCCATTGCGGTTATGGCATGCCATTTGAGGGCCTCGTCGGTGCTGCAGAGAAATGAAAAGAGGGGGGTAATAATGCTGCGAGATGGGAACCGGTACAATTCCAGGAGCATCTTTTCAACATCCGAAAAACGAAGAAGGCGCATTACTTCTTTCTTGAGAGCACGTCCCCTCAATCTGCTTCTGTCCTCCCCTTTGGAAGAGTAGTCCATAACCTTACTTTAAACGACCTCGATTTCCATTTTGTTCAATACGAGAAAATGTCCGGAGCCATAAAATTTTACCCGGTTGTCCATGTCGTCAACCACATGAATATTTGCTGTGTCGCCTTCCTTCAGGCTATTGCTATCGGGTATCCCGGCCTCTGCGAAACGTCTCGCCAATTCCCAGGCCGATACTTCAGATGTGAGTGGTTTTGCTTTTTCCCCCGGGAAACAGTCGATTTCCCATTGGTTGCTTCTCCAAGCGTGAAAATGCACTCTGAATCCCTTGAGTCTTCGAATCCACCCGTCATCAATTATCTTCATTGCATCCAAGGTTTTCATTTTTTATCTCCTTCAATATGGGGCAATTTCAATTTTTCAATGGCTTATCAGTTTCAAGACGGGAGGTGTTTTTCTAACCATTTTTCCATGTCCGCCAGCACCGTGTCACGTTCCGGTTCGTTTATAATCTCGTGGTAGAGGCGGTCATAGATTTTAAGTGTTTTGTCCTGGGAAGTGACTTTGTCGTACAGCATTTGAGCGCTGGCGGGGTCCACAAGTTTGTCGTCGCCTCCATGAAGGATAAGGATGGGCAGGGTGATCTTTTCCGATTCAGAAGAGATCCGTTTCATTGCTTTGAGCAGTTCTGCTGCCAGGCGGGCCGTTGTTTTTCCCGAAAAGACAAGAGGATCGTCTATATAGGCCTGTACTACGGCAGGGTCGCGGGAAACATGGGATGCATCCAATCCTATCAGCCCGAATCCAGGCATGAGGATAGAAAATACCTTGCCCGCAAGAATGACGCCGGAGGAAATGTTTTCAGGAACTTTGACCCCCGGCCCGGAAAGAATTGCGCCCGTTATCTTTTTCTGGTTTTCGAGAAGAAAAATGGAACCGATGAGCCCTCCCATGCTATGTCCATACAGAAAAACAGGTTTCCCGGGTTGCCAGGTCAGTATCATCTCAAGATAGGTGTTTAGATTTTCTATGAAGTCTCCGAATTTTTTGATGAATACCCGCTTGCCCTCTGATTTTCCGTGTCCCGGATGATCGATTCCATAAACGGCATATCCCCGGGGAACGAAATGATTGACGAAATTCCCGTACCTGCCACAATGATCGGCGAGTCCATGAATGATGAGAAGGCTTCCCCTGGGTTCCTCTTTCGGCAGCCAACACTGATAATAGACGCCGGCGTTCCTGATCCCCTTAAATGTTCCTTCTTGATGGATCATCTTTCTGTTTCCTTTTTGAATAGTGTAGGTCTTTTCGATAGTTATTTTTGGTGAAAAACGCAAATGCCTGCGCTCTTTGAGCTAACCCTATTAGCCGAGAGCCAATGGCATATTTAAAATAACATATTGTAATTCAAGAGAACTTGCAATTTTTATTTCTATTAAGAACGAAATGTCCTGAAAAGCCTTGTTTTTAAAAGATATGGGTCTACAATAGGTTGCAAAGCACCACTTTAGAATCACCGTCTGTTACACAAAAGTGGTTATTCACTGGCCACTGATTTTTGACCATGACCACCGCTACTACCGAAAGCCGGTCGAGCGGGGAAAAACTCTGGGGGATGAATGGACGATTTTGAGACCCTATTGGAACGATCAACCCGTTTTCACGGCCATCTCTGTCCTGGGCAGGTTATCGGGGTGCGGATGGCCATGGAAGGGTGTCGTCTTATCGGGATTGATGATCCACAGCGGGAGATCAAGAAACTCATCGTTTTTGTGGAAATTGATCGGTGTGCAAGCGATGCCATTGCAGTGGTAACGGGATGCAAGCTTGGACGTCGCTCTTTGAAGTTTGTTGATAATGGCATCATGGCTGCTACTTTTTTGAATTTGGAAACAGGTTATGCAATCAGGATCAATGCCACAGAGCACTCGCGCGAACTGGCTCTGAAATATGCTCCCCAGATCGAAAACATTCAGGAGCGGCAGATCTACGCCTACCGTATTATGCCCTCGTCTGAACTTTTCCGCATGGAAGAAGTAAAGGTCAATCTGGAGTCTCTGGACCTGCCTGGTCCTACCCGGAGTAAGGTGATTTGCGAAAAATGCGGGGAAACGGTAAGGGATGGCAAGGAGAAAGTTTTGAAGGGACGGATTCTTTGTCGACCGTGCGCCGGCGATGCATACTTTTTGCCGGTCATGCGTATTGCAAATAGCAAGGAAAGACAAGGAGTTTTAGCTGAAAAGTGATGTGAAAATAGAGGATTTGAAGATGAAAGTGAATAAGATAGATCATATTTGTATTGCTGTGAGAGACCTTGAGGCGGCAAAAAAAGTGTGGGAACCCCTCTTAGGGAAAACAGGGCCGGATGATGCCTATATTGACGAGCCCGAGAAAATTACTGTGGCAAGATACTGGGTCGGAGAGGTTGGTTTTGAATTGATGGAATCAACCACGCCCGATGGGGAAGTGGCCAGATATATCGACAAGAACGGTGAAGGCGTCATGCTCATCAGTTTCAATGTGGACAATACCAGGGAAGCAATCAGCGAAATGGAGGAACATGGGTATCCTTTTATTCCCTCGGCAGACGGTGAAACCGCCAGACCTTTCAGGGATTGTGAATTTGCATTTATCCATCCCAAGAAGCTTAATGGCGTCCTGACGGAGATTATTGACTATAAGTGGGATGAATTCAAAAAATAGAAAAGTGAAATTTCATGTCCGGGGCGTTACGGAAAAAGCAGGCCTCTTTTCTTGATTTTAAGCATCGCTGAACAAAACGAGATTTCCTTGACTAATATTCCCCTGGTCCTTAACTTTTTTCCGATACCTTATGACAAATAGAAGCAGCTGTGTGAATGTAATAGCCGAAATATTTCGTGATTTGGAGGGCTTTTAAAAATGGATAACTGGTTCAAAACGACCCTCCTCCTGGGGATTATGACGGCCCTCATCGTTTTTATCGGGGGGCTGTTCGGGGGGCGACAGGGAATGGTACTGGCCTTTGTTCTCGCCATTGGTATGAATTTTTTCAGTTATTGGTATTCCGACAAAATCGTTCTCAAAATGTATAAGGCTCATGAGGTAAGCCCCCAGGAATTTCCTGGCCTTTACCATGCTGTTGAACAGCTTGCCCACGTCGCCGGCCTTCCCATTCCGAAAATCTATATTATTCCGGAGGAATCTCCCAACGCCTTTGCCACAGGAAGAAATCCGGAACATGCCGTTATTGCGGTTACGGAAGGGCTTTTGAGAACCATGAACAATGAAGAAGCCACCGGTGTCCTGGCCCATGAGATGTCCCACATCAAGAATCGGGACATTCTCATCGGATCGATCGCTGCAACCATGGGTGGGGCGATCATGATTTTGGCATCCATGGCGAGGTGGAGTGCATTCTTCGGGGGAGGTTCGAGGGATGACGAGGGGGGTGGAGGCCTGGGTGCCGTGGGCCTGATCGTCATGTCGATTCTTGCGCCCCTCGCTGCCATGGTTATCCAGATGGCCATATCGAGATCGAGGGAATATCTTGCTGATGCAACAGGGGCCGAGCTTGCGGGCAATCCCGAAGGCCTTGCCAAGGCCCTTGAAAAACTAGGCGCCTATTCTCGAAAAGTTCCCATGCACGCGACGCCTTCAACGGCTCATATGTTTATCGTAAATCCGCTTTCAGGGGGGAAACTAAGCCATCTGTTTTCAACCCATCCACCCCTTGAAGACAGGATCGCCAGGCTTAGAGGAACCCACGGTGGCACGCTTCCTCCGGCGGAAAGGGAATCAAATACGGGTACGAAACAGGCGGAAGCCATGTGGAAGCACCTTTCAGGAGGAAAGAAATAGACCGGTAAATAATGGAGATGCGCTGCTGGATATTGTCTCTTTCATGTCAAGGACGTAGGTAGGCTGCCGCTCATCTTTCCATCGGGGATATCCCCCACGCCATACATATTTGATCAGTTCATGGAAGTTCCTCTTCGTGAACCGATAGGATCCGATGGAAATTTCGGTAGATTGTATGTCTGCTGTCCATTTGATTTCAAGAGGGCTGCCATATTCTTTCACCATGGCTTTTACTTCCGTCCTTGTTCTGTATCCTTCAGGGTTCTGTTTGAAGTCTTCCTGCTTGTGGGGAAAAGGAAACTTTCTGTAGAGAGCGCCTATGAAACCTGTGTGGTGAACCCCTGAGATGGCCCCCATAAGGTCCCCTATGTCGGCAGGATCTGCAATGTGATATCCCCTGCACAACCCGATTCTGCTCGCTCCGGGGATGGTGGCCATTTCAGATAGGCTATCACAGAACTCGGTGGAGAAAAAGAAATAGCGGTCCAGCAGCAACATATCTGTTTCTATATTGAAGAAGCCGAAGGCAATGGAACCGTGGCTTTCAGACTGAAATTCAAGAGGCATAAACCTGTTTCCTTCTTGATGTACCAGCCTCTCAACGAGGCCTGCTATTTGACAAAACCGTATGAATTTACTATGTTGCCCGAAAAAGCAGTAACTTCTCAATACGTTCGGGTCGATTTTATCCGTAAGGATTTTATAAAAGGCTTAGCCCTAAACTCCAAAAAAAACAATGCTTTTCTCAATCGATTTTAAGCCTAATTGTGTTATGGATACCAGAACTTCTTGAGAAGTTACTAAAAACAGAATGATTAAATCTATCTATAAAAAAATTTCATTTTTAGCAAGGAGTAGAAGAATGCAGAACCAAACCAGCGCAACAGACAAATTTGCCGGCGCCTCAAAATATATCCTGGATGAGGAGCTGGCTCAGATTGTGAATATTTCCATGGCTCTTGAAATGCCCCTGCTGCTCAAAGGGGAACCGGGGACGGGAAAGACCATGCTTGCCCACGCCATTTCCGAGGCCCTGAATATGAGGCTGATTGTACTGAATGTGAAATCGAGCATGAAACTGGTGGAAGCCCTGTACCAATATGATACCCTGACCCGTCTGAACGACAGCCGTTTTGGTGACTCCAAAAGGGAAGTGAGCAATATTGAAGAATATATCAAGATGGGGAAAATAGGACAGGCCTTCATGTCTGAAGAGAAGGTGGTGCTGTTGATTGATGAAATTGACAAGGCGGATTCCGATTTTCAAGATGACATGCTGGATGTTCTTGACCAGATGGAATTCGATATTATCGAGATCGACAAGACCAAAAGGGCTGAGAACAGGCCGGTTATCATCATTACGTCCAATGCAAAAAAAGATCTCTCCGACCCATTTCTTGGAAGGTGCAATTTTCACCACATCGCCTTTCCGGAGCCGGACATGATGAGGAAGATTGTCCAGGTTCATTTTCCCGAGATCAGCAAAGATATCCTGGAAAGCTCCGTTCGGGCATTTTATAAGATGAGGGATTTAAGAGGGATAGAAAAGAAACCGGCTACAAGGGAGCTGATAAACTGGATACGTGCCCTTCAGGCTGATCCTGATTTCAATGCAAAACAGCTGGTCAAGGGGGACATGCCTTATCTCGGAGTCCTTTTCAAAAAGAGTCCGGATTACGCTATTGCCAGGAATTTGGGGGCACGTTCCAGGATATAGATTGAAGGAGATAACAGGGAAGAATGTATAGCCATTAAGAAAAAAACTTTGGACGCAGATTAACTCAGATTTTTAGGATTTTTTAATAGCCTTGTCTATCTGAGGCTATCCGAGAAAATCCACGTCCCTCGAAAAAGACACCTCGGAAAAGGATTCATCATGTTTACCAGTTTTTTTTATCTGCTTCGACAGGTGGGTGTTCCTGTTTCCCCCACCTCCTTCCTGCGTCTCCAGAAGGCGCTGGGAAAAGGTCTCATCAACTCCCTCGATGATTTTTATACGGCAGCCAGAGCCATTCTGGTTAAAAGTGAACGGTATTTTGATCTGTATGACCAGGTATTTGCTCACCATTTTAAAGGGGCGGAGCTCAAAGAGCCTGAAGCATTTGAGCTGGATCAGGTTGCCAGGGCCATGCTGGAAGAATGGTTGAAGAACCCGAAAGAGATAGCCGATGCCCTTGGCATGGACGAAGAGGAACTGAGTAAACTCTCGCCTGAAGAACTCCTGCAATATTTTTTGGATCGCCTCAAGGACCAGGACGGAGAGCATCATGGGGGAAAGAAATGGATTGGGACGGGAGGCACATCCCCGGTGGGGCATTCCGGCAATCACCCCGGCGGTATGCGTGTGGGAGGTGTTTCCCGAAACAAGTCGGCGGTGAAAGTGGCCATGGACAGAAGATACCGGGACTATTCCCAGGAAGGTCCCTTGACCCAGGCGCAAATTGGGGAAGCGCTCAAGCGGCTCAGAAACATGGTTCCTTCAGGACCCATGGATGTGGTGGACGTGGATGAAACCATTTACCAGACCATGAAAAACGCCGGTGAAATTGAAATTATTTTCAGGAGAAGTCTGAAAGACCGTTTGAAGGTGATTCTTGCCATAGACAACGGAGGCTGGTCTATGGATCCTTATATCGCGGTAGTCCAAACTCTTTTCAATTACTCGAGAGCCCAGTTCAAGGAAGTGAAAACCTATTTCTTTCATAATACGATTTACGACAACCTCTGGGCGGACCCATCGAGGTACAGAAAACCTTATTCCGTTGATGACCTGATGCGTCGGGATCCTGAAACCAGGGTGATTATTGTGGGGGACGCCAGTATGGCCCCCTACGAATTGATGTCTACGGACGGTTCCATTCACATTGAAGAAAGAACCACAAAACCCAGCCTTGAAAGACTCAAATTTATTGCGGACACCTTTTCCCATTCCGTGTGGTTGAACCCCAAGATGGAAGTAGAATGGCCCTACACGCGCACAATCACTGTGATACGTGACATCTTTCCCATGTTCGAATTGACCATTGACGGCCTTGAAAAGGCCGTGCAGCATCTCATGAGCAGGAACTGACCATCTTTTAAGGGAGAGACCTGATGAGCACGGCAGAATTTGTCACAGCGGAGGAAAGTGGGGCCTTTATTGAATCCTTCAGCATCGACCCGACGGCTTCCGGCCCGCTGGATGGATTGCGTTTCGCCGTGAAAGACCTGATTGATATTGCCGGCCATAAGACCGGTTGTGGAAATCCGAGCTGGCGGGAAACCCATCCGGCTGCCGCAGTTCACGCCGTGTGTGTGGAACAGCTGTTAGGTGCCGGAGGGCATTTTGCAGGCAAGACGGTAACGGATGAACTGGCCTTCAGCTTGATCGGGGAGAACCATTTTTATGGAACCCCATTAAACCCGAAAGCATCAGACCGGGTTCCGGGAGGGTCCTCTAGTGGTTCCGCATCAGCCGTGGCCTGCGGATTGGTGGATTTCGCCCTTGGAACAGATACGGGAGGGTCCGTTCGAGTGCCGGCGGGGAATTGCGGCATCTGGGGATTGCGGCCATCCTGGGGTAGGGTGTCGGTTGCAGGGGTAAACCCTTTCGCTCCCACCTTTGACACCGTGGGCGTTCTTGCAGGAAATGCGAACGTGCTCGGTCGCGCAGCTTCTGCGCTCATGGCCCTGGAAGAGATCCCCTCTGAAATGTCCCCTGAAATTCACCTTCTTGAAGATGCCTTTGCCCTGGTTGACACGGAAGTTCGAGAGGCCCTGAATGAACCGATTCAGCATCTCCGCAAGCTTTTCGGACCAGGGATCCGCGAGACTTCCCTGGGGAAAATCAGCGGGGGGGGGAAGGGCGAAAAATTCAATGGGTGGTGCGGTACCTACAATGTTCTCCAATGGGCGGAAATTGAAAGTTCTCTGGGGGCCTGGATTGCTGCAAGCAAACCGGCCATGGGTCCTATAACGGCGGGAAGTTTTGACCTTGTGCGAACGCTGGACCGGCGACGGGTTGTTCGAAACGTTTGGCGCAGGGAGGAATACTGCCGCCGGCTGCAATCGTTTTTAGGGCCTAATGACCTGCTTTGCATGCCCACGGCGCCGACCCTGGCCCCTCTGAAAGGAACTATGATTAAACGGGACCACGGAGGAAGCGCTTACTATGCCCGTGCGCTCGCATTGACGTCCGTTGCCGGTCTCGGGAAGCTTCCCCAGATCTCGATGCCCCTTGGCGAATACGATGGCGTTCCCGTAGGCATTTCTCTGCTGGCTGGTTATGGGTGCGATGCGTTTCTTATAGGGGTTGCAGAGAAGATAGCCTCGTCCATTGGGGTGTAGATTTTGTGGCTTTTCACGGATTAGCGTGAAAAATCGGTATTTTCGGAACCAAGGTGTCAGGTTTCAGGTGTCAGGTTTCAGTATCTACTATTCCGGACTTGTGACTTCATACAGTATAACTGGGCTTGGTTCTAACTTCACCCGATTGATACGATCATCCAAAAATACGTTCGACAGTTCATACTCTTAATCATACTCCTTTTAACCTAATTCCAGGGCTCTTCGATTATGATTACGATTAAGATTATGAGTAAGAACAAAACTCTAATGGCTGATGTTAGGACCAATACCCGTGAATGAATGAGATTCATACCGCTTTCCGGTGAAGAATTTC
>CAYOWC010000078.1:0-17674 GCA_964407525.1 uncultured Desulfobacteraceae bacterium | reverse complement strand
GGTATCATCCTTTAAAAGCAGGAAGAAATGAACAAAGACAATAGTCCGCCGGACGAGGATTTTCAGATTCGATGTCCCAGATTAGGTCACCAGATAGTCTTTTCCTATTGTCGGGTCGAGAATGAAGGGTTGCCCTGCTTCAAGGCGCTTGATTGCTGGCACCAGCATTTTTCGGTAGAAGAGTATTTTCAAAAAGAGATAACACAGGACCAGTGGAAAAAGGCGTTCAGCAGACCTACTAAAAACAAGATGTTCTCCCTCCTTGAGATGATAGAACAGACCAAAAAAAGAATGAAAGAAGAAGAACAGTGAGAGAAGATGCTCTTTCCGGAAGAATCGGTGTATCTTTGAACAATCCGAAGTCGGTTTTCGAGTCGTTCAATCCTGCCTTGGAATACTTCTTCTGGAGATCCTGCCAAAGACTATACGTCCGATGAAAACTAATTCAGAGTATAAAGCCCCCCATAAAGGGCATTTGGTGGAAAGTGTGGCAGGAATTGTACTGGCTGCGGGAAAATCATCCCGTATGGGCAGTACGAAACAGCTCCTTCCTTTCAGAGGAAGAACACTTCTTGTTCACTCGCTCTCACAGGCATGTCATTCCAACCTGGCGGAAGTGATTCTGGTTCTGGGACACCAGTATGAGGTGATAGAAAAAAACGTAAATTCTTCTTTATGCCATGATAAACTTCGTATCGTAGAAAACAAGAACTATTCGAAGGGACTGAGTACCTCGATTGTCGCCGGGCTTGATGTTGTTGAAAACCGCTATAACCATGTCATGTTTCTTTTGGCGGATATGCCGGGCGTTGGAACGGAAATGATCAATTTGTTGATGGTTCGCTACCTGGATTCAGGATTGCCTGTAGGAGCCGTTTCGTCAGGAGGTAAGCCGGTTCACCCTGTAATTTTCAATGCCTGTCTTTTTCCTGAGATCAAGCAAATGACAGGAGATGTGGGGGCAAGATCGATTCTCAAGGCCAATTGCACTCGTACCTGCATGGTGGAACCTTTAGAAGAGTATGATTCTCGAGATACGGATACTCCTGAGGATTACCGTAAATTATTGACTTTGTAAAAAGTGTGGGCAGATTCTTATGGAATCCATAGAAAAGAATGAAAAAGAACGATCATTGAAAACGCGTATCCTGATCGTAGATGACGAGGTTATGCTCCGGAATTTCCTTCAAGAAGGCCTGGAAAATTTCGGATTTGAGTGCTCTGTGGCCTCCGATGGATTGGAGGCGCTGGGAATCATGGAACAGAATCCCGTTGAAATTGTTATTACAGATATTTCCATGCCCCATATGGATGGTATTGAACTGACCGAAAGAATAAAGGCCCGGTATGACTCTGATGTGATTGTCATGACCGGTTTGATGGAAGAATATACCTACGACAAGATCATGAGAATTGGGGCAAGCGACTTCCTAGAAAAACCGGTCAGCATTCAGGAAATTGTCCTCAGACTAAGACGTGTGTTCAGGGAGCGCACAAATATAAAAAATCGGAACCGTGCCGAGAGGAAATTGCGTGAAAGTGTTGGAAGGCTGAGAGCGGTCATTGAAAGTATCGTGGAAGCGATGGCGCTTGCCATTGAAAAAAGAGACCCTTACACCTCAGGCCATCAGAGAAGGGTCGCTTCCCTTGCTGATGCCGTTGCCACGGAGATGGAACTGCCTCAAGACCAGATTGACGGCCTTCGCATCGCGGCCATGCTGCACGATATTGGAAAGATCTCGATCCCGGGAGAAATTCTCAGCAAGCCGGGGATATTGACCGGGCCGGAAATGGCTATGATTCGAGAACATCCCCAGACGGGGTATGATATCTTAAAGGGGATAGAATTCCCCTGGCCTGTTTCGAAAATGGTGCTCCAGCATCACGAGAAAATTGATGGATCGGGTTATCCCCAGGGACTTTCGGGAAAAGAAATCTATCTCGGGGCCAAGATACTGACGGTGTCTGATACTTTTGAGGCCATGGTTTCTCACCGTCCATACAGGGCTTCTCTTGGCTCAGAAAGGGCAGTACAGGAACTCTCTGAAATGCGGGGCATTCTCTATGAGCCCGCGGTAGTGGATGGCTGTCTGGCAGTGGTGAATAGCAAGGATTTCAAGTTCTGAAAATAATGAAATTATCAGAAAAATTGCATTGGTTAAGAACCAGGAGAAACACATGACAAACTCAGTTGTGGTAGGGACCCAGTGGGGTGATGAGGGAAAAGGAAAGGTTGTGGATATGCTGACAGCCAAGTCTGATTTGGTGGTCAGGTTTCAGGGTGGCGCCAATGCGGGACACACCCTTGTTGTGGATGGTAAGCAGTTTATCTTTCACATTGTCCCTTCAGGAATACTTTACGAAGACAAAAAATGCCTCATAGGCAATGGCCTTGTGGTTGACCCCCACGTCTTTTTTGAAGAAATCGACAAGCTCGACAAGGCAGGAATTACCATAGATCCTGAAAGGCTTTCAATAAGCTCAAAGGTTCAAATCATTATGCCTTATCACAAAGCTATTGACGCTGCCCGGGAGAATGCCAAGGGAAAAGCCAAAATCGGGACGACCGGCCGTGGAATTGGCCCGTGCTATGAAGACAAAATTGCCAGGACGGGGATAAGAGCTGTTGATCTTACAGAACCGGATATTCTGGAAGAAAAAGTTCGCACTGCCCTGAAAGAGAAGAACTTCTATTTAAAGGAGTTCCTCAAAGCTGATACGCTGGAGCCCGGGCCAATTGTGGAAGAATTCATTGCTTTGGGAAAAAAGCTGGAACCTTTTATTACAGATGTATCCGTGGAACTGGACCGGGCAGTAAAAGAAGGCAAAAGTATCCTTTTTGAAGGAGCGCAAGGCACCCATCTGGATATTGATCATGGCACCTATCCGTTCGTAACATCGTCAAATCCGGTGGCTGGCAATGCGTGTGCCGGAACCGGTATAGGGCCGAAACATCTGCACCATATTGTAGGCATTGTGAAGGCGTATACCACGAGAGTGGGGGCCGGTCCTTTCATCACTGAACTTGAAGATGCCACAGGGGATTTTATACAGGAGAAAGGGAAAGAATTTGGTGCCACTACAGGGCGTAGAAGGCGCTGCGGCTGGCTCGACCTTGTGCTTGTAGGAGATTCTGTTCGGTTGAACGGCCTGGACAGTCTTGCTATTACGAAACTGGATGTGCTGACCGGTCTTGAAAAACTCAAAATATGTGTGGGATATGAAATCAATGGTGAGAAGATTTCAGAGAGACCTGTGAGCCTGAAAAAGATGGCTGCTTGCAGACCTGTTTACAAGGAAATGCCTGGTTGGAAGGACGACATTTCAGGAGCAAGGAGCCTGGACCAGCTTCCTCCCGAAGCGCAGGCTTATATCAAGGCCATTGAGACACTCACGGGTGTTCCCGCTTCCATCATTTCAGTAGGTCCGGGTCGCGATGAGACGATTGTCGTAAATTATCCTTCGTGATGAAATTGTGATTGCGGGATTCGAAACGGAGTGTTTCCATGACCACGTGTGACAAAACATATGACGTGATTGTCATTGGCGCCGGGCACGGGGGCTGTGAAGCGGCTCTCGCGGTGGCCAGAATGGGGCACTCGGCTCTCCTTTTGACCATCAACATGGACCATATAGCGGCCATGAGCTGCAATCCTGCCATCGGCGGGTTGGCCAAAGGGCATCTAGTGAAAGAGATCGACGCCCTTGGTGGTGAAATGGCCAGAAATGCGGATGAGACAGGAATCCAGTTCAGGCGTCTCAATACTCGTAAAGGGCTGGCCGTGCAGGGGTCGCGTTCCCAGAATGATCGGGACCTCTACCGTCAGCGCATGAAATCCGTTGTTGAATCGCAGCCCCATCTCCATGTTCGCCAGGCCATGGCTGACAGGTTACTTATCAAGGATGGGAAGGTATATGGTGTTGAGACAAGCATCCGGGAAAGATTCCTGGGAAAAGCGGTCATTTTAACTACCGGTACCTTCCTGCGAGGATTGATCCATATCGGCCTCGATAATTTTCCTGCCGGGCGCATGGGGGATCCCCCTTCTACAAGCCTGCCAAAACAGCTGGAAGAGCTCGGCTTTGAGGTGGGGAGGTTAAAAACAGGAACTACACCCCGGCTAAATGGAAATAGCATCGATTATGAAGGCCTCGAGGTGCAGGCTGGAGATGAAAACCCAAGGCCTTTTTCTTTTACAACTGAAAAAGTTCCGCTGCCCCAGGTTCCCTGTCATGTTACCTATACGAATCAGAATACCCACGAGATTATAAAAGAAGGTCTGGACCGCTCTCCCCTGTACAGTGGAATCATCAAAGGCGTTGGCGCCAGATACTGTCCTTCCATTGAAGACAAGATCGTCCGGTTTGCGGAAAGGCCGCGCCATCAGATATTCCTTGAACCCGAGGGTCTCTATACGGCGGAAGTCTATCCCAATGGTCTGGCTACCAGTCTCCCCATCGACATACAGACCAGGATGATTCATTCCATTCCGGGCCTGGAAAAGGCTGAAATCGCAAGACCCGGATATGCCATTGAATACGATTACGTCAATCCGATTCAGCTCAAACCCACCCAGGAAACCAAATTGGTTGCGGGTCTTTACCATGCAGGACAGATAAACGGGACGTCCGGGTATGAAGAAGCGGCCGCGCAGGGCCTCATGGCCGGGATCAATGCGGTCTTGAAGATCAGAGGGGAGAAGCCCTTTATCCTTGCCAGATCAGAGGGGTATATTGGCGTATTGATTGACGACATTGTTACAAAAGGGGTTGGAGAGCCGTACCGCATGTTTACATCAAGAGCCGAATACAGGCTGCTTTTGAGGGAAGACAATGCGGATTTCAGGCTGAGAGACAAAGGGCATGATCTTGGTCTGGTTTCGGATGATGTTTATAAGAAATTCTGTCGAAAAAGGGAATATGTAGAAAATCTGATGGTTAGATTAAAGGACATCAGGCTGAAGCCAACGGCGGATATCCTGGAAAAGTTGAAAGGATTAGGGACTGCGCCCATCAAGAATGCCGTTCCGCTGGAGCAGATCCTCAAACGAAGCGAAATCTTTTTTGAACATCTATCTGTCTTTGATCCGCAGCTCTCCGATATTCCAATGAAGGTCGCTGCTGAAGTGGAAACTCGGATTAAATATGAAGGGTATATTCATCGGCAACGACTTCAGGTGGAAAAATCGAGACGGATGGAAGAAACGGCGATTCCTTCTGGAATCGATTACTACGGTATTCACGGACTGACTACGGAAGTCAGGGAAAAACTAACGAGAACCAAGCCGATCTCCCTGGGACAGGCTTCCAGGATTTCCGGAATTACGCCTGCCGCCATTATGGCGATCCAGATCCATTTGAAGACCAGAGGAAAGGGCGGATAACATCCTTTACGAGTATCCTTACCTACTCAACCACCTAACGAGGTCTGCCTTTAGGCTTCCTGGAATAGAAACCGTATGCAGAAACAAACGAGAAAAGGCTTTCCTTCAGGTTTTTCAGGGGTTCTTACCTGTTTTCTCCTTGCGGCTTTTGTCTTGGCGCTTTTTGGTTGCGGGAATGACCCTGCAGCGAAGACCGAGGAGGATAATGCCGCCGAGCGGCGCATTAAAGATGTCCAGCTCCGGTCGGTGGGAACGCTGATCCCGAAAGGTACAATCCCCTATGTGGGGGTCCTGACTGCTTTTCGTAAGGTCAATGTTTCAAGCGAAATTGGGGGAGTGATCGAGAAACTTCTGTTTGAAAAAGGAGACATGGTCGAGGAGGGAAAACTTCTTGCCGAGGTGGGGAGCAGCAGCGCGGGCCTTCAGGTACGCGAAACAGAAGCCGCTGTAGCTGTGGTCAGAAGCCGCCTGAAAACTATGGAAAAAGGCAGCCGACCCCAGGAGATCCAGATTGCGGAGGCCAATGTAGAAGAGGCGGAAGCCGCCCTGTTCGAGGCGGAAAAAATGTTCGGGAGAGTGAAACAGCTCCATGGCATCAAAGCCATTTCCGGAAGTGAATACGATGCTACGGAAAGACAGGTTGCCACTGCCAAGGCCAGGATGGAATCGGCAAAGCAAAGGCTGACACTTGCTCTTCAGGGACCTCGCATTGAGGATATCAAGACGGCGCGGGCCAATCTTCGACAAGCGGAAGCGGGCCTTGCTCTGCAAAAGGACCTCTTCAGAAAGTCGATGATTCATGCCCCATGCCGTGGCATCATTGCCTTTCGTAATGTGGAGAAAGGAGAGATTGTTCGGGCAGGGACTCCCATTACCCGCATAATCGATCTGCAGCAAATAAAGATAAATGTATCTCTTGGCGAAAAAGATATTCATGTTTTGAGGGAAAAAGAGCGATTTGATTTTACCGTTGATGCGATACCGGGAGAAAAATTTTCTTGCACGCTCCTTTTCCTTTCGCCAACAGCAGACCCTGTAACCAGGTCTTTTCCAACTGAATTTGCTGTGTATGATCCCGACCCCCGAATGGCTGATGGGATGACTGTCAGGCTCGAACTTCCCACTGTGGCCCATGGCAGAAAGATTAAGATTCCTTCTGCCTGGCTTGCGGAAGAAGATGGAAAAACGGGAATCTTTCTCGTGGATGATGGAAAGGCCATATTCAGAGAAGTGACGCTGGGTGCTTATTACGATAACAGAATAGAAATTCTGTCGGGTCTGAAAGAAGACGAACAGATAATTATCAACCCTTCAGGGCTCACAAGCGGCGATTCTGTGAACCCGTGAACGGTACAATGAGAACATATCAGGGAGGTTTGGCAGTTCATGATAACCTACCATCTGGGAATTTATGCTGGCCATGATACGGGTGTGGCGGTAGTGGATGAGAATCTCAACGTCGTGCATCTTTTTGAAGAGGAGCGGTTTAACGGCGAAAAGATGACTTACTTTAATCCCTATTTCGCTCTGAAAGAGATTGTCAGACTTGATCTGAAGCACTTCAAAACCATTACTTTCGGGTTCAATCCAGACGAGGCCCAGGCCGATTTTCTCAAAAAATTTGTTCGTTTCCAGAAAGTACGCAGTGAAGAAATCCTGGAATATCTCTCCGGGAAAATGACCTGGGATGAAGTGTGCTTTACGGGACATCACGATTGCCATGCGGCGGGGGCATTTTTTCCCTCGGGTTTCGACAACGCCCTGATTATGGTGGCTGATGGAACGGGTGAATCGGAGGCCACATCCTTTTATGGTGGAAAAGGTACCGCAATTTCAAGGATTTCAAGGGAACTGACCAACGATTTTTCATTGGGGATCCTTTATCAATATTTTACGGAATGGCTTGGCTACAGATCTCACAACACTTCACAGCATTGCGGAAAAATCATGGGACTTGCCAGTTACGGGAAGCCTGTTTACAAGGAGCGTATCCTTGAGATGCTTCGCAGCAGTGAAGGGGCTGGATACCGGTGGTCAGGGGGGTCTCTTCTGGAAATGAGGGGGGAAATCGCAGCCGTTTTCGGCCCTCCCCGACCGCGACCCACGAATCATTTCAGTGTGAAACAGGCTGATGTGGCCTGCAGTATTCAGGAAGTCCTCGAAGAGATTGTTCTTGAAAAGCTTGAAGTCATCAGGGAAATTCATCCATTTCAGAATCTTTGCTTTTCCGGTGGCGTCGCCATGAACAGCCTTCTCAATTACCGTATTTTGAAGTCTGGGGTCTGCAATGATATTTTTGTGCAACCCCTCTCCTCGGACAGGGGAATAGCACTGGGTGCTGCCTTAGCGGCGGCCGCAAGGTCTTCTTCCCCAAATTCTTTCACTTCATCAGGGGAAATTCAGAATGTCTATGTCGGTTATGGAGAGTCTTCGCCACAGGGACAGCTGGCCAGGGTGATCAGGGAATACGATCTCCCAATCTTTGTGGAAAGCAGGGATGTTACCCCCCAGGAGATAGCGGGATTCCTTGACGCGGGCCAGATCCTATCCCTTTTTCAGGGGAAACAGGAAATAGGTCCGAGGGCGTTGGGAAATCGTTCTATTATGGCTGCGCCCACCGTTGCCTCACGGGACAGGACCAATGAGGGGATTAAATACAGGGAATCCTGGCGGCCCTTTGCTCCCACAATCATTGAAGAAGAAGTGGGGCGTTATTTCGATAGTGATCGGGCGGAGCCTTTCATGTCGGTCATCTATGGGGTCCTTCCAGACAGGACAAAAGGCATGGAAGGCGTTACCCATGTGGACGGAACGGCCCGGCTCCAAACGGTGAGTGAAAAACAAAACCCCCTATTTTATGAAATCATAAAGGAATATGGAAAAATAAGTGGAATCCCCGTTATCTTGAATACCTCCTTCAATATCAACGCCCAGCCTATCATCCGCACCGTATATGACGCCGTCCTTACATTCCTGTGTTGCGGAATAGACGGTCTTCTCATCGAAAACACCCTGGTCAGAAAAAAGGAAAGTCTGCCGAGGGAGTGCCTGAACCGGTTGGATCGTATCTTGGCGGAAGTTACCAGAGATGCCCGGTCCATCGTACTGCAGATTCTTGATTATTCGGAGGAAACCCAGAGGCTGCTTTCTGAAATTTTGGGGTCCCCCAGTATTCGGTTTCGAAAGTGTTATGGATCAAAACCCATTGCGCGATGTTTTGTGAAAGGGCATACGAAAATGAGCTGGAATATTCTGTCAGATATGACACCGTATGTGGAGCAGTTCATCTATGGAGAAGGAGGAAGCCCGAGAATCGATGACAATGAAATCTGCATTCTGGTATCCGGGAAAAAGCTCATAGAAGCTTCGAGCAAGCCAACCAGGACCTATGTGGGATTTGATCGGGAAGTACACGGTGAAATCATCCGATCCTGTCACGCCATGCCCGGCAGTGAACGGTATTATTTCTTAGATCGGGAATATCATCTATTTGATGTGGACTACCTTTATGGAAGGTTGGAACCATTCAGGATAGAAGAAGCAAGGACGCTGACTTATGGAGATGCGTTTTCTAAGGAAAAGGCCGGGAAAGTCGTTGCGCTGAATCGTTCCCGTGAAGACAACGTGGATGAAAAACGGCATATCAGCAGTGAACAGGAAGATATGTACGAGACCCTCGCGGATGCGTAGGGCAATTTTGAAATTTGAAACTGGAAATTTGAAATTGGATGCTTTCTCGTTCCCATTCACCAGCGTGGAAATGTATAAGTTTCTTCCTTGATCTGCCCCCGCTTTAAAGCGGGAAGGCTACGCTCGTCTGAAAATGGCCAATGACTAATGCCCGATATTTTCTCAAGACTTGCGGTGAGATGCTGCTTGGTCATTTGTGAAAACGCCCAGCTTGTGTCCTGTCCTGTCGTTGATGAATGTGGCGGAAAGAACCATTCCTTCCCTGTAAGTCATTTTGAGGGGGAACATGTTGTCCATCCGGATAGTGACGTAGATTCTTCTGTCTTCTGATCGTTCAATTAATCCTTTGATGAGTTCCCCGCCGATTCCCCGGTCTCTAAAACCTTCTTTTACTACAGTATATCCCCGTTCCAAGTATCCGGAAAGATCCAGTCCCGTGACGATTTCAATTTTTTTTCTATAGACTTCCTTAGGGAATTTATGGGTGCTGGTGCCGATGATCTCATTTCCATAGGCGGCATATCCCACCAGGAAGGCGTTGCGGAGGTTTTCTCGGGCCCAGGACGTTCCTACGTCTGCAGCTTCCTTGATGAGGTGGTAAATTTCCTCTAGGATCTCGGCCTCAATTTCTTCAGGTTTTCGAAACGTATATTCTATTTCAGGCTTTGTTGAGTTGTTGAGTTGTTGAGTTGTCGAGTCGTTGCCGTTTGAATGCATGGTATTATTCTGGAAAACTATCAGGCATCGATGGCCTGGCTGAAAAACATACTCGATACAAAAAGATCCTGAAAACGGGGCAGACCGGAAAGTTCCACATATTTCATTCGATCGGCAATGTGTTCCGCTTCATTTCTCTGGGTTTTGTCCATCAGGGCGAGACAGGAGCCGTGCAGGGCGGCATTTCCGATTCCGATAACTTTCGCCGTGGAACAGCCCGGAATAAGGTCGATATCGCAAGCATCAGCCGGGTCCACATAATTCCCTCCGGCGCCTGCGAGGAGAATCAGGTCAGGCTTTTCAAATCCCGAAGTTTCTATGGCTATCTGCGCCCCGGCATGAAGGGCGGCCTTGGCCATCTGAAGTTCGGACAGGTCTTTTCTGCTGAGAACAATGTCTTCTTCCAGGCTTGTTTCAGACCTCCAGACCAGGACAAACTCCAAGCCATCCTGCCCCTGGCGCAAACGGTGGGATTTGACGGCTTCATTGAAGCTCCCGTTTGCAAGGATGATTCCGTTCCTTACCATTTCAGCCGCTGCTGAAATAATCCCCGAACCGCAAATTCCAAGAGTCTTTTTACCCGGGATTGTCCAGACTTTGACGTCGTATGTGACGGGATCGATCTTTACCCGATCTATGGCGCCGGCGGCGGCACGCATGCCAAAACGGATGTGCCCCCCTTCAAAGGCGGGTCCTGCTGCGGTTGAACAGCAGATCAGTCCCTTGTTGTTTCCAAAGATGATCTCACCATTGGTTCCCATGTCGATAAGCAGGGTTGCCGGTTTACGCCTGTGAATTCGGGTAGCCAGAGCACAGGCGATGGCATCGCTGCCAACGAATCCTGTTTTTACCGGAAGCAAATAGGTGTACGCGGAGGGACTGATTTCCAAACGCAGATCCTTCGCCTTCAGGTATTCTCCTTTCTGAAAAACCGGCGTATACGGCGCCTCTCCGAGATATCTGGGGACTACCCCCGCAAAAAGATGATGCATGGCGGTATTTCCCACCACTGTTGCTTCCAGAATACGGGTCGAATCGATTCCAGCCCTATCTGCGGCATCCCTGATCAGATTATTCATACAACCGATGATTCGAGATTGCAGCAGGTCCAGGTTGTCTTTTCCTTTATTGCAGAAACTGATACGGGTAAGGAGATCCTCCCCGAAAGGGATCTGGGGATTCATGACGGCTCCTACGGCTGCTTTTCTGCCGGAAACCAGATCCATGAGGCAGGCGGCCACCGTCGTTGTGCCTATGTCAAAGGCTATTCCAAAGAATCCATCTTTGTTGCCGGAGCTGACATCAATGATTTCCTTTCTTCGAAAAACGACAGCATTTATTTTCCCGCCACCGGAACGAAGCACACGGGGAAGGTTTTTGAGGACGTGAGAATCGATTCGTAGATTTTTCAGCCCATATCCTTCTCTGAGGGCGGAGAAGACCCTTTCTTTGTCTGCCGTTACGTGCCCAAGGACGGGTGCCGGCACTTCCACTCGCAGCGATTGCAGTATTGGATTCAGTCGACCGGAGTAGTTATAGCTGGTTGTGGAAGTAAGAATTACCTGACGTCCTATCCGGCTTTCTTCAGGGATATGGACCGTCGCCCCGCTTTTCAGGATTGTCTCACAGGCGAGGCGGAATCCTTTCCGGGTCAGTTCGCCCAGAATTTCCATTTCGTGGTCAGTTGGGTCCGGGAATCGACCATCGATGGCTTCTATCCTGATCTTGCACTTGCCGCAGGTTTTCCGGCCACCACAGTCCGAAGTCAATGGTACGCCTGCATCCCTTGCTAACTCCAGGAGATTGGATTTTCCATCTGCTTTGTTTTCCTTTCCAAATGGTTGAAATACAATGGTTTTCATGCCTTATTTCGTCACCATCTCCTTTATTTTGGTCACCCCTTCCGCCGCATCCTTTGCATAGGCATCGGCCCCGCACTTGTCGAGCACAAATTTTCGGGTCATGGCCGCGCCACCGCATACGATTTTCACGGCATTTCCCAAGGTACTGTTCCTGATAGCCTTTACGGTCTCTTCGACGTAGGGGTCGCCGGTTGTCAGAAGGGAGGATAGTCCGATCACATGGGCATGGTTTTCTTCTGCCTTGGCTACGAAAATCTCCGGGGGGACATTTTCGCCTAAATCGATCACGTTGAAACCGGAACTTTCCAGCAGGAGTTTTGTCAGGTTCTTTCCTATATCGTGGAGATCACCGAAAACCGTGCCAATCACCACCGTCCCCAAGTTCCTGCCTGCGTCTGTCTTCATGAGCGGTTTTACGATGTCCATGCAGGCCTGCATGGTCCGGGCTGAAATCATCATTTCCGGGACAAAGATTTCCTTTTTTTCAAAACGCTTTCCCACGGCATTCAGGCCTGCAATGAGGGCATGGTCGATGATATCGCCGGGGTCAGTTTTGTTTTTCACCGCTTTTCTTGTAAGCTCCACTGCTTCTTTCAGTTTTCCGGCAATCACCGCATCCTTTAGTTCCTCAATATCTGTTTTGCTTGGTTCAATTTCCACTTGGGAGCTTCCTGGGGATCTCACGGCTTCCGGACCTTTTCCTATGGAGGAAAGATAGTTCATGCAGAACGCATCTTTCCCGGAAAGCAGGTCTGCAGTGATGACTGCCTGCTTCATGGTCGTCACCGTAGGGTCTAGAATCGGGCATGTCAGTCCATTGGAAACCGCCATGGCAAGGAAGAGGGCATTAATGGCATTCCGTTCCGGAAGTCCAAAGGAAATGTTGCTCAAACCAAGCGTCTGGTTCACGTGAAGGTTATCCCGTATCAGCCGCAGGGCTCGGATCGTTTCAACACCCGCCATGCTATCAGCGCTTATGGCCATGGCAAGGGGGTCGATGATCACGTCCTCTGCCGGAATTCCCATCTCCATGGCTTTTTCTACAATGGTTCGAGCGATTTCAAGCCTTTCCTCCGCCTTTTTCGGGATCCCTCGGTCGTTCATGGTAAGACCAATTACGGCTGCACCGTACTCTTTTACCAGGGGAAGCACCCTTTCAAGCCTGTCTTTTTCTCCGTTTACTGAGTTTACCAGTGCCTTTCCCTTGTAGACTTTCAGCGCGGCTTCAAGAGCCTCCGGCAAGGCCGAGTCAATACACAAGGGCAGATCCGTGACTTCTCCTATGGCCGCAACCGCTTCCTGCAAGACCTGGGGTTCATCTATTCCCGATACCCCAACATTAACATCAAGAATATGGGCGCCTGCTTCGGCCTGGGCAAGTGCTTCTTTTTGAATGGCACGAAGATCCCCTCTTTCCAGGGCCTCTGCAAGGGCTTTACGTCCCGTGGGATTAATGCGCTCTCCGATGATGACGAGGGGTTGATCCTGACCGATTACGACCGTCCTGTTGTTGCTGCTTATGGTCGTTTCCATTGGATGTTCCGGGAGTTTTCGAGCTGTGGGTGTTCTCCCGGAAGGCTTGGTGGAAGGCCCCTTATTTATGCTTCCGTATTCCTTTGCAGTATTGATGGCTGCTCTCACATTTTCGTCGGGCGTGCCGTGTGTGAGTCCTACCGTATCTATCGAGAAATTGTCCAGGGGATCCCCCTGGCCTATCAGATTGCGAACCTCCGCAACCACGTCTTCGACCGTACCGTTTTTCATTAGAACAGGATTGATGCGGGCATTGATGGCTACGCCCGGTCCGAATACCTTTCTTGCCTTTTTCACATCGGAGCCGAAGCCTATCTCAACAAATTCAAGGTGGTGAACCTGTGCATATCCCTCAAGCACCTCGTTAACGGAACCGCAATGGTGAATGCCAAGAGGATGGCAGGCATCCGCCACCTGGTTATCGTATGGGAGAATGAAATCTTCGTATGTCTTGAGAGAGATCTGTTCCGCAGTGCAGTTTGGAATGACAAAAAGCTTCGGATCGCACATGGGAGTGACGTCTACAGCGCCCGTACCGGTGGTTTTCTTGTTGAATTTAAACACTTGTATGACGCATTCTGTGCAGATTTTAAACAGGTGGTTGCACAAGGCGGGGTTTTCAAAAAAATCAACATAGAGCTGGTCGCCCCTGATTTTAAGGGCCAGATTCTGAACCCCTGTTGTATTAATATCTCCTACCACATGACCGTATTTCTCCTGAAGATACTTAATCTGCTCGATCATGTCAGTCATGGGATGACTGTGAAAAATATCAGGGACTTCCAGTTTCATAATGTCTTTTTCGGAAAGATTCAGCGGCATGGCCCATGGTAAGGCCCCATCCTCATAAACGATTTCACAGCCGAATATGGCAGGTAACATGACCATTCCGAATGTGATAAGGGGTACGGGGCTCGGGTTTGGGTCACCTAACCCCACGTCCCCGAATCTCTCATGAAGCCGCCTGGCGATGTCCATTCTGGTTTGCACCCTTTTTTCAGGGTCGAAATAGTATTCTTTTCCAAAGGATATGCCGTAATGCTGGTGAAACCAGTCCGGATAAAAACCAACTCCCAAGGGGATATGTTTTTTTTCTGTCATTTGAATAGTTCTCCTGAATGTGCGTAATCAAATTGAAAAATAAATGAAAATAGAGTAGATTTCTCAAATTAACATACAGGCTACGGTATTGTAAATATCATAGTGCACAAGCTGGCAATTCTCATTTTGGCCAACCGAATTATGAATCAAAACAAACTCCAGTGAGGAAAAAATGAATTTCAATGAATTAAAAAAAACAGACCTCAACCCATTTTTTGAACCCAAAAGCATTGCGGTGATCGGTTCCTTCAGAGAAGGGGGCTTTGGCGGATATGTGGTTGTAAAATCTCTAATGGAAGCGGGATTTGATGGAAAGATCTTTCCTGTGAACCCCGGATACCAGGAAGTGCTGAAATTGAAAGTATATCCTTCCCTCAGCGATATTGCGGAGCAGGTGGATCTGGCCCTGGTTATGATCAATGCCCGGAACGTGGTCCGTATTATTGAAGAATGCGGTCGAAACCACATCGGTTCGGTCGTAGTCGTGGCTGATGGCTTTGCTGAGAAAGATGAAGAAGGTGCACGGTTGCAGAGAGAACTGGTGGAGGTGGCAAGACGTTGTGACATTCGGATTATCGGTCCCAACACCGCTGGAATTGTGAACAGTGTAAACGGGTTGAACCCGTGTCCTTACGATGCAGGATATTACGGATTTAAGAAAGGACCGGTTTCGATTTGCTCCCAGACCGGCATGATTAATCCCCAGGCTTATGCGTATCCGGACCTGGGTTTCGGGATAAATAAGATCTGCGATCTTGGAAACAAGTGCGATGTAAATGAATGCGATATGCTGGAATACTTCGAAAACGATGATTCCACCGGCGTGATCAGTATGTATCTCGAAAGTATCAGCGATGGAACGCGCTTTCTGGAAATTGCCCGAAGGGTTTCGAAGAAGAAACCGGTTCTGGCTCTGAAAGTGGGAACAACAAAGGCGGGGGCGAAGGCTTCTGCTTCCCATACTGGATCTCTTGCCGTGGACGATGCCGTCTTCGGCGCGGCCTGCAGTCAGGCCGGTCTGTTGAGAATCGACAAATTCAGCGAGCTGTTTGAGATGCCGAAGGTTTTTGCGGGCCAACCCCTTCCTTTAGGAAACCGGGTAGGTGTGGTTAGCTTTACAGGTGGAGTGGGTGTCCTGGCTGTTGATGAAGGAGCCAGGCATGGATTGGTTCTGGCCGAGTTCAGCGCTGAAAACAAAAAAGTTTTTAAGGAAATATCTGAGGACCTCGGAACGAATCCGGTTGACCTGGGACCATTGATTCCGACGGTTAAGGATTTTTCGGTGTTTTATTCGCGGATTCTCAAGGCGGTTCTGGCGGATGAGAACGTGGATTCCCTTTTTAATGTGGTCTGGGCGGATGCCCTTGGCAAGAATACCAGCGCCTATCTCGAAGCCTATGAAGAGCTGAAAGAGTATGCCCGAAAACCTGTTGTCACCTGGGTTTACGGTCCCAGTTCAGCAATAACATCAGAAATGGCAAAAAAAATAGAAGACTTCGGGTTTCCTGTTTTCAGGGAACCGGAAACCTGTATAAAAGCGATCGGCTTGCTTACCCGATATGCGAATGGGAAAAGATAGCCGTTGGCAAGTTCAGGGTTAAAGGTTCCCCGCTTTCGCTTCGCTTTAGACGGGATCTTCGACAAGGTTTGACAGCTTCGTAAAAAACTGAGTTATGCAGGCGCGTGGCAGACTATCTGAAACGAAGTCACTGATGGAACAATACGGCAATAGGTCGATTGTGACGGAGTTAAGGCCTGCCCGCCATTGCCGTTCACACTCTATTTTGAGATTGGGCGATGTTATGGTACCGTTTCAGTTAAATAGGTGATTCAATTATATCAATAGGTTGCAGTGGCTTTGCACAAAGCAGTATAGTTACGTAAGAGCTATTGTATTGACAGATATAATTTGAGGGTTCACATTTTTTTATCTATTCAACTGAACCAGTGGCCGATTATCTGCATGGTAAACAAAGCACCGTAGATGAACTTTAGGCGCAAGAATGAGTAGTGGGGGGAACGGTCTGGATTTTGGGGGAAGCGCTGAATGAAAGAATCGGAAACACGGGAACTGAAAAAGAGTCTTGCCGGACTTAAAGCCGGCTTGGTTTCAATTGCGGCCATACTCAACAAGCACGGAGGCGGAGAACTATGGTTCGGCGTTCACCATAACGGGCGTGCAGTTGGGATTCATGCATCCGAAAAAACCTTGCGTGATGTTTCCCAGACTATTGCCGCGCATATCGAGCCACGCATTTATCCCCGCATTACGCTCGAAAACGTGGATAATGCCACTTGTATCAAAGTAGTATTTGAAGGGCAACAAACGCCCTACTATGCGTATGGTAGAGCCTACATGCGTGTGGCCGATGAAGATCGCCAATTGAATCCTAAAGAGTTGGAAACGCTGATTCTGAACAAAAACCGGGATCGGTTGCGCTGGGACAACGAAATCTGTCGGACGACCATTTCCGAACTGGAGGAGACTAAACTGAGGCGCTTTCTGGAACGTGCCGGATTGCTTTGGGACAACATCGATAATGCTCTTGAAAAACTTGGCCTTTTGCGTGACGGCTATTTGCTCAATACGGTGCCTCTTTTTTTCTCCAAATCCCCGCCAGTGGAGTTACGCTGCGCCGTGTTCGGAACAACGGACAGCGCTATGATTATTGATCGGCACGATTTTCAGGGTGATATTCTGGAACTGATTGAAGAGGCGCAAAAGTATGTCCTCAAAAATATTCACATTGGCATGCGGATCAAAGGCCTCTATCGCGAAGATGTGCCCGAAATTTCCATGGAGGCCCTGCGCGAAACCGTTATCAATGCTTTTTGTCACCGTGATTACCGGGACCCGGATTTTGTTCAGGTGGCGATATTCAAAAACCGAGTGGAAATTCGTAATCCCGGCGGGCTTTTCGGCGGACTGACCATGGCCGATCTTCGGAAGGGATATGTGTCCAAACGACGCAACCCATTACTCGCCGAAATGTTCCGCCGTATTGAGATGGTTGAAGCCTGGGGTCGCGGCATGCCACTGATCCTGAAAAACGAACCGCAAGCGCAGTTTAGGGAAATAGCGGGCATGTTTGTTGTGAACTTTGGTAGGCCATCGTTTCCCACGGAAATCGAAAGGACGGTGGAAGCCTCCAAAACCAACGTAAAAACGTCGGTAAAAACGTCGGGAAAAATGTCGGGGAAAACGTCGGGGAAAATAATGCTCCTAATGCACGAGACCCCTTCAATTACCATTCCTGAAATATCTGAAATTATTGGAATAACAGTACGTTCGGTAGAGAGAAGTATCCAGAATCTGCAGCATGATGGGGCTGTTCGTCGTGTCGGTCCTGCCAAAGGTGGCTATTGGGAGGTATTGAAATGACCGCA
>CAYOWC010000077.1:0-17840 GCA_964407525.1 uncultured Desulfobacteraceae bacterium | reverse complement strand
GGCTTCCGTCCTTATTTTAAAAAAGCTATTCAAGGTCAGCCCTTTACCTATATGGCCGTGGGTGTCACCACGAAAAAGCCGGGTATCTACTACAGCTACCCTGTGATCGATGCTCAAAAGGGAACTCCTGCGGGTGTTGTGGTGATCAAGGATTCAGTGAAGGTTTTGAAAGAGGTGGTTCGCCAGTGCCGTAAGGGGTATATGATGCTGACCGGACCCCATGGGGTGATTTTTGTTTCTAATCAGGAAAAATGGCTTTTTCATCTATTGTGGCAGGCCCAGGCCGGAGTCCGTTCCACCATTGCACAGACCGGTCAATTCGGGAATGGCCCCTGGGATTGGACGGGCATCAAACGTGAAGGAGAAAATCAAGCGATTGATGCATCAGGAAGAATTTACAATGTCCACAGCGCCCCCATCCGTCAGATGCCCCACTGGCGCTTCTATTTTCTCCAGGACAAACAGGAAATTTTAGGCACACTCTCCCTGCCGCTTTTGAAAAATGCGGGCTATGGCACCATCCTGTTCATTTTGCTGATCGGAGTTTACAGCTTTCTACTGTCTCGTTTGAGACAGCATGAACTGACCACAATCAAGGCAGCGCACCAGGCCACGCGACTCCAGAAAGCCTATCTGGAAAGCCTTGTGGACAATATGCCTGAAGCGGTGGCCATCTTTGATGAGAAAGGAAGCATCGAGCGTGTCAACCGAGGATTCGTGGAGATTTTCGGTTACAATGACAACGAGGCTGTGGGGCGAAACATCAGTAGTCTTCTGGCCCCACCGGACGGCCTGGCGGAGGCTGAAGACATTCGTGAACGCACTTCGAAGGGAGAAACCATCAGCCTGGAAACGGCTAGAAAACGGAAGGATGGAGAGATCCTTCACGTTTCCCTGCGGTCGACGCCGATCCTCACCGAGGGTGAAGCCCTTGGCTACCTGGTGATTTACCGGGATATCACCGATCGAAAAAGGCAGGAGACCGCCCTTCGGGATTCGGAAGAGCGACTCAAAACCATATTTGAAACAGTCCAGGCCGGTATCATCGTGATTGATGCGGAAACCCACGTTATTGTCAGGGCGAATTCGGCAGCGGTGGCAATGATAGGACTACCCTGGGAAGATATTGTGGGTAAGATCTGTCACAGCAAAATCTGTCCCTCTGAAGAGGGCAAATGCCCCATCACCGACCTGGGCCAGTCCGTGGACAATTCGGAAAGAATTCTGTTGGATGCCCTTGGAAAAGAAATTCCGATCCTCAAAACAGTGAAATTGTTCACTACAAATGGCAAACCGTACATCCTCGAAAGCTTTGTAGATATTTCCAACCTTGTGCGTGCTCGTACAGAGGCCCAGGCCGCTAACCAGGCCAAGAGTGAATTCCTGGCCAACATGAGCCACGAAATTCGCACCCCCATGAATGGTATCATCGGCATGACGGACCTGGCGCTTCAGACGGCACTCACCGATGAACAAAAGGAATTCCTCACGGCAGTCCAGATCTCCGCCGACTCGCTCCTTGCCATTATCAACGATATCCTGGATTTTTCAAAAGTCGAAGCCGGTAAAATGGAGTTAGAGTCCATTGACTTTGATTTGCGCACTACATTGGAAAACGCTATGGCTCCGCTGGCGGTTAAAGCCCATGAGAAGGGCCTTGAACTGGTCTGCCGAATCAAATCCGATGTGTCTCCAGCCCTGAGAGGCGATCCGGTGCGCTTGCGGCAGATAGTGGTCAACCTGGCGGGCAATGCCATCAAGTTTACCCAGACCGGCGAAGTTGTGATCGGAGTAGCCCTTGAAGAGGAAAATGAGGCGAATGTCCGACTGCATTTTTCAATTTCAGACACCGGAATCGGCATTCCCAGCGAGAAAGCTGCCTCTATTTTTGAAAGCTTCAGCCAGGCGGACGGTTCCGTCACACGCCATTACGGTGGCACCGGGTTGGGTCTGACTATCAGCAAACAACTTGTGGGGCTGATGAATGGGCGAATCTGGGTCGACAGTGAAGAAGGAAAAGGGAGTATTTTTCATTTTACTGCCGAATTTGGTCCGGGCAGTGTCGTTCCAGCTTCCGCAGTGCCGGTGGATATTTCCAGAATTGATGAGATTCCATTGCTGATTGTGGATGACAATCATATGAACTGTACTGTTTTCATGGAAATGACTGCCGCCTGGGGAATGAAACCCACCGCTGTAGCGAGTGGCGAGGAGGGCTTGAAGGAACTGAGAAGAGCGGATGTTGCGGGGGCCCCTTACCGTTTTCTATTGCTTGATTTCCAGATGCCGGGCATGGACGGGTATGAAACGGCCAAAAAGGTACAGGAAAGTGGACTATCGGAGAACCTCAATATCATTCTGCTGACATCAGCCGGCCAGCGAGGGGACGCGGCTAAATGCAGTGCCGTAGGCATTTCCGCGTATCTCCTGAAACCGGTAAAACAGGCAGACCTCCTGGATGCCTTTCGCCTGGCCCTTGGACAACACAGGAAAAAGGGACCGATCATTACCCAATACACGGTTCAAGAGGCTCGACGCAAACTGCGCATCTTGCTGGCCGAGGATAATCTGGTGAACCAGAAACTGGCTGCCAAGATTCTGGAAAAAAGAGGCCATAGGGTTGTTGTGGCCGAAAATGGCAAAAAAGCCCTTGAAGCCCTTCAAAAAGAGGATTTCCAATTGGTCCTGATGGATGTGCAAATGCCTGAAATGGATGGTCTTGCTGCCACTCGCGCCATTCGAAACCTGACCGTGGAAGTGATCAATGACGACGGAAAGCCTTTTACCCGGAGACATCCCGCATCGGGTATTCCTATCATCGCCATGACCGCCCATGCCATGAAAGGCGACCGCGAGAAATGCCTGGCAGCGGGCATGGATGATTATGTGACAAAGCCCATCAAAGCAGATATCCTGTTCCCTGTGATTGAAAAATGGACGGCGGGGAAATAAGGTGCTTTCGTTTATTTGAACAAATCGATAATGTGAATGGCTCTTTGGGGCATGGCGTTCTGGATGAGTGCATCGTTTAACTGGGTGATGCATCCCGGACAGGCCGTGACCACCAAGTCAGCACCCGTGGTTTGGATGGAACGGACCTTCTTCTGCGCGATTTTCCGGGAAATGTCGTAGTGGTAGAGACTGAAACTTCCGCCCATCCCGCAACACCGATCCGCATCGGGCATCTCCACATATTGAATCTGGGAAGTGGCTTTCAATAAGTTGCGGGGCTCTTCCTTTATGCCCTGGTATCGAACCAGATGACATGGGTCGTGCCATGTTATCTTTTTTCCATGATACTCTTTTCGTGCTTTTAAATGAAGATCCGACCCAAACAGAAAATCGATTAGGTACTGATTTAGATCCACAACGCTATTGGAGAAAGATGGTAGGAGCCCTTTATTTCCTGAAGCCGGCTGAAAACGGGTTCCATATTCTTTAAGGGCGGTGCCGCAGGTGGCGCATCCGGTTATGACAGCATCATATTGGCGAAACGCTTTGGCATTTTGTGTCGCCATTTTTTCTGCAGTAGCCAGATCACCCCGGGTGGCCACCGGCGCGCCGCAACATCCTTGCTCCTTTGGGAAATGGACTTCCACACCATTATTGGCTAAGAACTGCACCAATCGTACCCCAACCAGGGGATAGAGGTATTCCATCCCGCACCCGGCAAAAAAAGCAACGCTTGCAATCGTCTTAACCCCCTTGGGAGGCATGGTCGATTGAGGCAATAGATCCCGTAGGAACTTGTCTGATATATTGGGGATATGTCTTCCTTTCCGTATTCCTGAAATCATGTGGGGAAGATGCCGAATGGTTCCCGAAGGGTCGGAACCGGGAAGGACTTTCTGGAGTTTTGAAGCGACCTTGGCCACACGCCCGAACGTCTTTCGCCTGGAGAGGATATGGCGGAAAAGAATTTTCTCAGTGAGAGGAAGTCCCTTTTGTGATACTCCGTCTGACCGGGCGGCCAGTACCATGGTATCGGTTTCAACACCGGTGGAACAATTTTCCACGCATGCCCTGCACAGAAGGCAGGTATCCATGTGTTCCAGTAACCCGGGTTCAAGCAGTCGGGAGCCGTTCATGACATCTCTCATGAGGGCAACCTTGCCCCGGGCCACGAACGATTCATTCAACGTTTCTTTATAAACGGGACAGAAGAAGGTGCAAAAGCCGCATCTTGTGCAACCCTGGGTGATTTTGTCGCGAATTTTCTCTAATTCTACGTTTTCTGTTTGTTTTTGCATGCTCTTAAATTGAGTTCAAGGTTGAAGGTTCCCCGCTTTCGCTTCGCTTCAGGCGGGATCTTCGACAGGTTTGGATTGCTAATTTCCACCCCTGTGTGAGTGGCATCCTGCCACGACCGGATCTGCATGAAACAGGAGTCGGTAGTTCGAGAGACCCGGAAAATCGCGGCTAAAACCCACCAAACGGACTGTGGACAAGGCCGCTCACACAGACTATCTATGGAATCCGGAAGTTTCTTTCTCGATCAGACTGACTTCTTTTCCAGTCAGAGGCGGCGCTCGTGTGAAACTACATTTAGAAACTGGAAATTTGAAACTTGAAACTTGAAACTGGGTGCCCCGAACACTGACACCCGACACCTGAAACCTTGTTCTGGTAGTTTCTTTCTCGATCAG
The DNA here is from genome assembly GCA_964407525.1 of uncultured Desulfobacteraceae bacterium. Classification (GTDB taxonomy): domain Bacteria; phylum Desulfobacterota; class DSM-4660; order Desulfatiglandales; family Desulfatiglandaceae; genus DUZB01. The sequence goes on along the minus strand of CAYOWC010000077.1, from coordinate 13,194 downwards.
ACTGACCATTTTTCCCGACCAGAGGCGGCACTCATATGAAACTGTCCTTCTCTGCGTCTTTGCGTCTCCGCGCGAGACTTTCTTTAAGAAGTTTCTTTCTTGATCTGATCCCGCTTTGAAGCGGGACGGCGGCACTCGTGTGTGAATCATGCCCCTGGGTTCTATAGCTCAGAGGGATTTGACAGCGGCAAAGATTTCATTACTCCGCCTGGATCCAGGGCCTTCTTTATTTCATGGACAACACGTCTCATATGTTTGTCCTCAGAGGTTTGAAATTTGGCTGTTTCTATTCCAACGCGCCTGAAAGGACCGGCCGCGTTGCCCCCTACCGAGAGGGCGAATTGGACCAACTCCGCAAAGGCTGCCTCTGCATTTTTCTGTTGGTGCTTGTCACCGGCTGAAAGCAGCGCTACGGGATGGAACACGCCATTTCCGTAGTACCCTCCATGAATCAGGGTTACGTGGTGTCGTTGGGCGGTCTGTCCACATTTTTTCATCATTTCGACAGCCCGGGAATAGGGTACGATGATATCCCAGGACATCAGTGATGGTGCGGCCTTGTTAATGGAAGAGAGACAACGCCCCTGGGCATGCCAGATCGTCTCTATCTCAGACGGGCTTTGTACGACATGGTTGACCGTGCCTTTGTTTGTCTTCATCAGTTCAAGAAAAGTGTTGGTCTCCGATTCTACCACTTCTTCAAGTCCGGCAATCTGACATAGGACCGTTGTTCCTTTGCCCCAAGGAATTCCCGGAAGCGAAAAAGATTCCATTCCCTTGGTCATCCAGGGGTCCAGCATGGATATTCGCTCCGGGCCACGCCCTGAGCCCATGGCCCCTTTCATAACTGCGCAGGCTGATGTGGTGGATGGGAATTCCACGATGAAGACCCTTTCTGAACGAGGTTTCGGTGTAAGGCGAAGGGTCAGGGCGGAAATGAGACCCAGGCTCCCTTCTGAGCCGCAGAACAGGGACGTGAGATCGTATCCCACCACGTTTTTCACTGTTTGACCACCGATCCGGGTCACCTCGCCCGAGGGCAGGACCACTTCCATTCCCAATACGAATTGTTTAAAAACCCCATGTCTGCTGCTGGAAGGGCCTCCGATGCCATTGGCTGCGCATCCTCCGATCGTTGATGTCTCAAAACACCATGGATACGGTGGGAAATAGAGCCCTTCCTGATCCAAGGCGCTGCGCAACATTTGTAGTGTTGTCCCGGCCTCCAGGGTCACCTTCAGGCTTTCCCTGTCCATATCCAGAATGCGATTCATATTCGATGTGGAAAGCACAATGGTTCTTTCAAGAGAAGATGGGAGATATCGACGTGTAACCGATCCTTCGGGCAAGACCTTCATATTATTTTTGTTGGCCAGGACCATAATAGAGGCAATCTGTTCAACATTCGAAGGGAATAGGACCGCGTCCGGAATCTGGCTCCCTTTTCTTCCCACATCATAGCTGTAGGCGGTCCTTTGATCGGGGGCTACGAGCAGGCCATCTTTTCCAACAATCTTTTCAAGTTGTTCAACTTTTTCAGGAGTCAGCATAGTGTTGTCGCTTCTCGAATTTATCGTTTAAAATCAGCAACCACGCCCATAGGACGTGGTATGAGGAAGCCCCCTCGAAGGAGGCTAAAAACACTGCGATTCATATAAATCGCAGTTTAATATCAAGGACGTAGTCCTCCTGAAAGGCTATGAACATCGAACATCGAACATCGAACATCGAACGCCCAAGTAAGCTAAGACTCCGACATCGAATTTTGAATAACGTCTGCCTGTTTTTATAAACTAAAAACCGGCCGAGCGAAGCGATTTCATCATTCGATGTTCAATGTTCAACGTTCGATGTTGGACGTTCAACAATGCTTTACTTTGCCGCTATGGCATATTTTTACTCTCACCGGAACGGTAGAACCTTTTGGGGTTGTACCAGCAGAGCTGATGGTTTAATGCATTGCAATTAGCTTCACTGCATCTTTTTGAGTCACAAAATTTCAAGTAGTGTCATAGGGGCTTTGGGAAGGATGCCTATACGCGCGTTCATCCCGTGACTTTTTACCCCTTCCGCAATGGCCTCGTCCAAATCCGAATAAGGTTTCAAGCCCATTTCAGCGATTGTTTTTTTTTGGATTCCGGAGGTTACCATCCCTACCGATATTTTCCGAACATCCAGGAGATAGCGAAGGCTCAGACAGATTTCTCCTGCCACTTTATGTTGGCATTCCGGTTTTCCAAGTTCTTTCTGCCAGTGGGCGAAATCGTGCCCGCTGGTGATCATTTCATCAAAATAGGGAAATGCGGAGATCCCTTTCTCACAAGGACTGACGAGGACAATGGTCCCACCGTCCTTGACGCCGAGGCTGGCCGCGGAAATGGCTTTGTTGGCCTGGTAAAATTCGAAATCGTAAGGGCTCGATCCTGCCAGGCAGAGATCAAAAGGTTTTTCCAGTTGGAATTGGTATACCTGGTTAAAGGCACGAAGTCCTTCCATGAAAGCGGTGGAGGGCTCCCCTGCAATAAGGTCGCAGATCTCATCTTCCTGGTTGAGGATGGTGTTGATAATGAAATCCAGGCGGGCCATTCGTCCCACTTCTTCGATTTCTTTGCGAATGGGGTTTCCGCTGATACGCCCCACCTGATTGGGATGCCATCTGACTTTTTCGTGGGAACCGTATATGGTTTCAGCCCCGCATACCCCCGGCATGAGGACTTTAGCGCCGCCCCCGTAACCCGCTTCTTTCGAAAGTGAAATATTGCCTATGCCGATCCTGAAATCGGCATCCACAACCCCCTGGTTCACATGGACAGGTGTTCCCGATGCAGTGCGCCCTAAAAAAGCCAGATTTTCTTTTTCATGGGCATTATGATGACAAATAGAAAAACTGGAAAGGATCTCCTTTCCAAATCGAGCCTCCAGTTCCTCTTTTTTCATGGGTGGGTGAAGACCGTAGGCTACAAAGATTTCAATATGGTTTCTTGAAACGCCTAACGAGAGGAGCAGGTCCAGCAAAACGGAAAGCAAACCGCGAATTGGTGTAGGTCGTGTGTGATCGTCACAGATGACAGCGATGTGATGCTCCGGCCTGATCAGATCCTTCAAAGAAGCAACGCCGGTTGGATTATCCAGAGCGTCATTGAGTGCCTCTTCCAAGGAGGGAATGGATGGGCGTGGGCGCGGTTTGATTTCCCGAACATGGTAAGTGTCGGGAAGGGAGAAGGTGATTCGTTGCGTGCCAAATGGCATTTCAAAGACCATTTTACCCTGCAAATCCCATCATTTTCGGCAACACCATGCTGATCCATGGCATATAGGTTACCAAGGCCAGGACCACCGCCTTGGAAATCCAGAAGGGCCAGATATCTTTCACAATATCGGGGACACTTTCAAGAGAGAGTTCAGAGGTGGCAAAAAGCACAATTCCCAGAGGCGGCGTTATGTTGCCAAGGTTGACGTTCAGCAAAAAAATCATCGAAAAATGAATGGGGTCGATCCCCGCCGCAATGATTAAAGGCCCTAAGATTGGCGCAAACAGGAAAATATTGGCGGTCAAGTCTAACCACATCCCCATAAACAGCAGGAAGAGGTTGGTCAGGAGCAGGATAAGCCATGGACGATCCATAAGTCCCGAGAAAAGGGCGACAATTTGTTGAGGCACCTCCTCCATGGCAAAAGCCCAGGAGAGAATCCCAACGCAGGCAATGATAAAAAAAAGTTTTCCAGAACTCATGGCCGAGTCAAAAATCGAATTGAGAATCTCTCTGAAGTTCATCTTTCGGAAAAATACCACCCCCACCACGAATGCATACAACACGGCGACTGCAGCAGCCTCAGTAGGGGTGAATGCCCCGAAAACGATTCCTGCAACAATGATCAGGGGCATCACCAGCGCGATGGTCGCATCCCGAATGCATTTTGCTGCGTCGCGCCCGGAAATGGGATCGATTCTTCTGGGGTAATTCCGTTTGACGGACAGAATATGTACCATAACCATATCCCCCACCACCATCAGAAACCCTGGAATGATGGCGGCCACAAACATGGCCCCGATGCTCGTGTCCATAACAGCTGCATACAAAATGATGATCAGGCTCGGCGGGATAATGGGACTGACAATGGCGCTGGCGCCCGTGACAGCGGCGCTGAACCGACCTGAAAATCCCTGTTTTTTCATGGCGGGGATGAATACGGAACCGATGGCTGCCACATCCCCCAGCGCGCTGCCGCTGATGCTGGCAAAAATGCCGCTTGCCACAATGTTAGCCTGGGCCAGGCTGCCTGGAAGACGACCCACAATGAGGTTCGACAGGTTCACCAATCTCTCAGTAATGCCGCTCCGATTCATCATGTCGCCTGCGAGAATAAAAAACGGAATACAGATGAGCACAAAACTGTCCATGCCCCCGTAAATCCTGTTTACGATCATGGGGAAATAATCGATGCCGCCGGTGAGAAGGAAATACACAATACCGCTGACGCCCATGGTCAGGGCCACCGGAAATCCGAAAAAGAGCAGTAACAAAAGGGTAGTACAAACAATAACCAAATTCATAGGACTTTCCGCTTCTTTCGGATATCTCCGAATTCTTTCACCCTGAAATTGAACAGGGTGTAATCAATCTGATTGATAAGCATGATTCCTGCCGCCACCGGGACGCTCAAATAAGGGACGAAAAGAGAAATGTCCAGCCCTGGAGAATTGGTAAAATTTCCCAGGATAGCGTTGGGAATGCCATAAATAATCAGGAGCGTCTGAAAGGAGAGCGTCAAAAAGTTGAACAGTATCCATAGAAAATTTCGAATCGGTTTCGCACATTTGTAGAACAGGGCGCCTAATCGCAGATGTTCGTCGTTCCGAAAGGCTCTGGCAATGGCGAGCAGTGTTACCCACACCAGGAGGTATCGAATAGCTTCATCGCTCCAGGGAAGGGGCCATTCCAGGATATAACGCCAGACAATTTGCATGAGTACAAGAGCCACGAGGACACTGAATCCCAGCAGGATGACCCATTTAGTGAGCACATTCAAAAAATCAACAAAGACTGTCCAGAATCGGATCATTTTTTTCTCATTCCAAGAAGCATTTTCTCCAGGCGCCCATCTATCGGGCGGAACCGGTAGTCAGTATTTGGGGGCGGAGATCCGCAACCTCCACCCCCATGTTAAGAGAAACTAACGTTGATCGACCACTATTTGTACCCCAGCTTTTTCTCAGCAGCGTCTACTGCCGCATAAAACTCTGGAAACCACTCCAGGCTGACACCCTTTTTCTTGAAATCTTCTTTCAGGAATTCGATAACGGGCTCTTGGGTCAGTTCCATGAACTGTTTTTTTTCTTCGAGTGTGGGGGCATAAATCTTCATACCCTTCTCTTTCATTAATTTGATCCCTTTGGATTCCAACGCCGTACATATTCCCCGGTTGACGGTTTGGGAAATAATGGCGGCCTGATCGATAGCAGTCTGCAGGTCTTTGGGAAGCGAATCGTACCATTTTTTGCTGATCAAAACACTGTTTATGCTGTAGAAATGACCATCAAGGATCATATATTTCTGCACTTCATAGAGCTTTGGCACCAGAAAAGTGGCCACGGCGTTTTCCTGGCCGTCGGCGACCTTGGTTTTGAGGGCAGTGTATAGCTCGGCCCATGCTACTACAACCGGTAATGCGCCAATGGCTTCAACGGTTTTCTGGTGTGCCGGGTTGGGCATCACCCTGATTTTCATCCCCTTCATGTCCGCGGGTACTTTAATTTCTTTGATATTGTTGCTGAAATTCCGAAAACCACCGTTTTCAGTGAAATGAAGGAGCAGCAACCCGGTTTTTTCATACTCTTTTTTGAGTTTGTCTCCAAAGGGACCATCCAGAACTGCCCATGCAACATCCCTGTCTTTGAAAATATAGGGAATCGAGATCAATTGTATTTCAGGGAAATGGTTTGCGATCCAGCCGTCGCCCACCTGCACGCCCTGGATAATCCCTTTTTTAACCTGCTCCGTTGCGGAGGTCATGTTGCCCAGCATGCCGGCAGGATAAAGTTTTACCTCAATTCGGCCTCCGGACCTTTTTTCAATTTCATTTTTTAAAACGGTGTACGGTTCATTGAATTGTGTCCATTCGACCATTGGGCTGGGTAGAGAAATTTTCATGGTGTATTCAGCGGCACTCACAGGGTTTGCGCCACTGAAAAGAAACAGGCATGCAACGACAGCGAGAGCAATTGAGAAGGATCTTTTTTTTCCCATAGATAAACTCCTTATTAAATGGTAGAGATGAATAGGTAAAGGTGATTTTTCAGGGTGAACATCCAAAGGCCCTCGGATAAACCTGCAGGGCAAACCAACTCGGCTCTTCATGGATTAACGTGAAAAATCGGCATTTCCGGAACCGAGGTGTCGGGTGTCAGGTTTCAGGGTCTATTATCCCGACTTTGCGATTTGTAAATTCGCAAGTATTGGGTAATATTAGGAACAAGTTGAATGTAACCAGGGTTTTTTCCTGACACCTGACACCTGGTCCCTGAGAAAAATCTATCTGAGACCACACTTGAATATCACGCAAATCCGCGATGAGCCACCAACTCTTGCCTTTTAGCTTTTCATCACCTCCTTTTCCTCAATGTGTCCAGATCTTCTCCGGATTCATGATGCCCGTTGGATCAAGGCAATTCTTGATTGCCTTAGATACTGCAATGGCCGCAGGATCCATGGAACTCTCCATATAACGCCTTTTTTCCAGCCCGATGCCGTGTTCCCCGGAAATGACTCCCTCAAGCTGGATGGCGAGGGCGATAATCTCCTCCAATGCGTCTTCGGCCCTTTTAAACCATTCCGGGTCGTTTCGATCCGTAAGGATGTCCGGATGCATATTGCCGTCTCCCGCATGTCCAAGCACAACCGTTACTACATCATGCCTTTCAGAGATTTCTTTGATTCCTGCCAGCAGAGTCGGTATTTGCTTTAAGGGAACCACGATGTCCTCTGTTAGAATGTTGGGGGCTGAAGAAAAAGCCGCGGAAAAGCCCGCGCGTCGGGCTGCCCAGTATTTTTCGGCCTCTTCAGGGCTTTTGGCTCGATTGGACCATGTGGCGCCGCAGCCAAGGCACACTTTCTCAATGGTTTCAGCTTCCAGCAGGGCGGATTGCTTTGTGCCGTCCGTTTCAAATAGAATCACGGCCTCAGCGTCCTGTGGAAACCCCACGGGACAAAGGGTTTCGCCCTTTTGTATGATCCAGTTGTCCAGAAATTCACTCTTGGCAGGGATAACGCCATTGGAGATGACTTTATGGACGGCCTCTCCGGCGGTCCGAACGCTTTTAAAGGCTGCTGCCACCGTATATTTTGCTTCGGGCATGGCAAGAAGCCTCAACGTCGCCCGGGTGACAAGCCCCAGAGTTCCTTCTGAACCGATCATCAGGGTTGCCAGATCGTAGCCGAAAAAATTGTTCATGGTGTGGCCACCGCACTGGACAAGATTTCCGTCGGGAAGGACAATAGTCATGGAAAGAATGTACTGTTTGGTTACGCCATATTTGACGCACACAGGCCCGCCTGCATTTTCCGCGATAATGCCCCCCAGGGTTGCTGCGAAAAAGCTTTGTGGATCCGGAGGGAAATACAGCCCTTTTTCTGAAAGAGCCAGATTCAGGTCCTGCAGAACGACGCCCGGCTCAACAAGGGCAGTCCGGTTTTCCCTGTCTATCTTAATAATCCTGTTCATTCGCGAGAAACAGAGCACGATACCCCCTTTAATGGGAATAGATCCACCGCTCTGGTTGGTGCCGGCTCCCCGAGGTGTCACTGGAATACCGTGGTGGTGTGCAATCTTCATGATTTCCACCACATCCTGTGTAGATCTGGGGAAAAGCACAAGGTCCGGAGTATGCTTCCAAAGGGTCCCCGCATCATAGGAATAAAGCCGGAGGTCAACGGCTCGCGTAAGAACATCCTTATCAGAAAGAAACTTTCTTATCTTTCTCACAACCTCCTTGAAAACAGGCTTTGACCTCCAGGATATCGCTTGATTCGTCAAAAAACTATTTCTCCAGAGTGTTGAAAAATGCCCTTAACGCATCCACAATAATCAAAAGGGCGTTTTTCTTTCCTTTTAGCGAAACCGTAAACTCCCTGATTATGGCGGAACGGGATTGAAGCTCTTTTTTTGCAAGAGAATAAATCCGCTCTTTATCCACCACGGACTTGTCCAGCTCCATCAGTACTTCTTTTTCGGTTTCTTCAAGTCGAACGGGCTCAGGAGCCACCGCCCCGACCACGATCTTCATGGATAGAGGGCCACCACCTTCTGTGTTGGGCGTAAACCGTATGCCCACGTTGGAAAAGGCGAAATCAATGGCATGGCGGACACCGTATTTCATGAATATTCCGCTGGACCCGTCGTTGATGTGAGGGAGCACGACGCCTACCATGAGACTCCCTCCCAGTTTGTGATCACAATGACGATGGATCATCTCCTCAATCGGTATTTCGTCATAGGATAACCCATTGTAGATCACAGCGCTCGCTTCATAGGCCATCAATATGGGCGCCAGGTCGGAATAATAGAGTGCCCGGCATTCTTTGGCCTTGGGGATCTGGTAACAACAATCTCCACCCAACCGGTGACAGGGAGCGATGTTTTGTCTCCAGAATTCAGTCTGATTAAAATAAGAACACCTTTTTTCCTGCAGGAGGTTCCCGCCAATGGTGGCCATATTACGGATTTGCGGGGAAGCGACACTTCGGGCGGCGAGGGCTATCGGACCCGGAACATGATTTATGCTTTCGTCTTCAGCCACCCGGGCGAGGTTTGCCATGGCCCCGATATAGAGTGCTTCCCCCCGTGTTTCAATCTTCTTCAAGTCATCAAACTTTTCGAGATCGATCAAACAGGAGGGTTGTCGAAGCCCACTTTTAAGAAGTGGCATCAGATCGGTTCCACCTGCCAGGTATGCGGCGTTTTTTTCAGCCGCAAAGATCTCAATAGCCGAATTGACGGACTCCGGCACAAGGTATCGTGGATCATTTGCTTTCATGGTAATCTTTCCATTTCAGAATCTCTGTTCTCACAACGGCCTCTTAATATTGAAATATTTTGAAAGAGGCAGCTGGGAGATATCTTCACCGGTGGCGGCAACCACCGCATTTACAATGGCGGGGGCCACTGGAATAACTGTCATTTCGCCCACACTTTTTGCCCCCAGGGGACCACTGGGCTCAAAGCTGGAAACAATATGTGTATGGATTTCCGGCATGTCTACGGTAGAAGGGATTTTGTAGGCCAACAGATCGTTGGTGAGCGGTTTTGATACTCTGCTGTCCACTTCCAGATCTTCCATTAGCGCATATCCCAGTCCCATGGAAATACCCCCTTCAATTTGCCCCGTTACGATATCCGGGTTGATGGCGGTTCCCACATCCACCACTTCGATTACGTGGCGCACTTCAATACTGTTTGTGAGCCTGTCAAAGGCCACCTTGGCCCAGCAAGCGGCAAATGGCGGTGCACTGTGACTCGCCTTGAAGCTGGATCTGCCGGTAACCACGGTTCCGGTTTCCCCAAAATGGGTTTTTGAAATGGCTTTCTTGAATGTCAGGGAAATCGGCTTTTCCGTGCTGTTGATACTGAATCGGTGGTTTTCAAAAACCACATGGTCTGTTTCCACCTCATATCGGGCTGCCAGGGAAGTTCTGGTTCGCTCAATCACATCCATGGCTGCGGCATGCACGGCATGGCCCGCCACATAGGCCTGACTGCTGGCAAAAGAGCCGGTTTCATAGGGGGTATGCAGGGTATCTGCAGCGGTGACCCTCACGTCGACCAATTCAACCCCCAGCACTTCGGCCACAATCTGGGTGAGAGCCGTCTCGCTTCCCTGCCCCATATCGGCGGACCCTGTGAGCAGGGTTGCGCTGCCGTCGTCATGGATGATGATGACAGCTGAACTCATCCCGGTATTGTTTGAGGCCCCGGATGTGTGCATGGCCAAGGCCATGCCCCAGCGTTCCACAATGTCTGCGCTGTTTTTTTGAGGGTTGGCCTCTTCCTGGCGGTCAATTCTGTTTCTAATTTCTTCTCCTGCTTCAATGCATTCTTTAATGGCGCAACTCTGCAATACCAGGGGGGAACCGGGGACCGTATCCCCGGGAAAAATCCTGTTTTCCATCCTGAATTGGATGGGGTCCATGTTCAATTTTCGGGCCGCTCGATCCAGGAGAACTTCCCTTGCGAAGGACAATTGGGGGTTTCCGTACCCTCTCATAGCTCCGGCTACAGGATAATCAGTGTAGACACAATACCCTTCGTAGCGGTAATGGGGAACCCGGTAGGGGACCTTACGACTTTGGGCTGCAAGGACAATGGGGCTATGGGTGGCATAGGGCCCGCAGTTATGATGGACTTCTGCCTGGAAAGCCTGGATGCGGCCTTCTTTGGAAACCCCCATTTTGACACGACATTTAGAAGCATGTCTTACGCAGGTTCCCACCATCTCCTCTTCCCTGGTGTTTAAGATTTTGATGGGTCGCTTCACGAGCCTGGACAAAAGGGCGCCGACAACCTGGTTGTGAAGTTGCTGTCTTGCACCAAATCCTCCCCCCATGATGGGTTTGACGATCCTGACCCTGCTTTCCGGCAGCCCGACGATCTTGGATAGAATTCGCCTCTCCTGGAAAGGGGTCTGGGAATTACTCCAGACTACCAGATCGTTTTTCCTGGTGAAATCGCATATGCAGCAAACCGTCTCCATGCACACATGGAAGATTCCGGGTGTCTCAAACAGGTCTTCCAACACCAGGTCTGAGGCGGCAAACCCTTTTTCCACATCTCCCTGGTCCGCCTCTATCTTGTTGAAAATATTGGTAGGGCCTATTTCCGGGTGCAGGACGGGCGAAGTTTCGGAAATGGCCTCGTCCAGATCAAGAACGGGTGGCAGGGGTTCATAGTCAACGGAAATAAGAGAGAGAGCTTTTTGGCATAACTCGGTTGATGTGGCGGCAACGGCGGCAATGCGGTCCCCCACGTGAAGGGGATGGTCCGTGAGGACCCTTTCATCCTGTATAGCGAGAGGGGAGGGGGGGTTCCCTGAACAATTGTAGGGTTTTTGAGGGACATCTTTGGGTAAAAGGACACCAAGTACTCCAGGGAGAACCCTGGCTTCAGATGCGTCAATTTCCACTACCCGCGCACGGGGGTAAGGGCTTCGAAGGATGGCGCCGTAAGCCATGTTGGGAAATTCCAGATCGTCGGTATAAACGGCTTTGCCCCTCACCTTGTCTCCGACTTCGTGACGTGGATGGCTTCTACCCACCACGTTGAATGTTTGTTTCATCGATTTACTCCGCCTGTTAGCGTATTGGTCACTGGTCATTAGTCATTAGTTTCTGGTCATTGGTGCTCTGGCGGGGGGCAATTCACTTTTTGATGCAGCTTCAACCGCATCTATGATTTTTTTGTAGCCGGTACAACGGCATAGATTGCCGGACAGGGCCTCTTTTATCTTATTTCTGTCGGGATTTGGGTTAGAATCCAGAAGGGCTTTCGCAGACATGAGCATCCCGGACGTGCAGAACCCGCACTGAACGGTACCGTTGCGTTCGAACTCTTCTTGAAGCGGATGTGGACCGTCCACCCCTTCAAGGCCTTCCACGGTGGTAACGTGCTTTCCGTTTGCACGAACGGCCGGGACCAGACAGGCATTTACGGCTTTCCCATCCAGAATGACCGTACACGACCCACACTGTCCGGCGGAGCACCCCCTCTTAACGCCTTTGAGGCCGAGCTTTCCCCTTAACAGATCAAGCAAGGTATCACTCGTGGATGCATGCACCCGATGTTCTATTCCGTTAACCTCTATTTGAATTACCACAGCGTGTTCGCCCATGGTGTAAAAAACCTCCTGAATTTGACCGTACAGGTCAAAAATTTCCCCTCTCTACTGAACTTCCTGATCGTTGTCAACCTTATGATGAACTTGTTGGAAGTATCCAATTATCTATTTGACCCAAAATTTTCTTGCGCCCATTTGTCTATACGGTCGAAAGCCTTGTGGATATCTTCTTCGGGAGCGCCAAAGGACAGTCGAATATGGCCTGCACCAGTCGGGCCAAAGCCGCTTCCGGGAATTGTAATCACTCTGGCTTCATGAAGCAGACGTAAGGCCAGGTCCATATCATTTTCATTTTTATAGGTGATTTTTGGGAAAACGTAATAAGCTCCCTTCGGCCTCTGATACGAAAACAGATGGGGAAGATCATCCAGGCGGTCGCAGATGACATCCCGTCTTGCCCCCAGGGCTTCCACTAATTTACGGATAAACCGGTCTCCGTCTCCATCTTTTCCGTTGGTGGCCTTGAGGGCGGCCAGAGCGGCATACTGGGAAATGGTGGGTGCACAGATGGCAAAGGCGTCGTGCACTTTCAGCACCTGATCAACAATTCGTGCCGCGGCAACCATATACCCCACTCGCCATCCGGTCATACAGTACATTTTCGAAAAGCTTTTACAGGTAATTAGGTGATCCTTCAGCTCTGGAATAGACGCCAGACTGAAATGGGGAAGGCCATCGTAAAGTAGAAAATCATAGGCCTCGTCTGAAATGATAAAAAGATTCCGCTCCAAAGCCATTTCCGCCAGGGCCTCTAAATCTTCTTTTCGAAAGACTGCGCCCGTGGGGTTCATGGGATTGCAGAGCAAAATAGCCTTGGTCTTGCTGCTCAAGGCCTTTTTGAAGCCTGCTATATCCAGCCGCCATTCTTCTTCTTCAATGAGGGGAACGAAAACCGGTTTTCCTTCCGCAAAAAGGATCTGTTCAATATGAGAAGAGTAGTTTGGAGAAGGAATAAGAACTTCATCACCTCGCTCAACAATGGTTGAAATGACCGCGGCAAGGGCTTCCATGGCGCCGCAACTCACAAAAAGTTCCCTCTCCGGGTCCACATCAATTCCCTTGGTCCGGTGAAGATATTTGGCGATTTCCAGCTTCAGTTCCGGGATTCCCGGCTGCAGAGAATATTTGCCGATAAATTCATCATCTTTCAGTGCTGCGATAATACTTTCTCGAATAAAAGAAGGGGTCCCGAAAGAAGGAATGCCTTGACCGAGGGAAATGCACCCTTCAATTTTGCTCGCAAGGACAGGCATCTGCTTGATGGCTGAGACGCTGATCTGGGCTACTCTCTTCGCGATACCCGTTGT
>CAYOWC010000076.1:0-17885 GCA_964407525.1 uncultured Desulfobacteraceae bacterium | reverse complement strand
CTGGGATTGCAGGTGCGGGGACGGTAATCGCTGTAAACAAAGACCCAAAAGCGCCCATATTCAGGGTTGCCGATTACGGTGTGGTTGCCGATCTCTTTAATGTGGTTTCAGCCTTGAAAGAGAAATTGTAAATTGCGTCTGAACGAAAAGTCTGTTCAGGCACAATTTTGGATTGCGGATTGGGGAATTCGGAACATTTGGTATGAAACTGGATTGAACCGCGAAGGCGCGAAGGCCGCAAAGTCTTTTTCGAATCGGAACGGACGATTCGAAAAAACATCCCATTTTTCTGTGTGATCCTTCAGAATATAGTTTCGATAACGGTTCCATTCTCCAAAGTGCCCGCAGGGCCGATTGCTTTACCGAATCGTCCGTTCCGATTCGGTAAAAAAACAAATCTTAGCGTTCTTTGCGTCTTGAGCGCAGCCCCGCTAGCGGGACAAGCGGCCGGTGAATACTTTTCATTGGAACGGGTTCGGTTATTTCCCAATCACATGCTTCGCAATGACTCTCCTCTGGATCTCGGATGTTCCCTCATAAATGGTAAAGACCCGCGCATCCCTGTAATATCTTTCAACGGGGAACTCCTGGATATACCCGTAGCCTCCGTGGATCTGGAGGGCGGTGTAGGCGACCTTATTGGCCATCTCCGAGGCGAATACCTTGGCCATGGAGGCGGATGCGGAATAATTCTCCCCCCGGTCTTTCATGGCTGCCGCGTTGAAGGTCAGGAGCCTTGCCGCTTCGATCTGGGTGGCCATGTCCGCAATCATCCAGCGGATGCCCTGAAACTGGGATATTGCCTTGCCGAACTGGACTCTTTCTCTGGCATAACCGACTGCGGCGTCGAGGCATGCCTGTGCAAGGCCGACAGATTGGGATGAAATGCCTATCCGACCCCCGTCCAGGGAAGTCATGGCGATCATAAAGCCGTCCCCTTCATTGCCAAGAAGGTTCTCCGCGGGTATCCTGCAGTCCTCAAAAATGAGTTCCACCGTATCCGATGCCTTCAGCCCCATTTTGCTTTCTTCTTTTCCCACGTGAAATCCGGGCGTTCCTTTTTCCACCAGGAATGCGCTGATACCCCTGTGTTTTTTGTCCCTGTCCGTGATTGCCGTAACCACGGTCATATGGGAGTTCTTCCCGGTGGTAATGAACATTTTGGTTCCGTTGATGACGAAACTTTCGCCGTCTCGTACGGCCTTGGTTTTCTGGTTGACCGGGTCCGATCCGGCCCCGGGTTCAGTAAGCGCAAAGGAACCTATTTTCTCTCCCGTGGCCAGCTGTTTCAGGTAGGTTTCTTTCTGATAGTCGGAACCAAACAGGTATATGGGCCCGCATGCAACGGAATTGTGCACGGACATGACCACGGCGGTGGAAGCGCAGGAGTAAGCAATTTCCTGGAGAGCAAGGGAATAGCTGACGGAATCCACCCCGGCTCCACTATATTCAGGCGGTACATTCATTCCCATCAGACCCAGTTCCCCCATCTTTCGCAGATTTTCCCTGGGAAATTCACCGGTCTTGTCCCTTTCAGCGGCGGTAGGCAGGATGTTTTCCCTGGAAAATTCCCTGACCATGGCTTGGATCATGCGTTGTTCTTCATTCAAATGATATGCCATTGTTTCTTCCTCCGGTCAGGGTGTATAAAGCACAACAAGAAGTTCAGCTTTTTTATCGCTGAGATTTCGGAGTTTATGGGGAATCGATGAGTTGAAATGCAGGCTCTGCCCAGGATTAAGGACGTTCTTATTTTCTCCAACCATTATTTCCACTTTTCCCGTCAGAACATACTGGAATTCTTCTCCGAGGTGGGTATAGCTTACAGACTTGTGTTCTGATTTGGGGTCAATGAATATCTTAAAGGCCTTCAGGTGTTTATGTCTTGCCTCGGGGGTGAGGGTTTCATAGGTGTAGGCATCGGTCCGTTTTTGGTAATCATCCGAAGTTTTCTTGCCGGCCTGTTTTTTCTCTTCTTTTAAGAGTATGCTCGAATCAATCTCCAAGGCCCTTGAAAGCTGGAGGATAATGGAAACAGACGGCATTATCTCTCCCTTTTCTATCTGGGAGATGACTTTCGTTGCAAGGCCGGTTTCGTTAGCCAGGTGTTTGAGGGTGAGCTTTTTTGATTTCCTGAGTTTGAAAATCCTCTTGCCTATGGACACTTGTTGCTTTTTGGCCGGCATGGGAACCCCCTGTTGGTATTTTAAAAATGAACATTATTAATTATGAATGAACGATGGTTACTCTTACCGGCTCATGTCGAATTAACGTGTTATTTATATCTGTTGTCGAATAGACCATGCTCAGATGCCAGGTGTCTGGTGTCAGGACAGCAATTCTCATTATGAGCTCGGTTTTATCCCAAAAGACTGTGTGAGTGGCATCTTGCCACGATTTTTCGCGGCTGGAAAGCCGCTCTCACAGAGGGGGTTTTTCAAAATTAGAATTGCTGGTGTCAGGAAAAAACCCGAGGGCATTCTACGTATTCAATGTTATAATAAATAGTTACGTTTTGTATAATCGTAAAGCATGAATAGTAAGTGCTGAAACACTGACACCCGACACCTGACACCTCGGTTCCGAAAAAATGATTTTTCACGCTAATCCGCGTTGAGCCCTCTTACCGTATGCGGGATAAAAAATTATTTTTTACTATTTATGTTGTTTTCTTCTTTCTCCGGTACTCTGGTCAGTTTAAATACCTTGATCATTCTCAGGATAAACCCCAGTACAAGTACGGCGCTGATCAGTATGATCAGATTTGAAGCGAAAAAAGTCATGATAAAGGCATAAGGGTTCTTTAAATGGTATGCGGCGATCAGTATGTATATCCCGAAAAGCAGGAAAAACAATCCTACTGCAACGAGTAATACCTGGCGTACCCACCAGAGAAGAATATTCACTGCGGCTTAAGGTTGGGAAAGGCCGACGATGGGAAGCACGAGATTATCGCAGGCGGAATAGGGGTCGATTTTTCCATCGGCTATCCCTTGAACGGCCTGGTCAAAATCGCCGGTCTCGGTCAGTTTGCTGATGACTTCTTCGAGAAGCCTGGCCTTTATCATCTCAGCAAGCTCTTGACGAACCATATCCTTCTGTTTTCGAATATTCAGCCCGCCAAAGGTGCTCTCTAAGTATGCGGCATGCCTGTCGATTTCCTGTATGAATTCAGCGATGCCTATATCGAAAACCGCCTGCGCTTTCAGTATGGGAGGTTTCCAGGTTCCCTCGTCATATTTTCTCTGATCCATTTCAATCATCAGCTTCAGGTCTGTGTAGGTCTTATCGGAACCGTCACGATCAGCCTTGTTGATAAGAAAAATGTCCCCTACCTCAAGTATCCCTGCCTTGATGGCCTGAATCCCGTCGCCCATTCCAGGAATAACGACGATGGCCGTAGTGTGGGCACTCCTGACCACATCCACCTCATCCTGCCCAACACCCACTGTCTCCACGAGAATATAATCCTTTCCCATGGCATCCAGCACGTCGATGGCACTTCGGGTTGACTGGGTCAAGCCGCCGAAATGCCCTCTTGTCGCCAGGGATCTGATAAAGACTCCCCTGTCCATACTATGGCGTTGCATCCTGACCCGGTCTCCCAGGATGGCTCCCCCGCTGAATGGGCTGGTTGGATCCACTGCGAGGACTCCCACTGTCTTGTCCCGCTTCCTGAGATGGGCGATCATCTGGTCCACCAGGGTACTTTTTCCAACGCCGGGAGCGCCCGTGATCCCTATAACATAGGCATTGCCCGTATGGGCATACAGATCCTTCAATACATCCCGTACTTCGGGCATTCCGTCATCAATATCCCGGATAAGGCGGGCAACGGTTCTGATGTCTCCGGAAACCACCTTTTCAACAATGTTTTTCACGATTTCCGTTTACCTCGGTTTTACGTTCGTTTTTACCCATGTGACAATGTCATCCAAGGTGGTTCCCGGCGTGAATATCTCTTTTACGCCCGCCGCTTTCAACATGTCGATATCGTCCTGGGGGATGATGCCGCCGCCACAGACAACAATATCATCTGCATCCCTTTCCTTCAGCATGTCGACGACCGACTTGAAAAGGTATTTATGGGCACCTGCCAGGCTCGACATGCCGATCATGTCCACATCTTCCTGAATGGCCGCCTCTACAATTTCTTCCGGTGTTTGATGAAGACCGGTATAGACTACTTCAAACCCCGCATCACGATACGCTCTTGCAATAATCCTGGCACCGCGGTCGTGTCCATCCAATCCAGGTTTAGCCACCATCACTCTCAATCTTCTCTGTCGTGCCATAATAACCCCTTTTAAATCAATAGATCCCCGGATCCCGGTACTCTCCGAAAACCTTTCTGTATACATCGCATAGCTCCTGTACGGTGGTGTATTCTTTTGCTGCGTCTATCAGGTACTCCATCACATTTTCTTCCCCCGCGCAGGCTTCAGCCACCCTTTCAAGGCTTCTCGCAACCTTTCGGTTGTCCCTTTGTTCCTTGACCCTGTTGGTTTTCTCTATCTGTATTTTCTCAAGTTCCTCATCGATTTCTAATACTTCTACCGGGATCTCTTCGTCCTCAATAACGTATTTATTTACGCCCACCACCGTCTTTTCCCTGTTGTCTATCTGTTTCTGATAATGGTAGGCCGCGTCGGCGATTTCCAGTTGGGGATAATTTTTCTCGATGGCCGAAAGCATTCCGCCCATATCATCAATTTTCTGGATAATTTCAAATGCTTCTTCTTCCATGCGATTAGTAAAGGCTTCCACAAAGTAAGACCCGCCAAGGGGATCAATGGTGTTTGCTACTCCCGACTCCTCGGCAATAATCTGCTGTGTTCTCAAGGCAATGGTTGCCGCCTCTTCGGTGGGGATGGCCAGTACCTCGTCAAGAGAATTGGTGTGTAGCGACTGGGTTCCTCCCATTACGGCCGCCAGGCCCTGAAGAGCGGTCCTGACCACATTGTTGTAGGGTTGCTGTGCCGTCAACGAGCATCCTGCCGTCTGGGTATGAAACCGCAACCACCAGGATCTGGGGTCTTTGGCTTTGAAACGATCTTTCATGATTTTGGCCCACATGCGTCGTGCGGCACGGAACTTGGCTACTTCTTCGAAAAAATCCAGGTGGGAATTAAAGAAGAAGGAAAATCGCGGAGCAAAATCATCCACATGGAGCCCCCGCTCAAGGGCTTTTTCCGTGTAAGCGATGCCGTCCGCCAGTGTGAAAGCCAGTTCCTGTACTGCAGTGGAGCCTGCTTCACGGATATGGTATCCGCTGATGCTGATGGTGTTCCACCTGGGGATTTCTTTCGTCCCGAATTCAATGGTGTCCGTAACGATTCGTACGGATGGCTCAGGCGGACACATGAAAGTCTTCTGGGCGACGAATTCTTTCAGCATGTCATTCTGGATGGTTCCGCCGATGATTTTTCTGTCTATTCCCCTCGTTTCCGCCATGGCTATATACATGGCCCAGATCACGGATGCCGGGGGATTGATGGTCATGGAAGTGGTTATCTGCTCTATGGGAAGCCCTTCAAAGAGGTCCTCCATATCCTTGAGTGTGTCTATGGCGACGCCACACTTGCCGCATTCACCTCTGGCTTTGGAAGAATCCGAGTCGTACCCCATGAGAGTGGGCATATCGAAAGCCGTGGAAAGTCCGGTCTGGCCGGCATTTACCAGGTGGTGGAAACGCAGGTTGGTATCCCTGGCACTCCCTAACCCTGCAAACATGCGCATGGTCCACAATCGTCCTCGATACATAGATGGCTGGACACCCCGGGTAAAAGGGTATTCCCCCGGGAAACCGATATCTTTCCCAAAGTCTTGGGTTCTGATATCCTCAGGGGTGTACATCTGGTTGATCTCAGTGTCAGAGACTGTTGAAAATCTTTCCAGCCTTTCAGGTCTTTTCGAGAAAATGGATTTCAGCTTACCTTGCCATTTGTCGTGGTCTTCCTCAATATCGTCAAATATTTTCTGGTCAAAAGTGAAAGGCATGGATGTCCCCCTTTCTAAAAAGTTCACATAAAAGCTGCGTTTAGCTTTTAGCCCTTAGCCGTTAGCTTAATGATCCCAAACACTCGTATGGCTTTTCCATTTATGAGGCTTTTACTACAGCAATTCTCATTTTGAAAAATATCTCGGTGACTGGCCCCTGTCCGCAATCCGTTGGGTGGATTCCAAGCCGCGAAAAAGTCGTAGCAAGATGCCACTCACACAGCGTCTATCGACAAAAGTGAATTCATAGTGAGAATTGCTGCTTTTACTATTTGATGTTTACTTCTTGCACCGTAAATAGCTTATATTGTGTTGCTAATAGCTAATAGCTAACGGCTAACCGCTAATTGCATGTTTCATGGTTTACCCTTTAATAAGATTTCTGGCAATGACCAGCCGCATAATCTCGTTGGTTCCTTCGTAGATCTGACAGATCTTGGCATCTCTCATATGGCGTTCCATGGGATACTCTTTGGAATATCCATATCCCCCAAGGATCTGCACTCCTTCAATGGATGCCCGCATGGCTGCATCTGAGGCTAACATTTTTGCCATGGCAGCTTCCTTTTCGTAGGGTTTCTTATGGTCTTCCAGCCAGGCCGCCCGCAAGGTGAGGAGTTCCGCAGCGTCAATTTCCGTGGCCATATCGGCCAATTTCCACTGAATGGCCTGAAAAGAAGTGATCGGTTTTCCGAATTGCTCACGGGTTTTTGCATAGGTAAGGGCATCTTCCAGGACAGATTTGCCGATGCCTATGGCCTGGGATGCAATACCGATTCTTCCCCCATCCAGAGTGCTGAGCATCTGTTTGAAGCCTTCTCCCGCGTTACCGAGAAGACTGTCGGCAGGTACCCGTGCGTCCTCAAAAATCAGTTCGGATGTACCCGAGGCCAGGATGCCTAATTTTTCCTCCACTCGGCCCACTTTGAACCCATCGGTGTTTTCCAGGTCCACCACAAAAGAACTGATGCCCTTATACCCTTTTCCCTTTTCCGTGATTGCCGCTATGACGGCATAGGAGGCCACATTCCCGTTGGTAATGAATTTCTTTTCTCCGTTTATGATCCAATCGTCGCCGTCCTTAACCGCTGTTGTCAGCATCCCCGCGGGATCAGAACCGGCGCCGGCTTCCGTCAGGCCGTAACACCCGAGCTTTTCCCCGGAGGCGCAGGGGTACAGGTATTTCTTCTTCTGATCCACGGTGCCGTATGCATGGACCGGATAACAGTACAAAGAATTATTTACCGACATGATCACGCCGGTTGAAGCACATGCTTTTGATATTTCGACCAGTGCAAGGACATAGCTTACATAATCCATGCCCCCGCCTCCGAATTCCTCAGGAACGGCAATGCCGAGCATCTTCAGTTCACCGAGCTGCTTAACAATATCAGCTGGATGTTCATGCTTTTCATCCAGTTCAGCGGCCTTTGGCCTGATCTCGGCTTCGGCAAACTTTGCCGCCATGTCCCGCACCATGCTCTGTTCTTCAGTTAATGCGAAATCCATTTTCAGCTCAACTCCCCTTTGAATTCAGGTTTTCTTTTCTCCATAAAAGCAGTCATGCCCTCTTTGCTGTCCGGGCTTGACATGCAGACGGCAAATGCATCAACTTCCATATAACATCCGGTCCGCAGATCCTGGTCGACGCCCCTTTCAATACATTGTTTGATTGCTCTCATGGACACCTTTCCCTTGGATGCCATTATTTTGGCTGTTTTCATGGTCTCTTCCCATAAATCCTCATGGGGGAACACTTTATTTACCAGACCGATTTCTTTGGCCGCCTGGGCACTGATGATTGCACCTGTCATACACATTTCTTTAGCCATGGCCTTTCCCACGAGACGGGAAAGACGCTGGGTTCCACCATATCCGGGAATAATTCCCAGACCGATTTCGGGCTGGCCGAATTTCGCATTCTCAGAGGCATAGATGAAATCGCATGCCATCGATATTTCCGTGCCGCCGCCAAGAGCAAACCCATTGACACAGGCGATGACCGGGATGGGGAGACTTTCGAGCCGCAGGAGCAGTTCCTGCCCTCTGGCGGAAAAACTCCGTCCCTGAAGGGGTGAAAGCTTCACCATATGAGAGATATCCGCTCCCGCCACAAAGGCCTTGTCGCCTTTGCCTGTCAGGATCAGGACTTTTATGGCAGGATTCCCTTCGATTTCGCCTAGGGCATTCTCCATATCCGCCACCACGCCCGGGTTAATTGCGTTTAGGGCCTTTGGCCGATTGAATTTGATAACCGCTATATTCCCATCCACTTCAAAAAGTATATTTTCGTACGCCATTTTTTACCCCCTATCGATCAATTATGAAATATTCTCCAGGACCATGGCCATCCCCTGGCCACCACCGATACAGAGGGAAGCCAGCCCCAGATCGAGCCCATTTCTTTTCATCTCATTTACGAGCGTCACAAGGATGCGTGCTCCGGAACATCCGATGGGATGCCCTATGGATATGGCGCTCCCATGGATATTGGTTTTTTCCATGTCGCAATGAAGTTCCCTTGCGCAGGCAATGGCCTGGGCGGCAAAGGCCTCATTCAGTTCGATGGCTCCGAAATCATTGATGGACAGATTTTCCTTCGCCAGGATTTTTCTTACGGCAGGTACGGGTCCAAGTCCCATATAAGCGGGATCAATTCCAGCCGACGAGAAGGCTTTGATCCGTGCTAATGGTTTCAGTCCAAGTTCTTTTGCCTTGCTTTCGGACATGATCAGAAGGGCTGCGGCCGCGTCATTTATTCCTGATGCGTTTCCAGCGGTTACGGTACCATCTTTTTTGAAGGCCGGTCTCAGTTTTCCCATCTTTTCGGCTGTGGTATCCATGGGACGTTCATCCGTATCGAAAACCAGGGGATCTTTTTTCCGCTGAGGAATGATTACCGGTGCGATTTCATCTTTAAAAAGTCCATCAGCAATGGCTTTTCTGGCCCTCTGGTGACTGAGGGCGCCCAGTTCATCTTGTTCCTCTCTGGAAATCTGGTATTTTTCAGCGATGTTCTCGGCGGTGATGCCCATATGATATCCATAGAATATTTCAAAGAGACCATCGAACACCATCAGGTCTACCAGCTCAGCGTTGTTCATTCTCGCTCCCCACCGGGCTTTGGGCAGGGTGTAGGGAATCATGCTCATGTTTTCCATGCCGCCCGCCAGCATCACGTCTGCTGCACCGGTGGCAATAGCCTGCGCGGACAAGGCAACGGCTTTCATCCCTGAGGCACAAACTTTGTTGATGGTGAAGGCGCTGGTTTCCTTTGAAATTCCTGCTTTTATCATGGCCTGCCGTGACACATTCTGTCCCTGGCCCGCACCGACAACATTTCCCATAATGACTTCATCCACCTGGACTGGCTGCAGACCGTCGTCATAATCATACCCTTCTTTTTCAAGAGCGATCATCCCTGTGCCTTTCAGGGAATCCGGGTCGAAAGACGCCAATTCCTCGGAAACTACAGGCTTCAATCCTGCCCTTTTCAGGGCTTCTTTAAGCACAATGGAGCCAAGTTGTACTACGGGAGTTGTTTTCAAAGTCCCGCCGAATGAACCGACAGGTGTTCTTACGCTTGAAACAATTACTGCATCCTGCATGATATTTTCTCCTTGATGTTTGATCAGAAATTGTCAAATAATTTATTGTCTGTTCTCTGACTTCTGTCCTCTGACTTCTGACTTCTGTCTTCTGACTTCTGTCCTCTGACTTCTGTCCTCTGTCCTCTGTCCTCTGACTTCTATTTTTCGTTGTAGACAAGCAATGTTACGGCTTCTCCCCCGCCCAGGCAGAGGGAGGCCTGTCCCACTTCGGCGTCTTTGTCTTTCATGGCATGGATGAGGGTGGTCAGTACCCTTGCGCCGCTTGCGCCAATGGGATGGCCGATTGCCACAGAACCCCCGTGTACGTTCACTTTTTCAGGGTCAATGCCCAGTTCGCGATTTACGGCCAGGGAAGAGGTACTGAAGGCTTCATTAATCTCATGGAGATCTACGTCCGAAACTTTCAAACCATCTTTGGCCAATACCTTGGGAATCGAATAGATTGGCGCTACGAGGACATACTTCATGTCAATTCCCGCCGCGCCCTGAGCGCCCACACGCACCAGGGGCTTGCATCCGAGTTCTTGTGCCTTTTCCCTTGACATGACTACCAGGGCGGATGCGCCATCACTGATTTTTGAAGCGTTCCCAGCGGTTACAATCCCATCTTTCTTGAAGGCCGGACGCAGTTTCCCGAGTGCTTCCAGAGTGGTTTTTGCGCCTTTGAACGGAATTTCATCCTGGTCGAAAATAACAGGGTCGCCCTTTCGCCTGGGAATCTCAACAGGAACGATCTCATCTTTGAATTTACCCTCTTCATAGGCTTTCCAGGTCTTCTCATAGGAACTCATGGCAAAGAGATCCGAGTCTTCCCTGCTGATTCCGTATTTCTCTGCGGTAAGTTCCGCGCTGATCCCCATATGGAAGTCATTCACCTGGTCCCACAGGCCGTCATGGACCATCCCGTCAATCAGCTTGTTGTTGTTCATACGGTACCCGGTTCTCGCTTTTTTGAGCATATAAGGGCAGAGATTCATGTTTTCCTGGCCTCCGGCAATGACCACATCCGCATCATTACACTGAATTGCCTGGGTTGCCAGCATGACAGCCTTGAGTCCCGATCCGCACACCTTGTTTATTGTTATGGCCCCCACTTCCCAGGGAAGACCGGCCCTGACCATGGATTGTCTGGCAGGGTTCTGGCCCAGACCATGGGGCAGGACGCTTCCCATGATGACTTCATCCACATCTTCGTTTTTGATTCCAGCCCTTGTGATGGCTTCTTTTATGACCAATGCGCCCAAATCCGTAGCCGATACAGTGCTCAAAGATCCGGCAAAGTCTCCCGCTGCAGTTCTGCATGCGCTGACGATAACGACCTCTTTCATGAATTTCCCCTTTCAACGACATCATTAAACTTTTCCTGTATCCGGGTATATAATAAAGGAACGCTTTTCAAGTCAAGAGATTTCAGGGGGTGGAATCATAAGTGTTAGGCGGGCTTGGTTCTAATTTTCCCCACTTGATGCGATCATTCAAGCGTACGTTCGCAAGTTCATGATCATACTCTTAATCATAATCATGCTCTTTTAAACCTATTTTAGAGATCTTTGATTAAGATTACGATTAAGATTATGAGTAAGAAATTAAGGCTACTAACTTCAGCTATAAAATGTGGAGATGATTTTGGTTGAATTCCGGCCGTTACGTCAACAAATCGGACCAGCTTGTCCCCCATCACAATCACATAGTGGGGGTTGACCACTTTGCATCGAAGATGAGGAAAAGAATCATCCATGCGAACAAACGCCTCAACCGGGGCGCCCCTTCTCTCAGCGCCAAAGGTGTGAAATGCCTGCGCATGTTTTCCTTCCAGGAAAAAGGCATAGCACAGAATCCATGATGCAATAACTGCACCCTGACCGCCTCTGCCATAAAAACGAATCTCTTCCATAATCTGAATACCTATTTGAATTCGGGAATAGTATTTTGATCTCTCGCAAAATTACTAAAGGCAAATTGTTTGTCAAATAAAAAAAATATACAAAACCGGGATCCTTCAATAAAGGCAGAAAGTAGTTTACACTTTATTGTTTTCGTTGTTTGGCAGAGAGAAATTTGAAAATCGAAATTGGAAATTAGAAACAAGGGAATAATTTTAGTGTTTTATCTAATTTCTAATTTCCAGTTTCAGCATCCGATTTCCAGTTTCGAAGGTCGACTTTCAACCGGAAAATATATCCCATTTCTCAAAAAAGTATAAACTTATGGATGAAGGATGCCTAAATTCCCTTGACAAATCTAAGAATTACCAGCTAATCAAATCAGAAAAGAAAATTGTGAAACATATCATGAAAGACGAGGAGCGAGCACATGAATCCGTTAGCCGAAGAACTGAACCAGATCATTATGAATGGGAACGAAAATATTTTCAACATGCTGTCAGGGGTTGGGAAAAACCTGTTCTTTCCGAAAGGGATCCTCTCGCAAAGCGCTGAAGCCAAAGAAAAGGCTCATAAATTTAATGCTACGATCGGTATGGCCACTGAAAAAGGACGGACGATGTTCCTTCCCTCTGTTATGTCCATGACCAGCGGCCTTGAACCGGAAGAGGCGCTGACCTATGCGCCATCTTTCGGCATTATGCCGCTACGTCAGACCTGGCAGGAAAGTATTTTCAAGAAAAACCCTTCACTCGAAGGGAAAGAGATCAGCCTTCCCGTCGTATCCAATGCCATCACCCATGGCCTCAGCATAGTAGCTGATATGTGGGTTGATCCGGATGATGTGATTTTGCTCCCTGACAAAATGTGGGGGAATTATAACCTCATCTTCTCCGTTCGAAGGGGCGCGCGGATTGTCAATTATTCCCTGTTTGATGCGAATGGCAAATTCAATCTGAAAGCTTTTGAGGAATGTGTACGAAAAGAGGGGAAACCGGGGGGGAAAATCATTGCTATCTTGAATTTCCCAAACAATCCTACGGGATATACGGTTTCATCGGATGAAGGGGACGCCATTGCAGCTATCCTGACCGATGTGGCTGCAACCGGAGTCAATGTTCTGGCTATTACGGATGATGCTTATTTTGGACTCTTTTTTGATGAAGAATCGGCGAAGGAATCCATATTTACCAAGCTGGCGGGCAGAGACCCGAGGCTTCTGGCCATCAAGCTGGATGGGGCCACCAAGGAAAACTATGTATGGGGCCTGAGGGTAGGTTTCGTCACCTATGGAGCTGTGCTGAAAGGGGAGGTGAGACCTTTTTATGATGCCTTAGAGCGAAAGACCGCCGGGGCGGTAAGGGGATCGATTTCCAACGCTTCTCACCTGAGCCAGGAAATTGTTCTCAAATCCCTGCAATCCGGATCGTATGCTTCTGAAAAGGAAGAGAAATTCCAGATCATGAAAGAAAGGGCGATGGAAGTAAAGAGCGTTCTTTCCGATCCGAAATATGCCGATGCATGGGAGGCTTACCCTTTCAATTCGGGGTATTTCATGTGCCTGAAGCTCAAGACAGTAAAGGCCGAACCCCTGAGAGTCCACCTCCTCGACAAATATGGTGTCGGGCTCATTGCGTTGGGTGAAACCGATTTACGAGTGGCGTTCTCCTGCCTTGAAAAGGATGATACCCAGGAGCTTTTTGATACGGTTCTTCAGGCTGTGAAGGACCTGTCGGTTGCCTGATCTGTTCCTGCAATTTCTATACATCCGGGTCCAGAGATCTCGACGGGTCTTTCTGGACTTGGATGATCCTTTCTTCCCATTAGCATAAAATATGCAGGCCTTGATCGTCGTTCTAGACAACAGGTGTCAGGTTTCAGGTGTCAGGAAAAAACCCTGAGGGCATGCGAACTATTAAGTGTAATATCCTATATTTAGTCTGTCTGAAATCACAAATCCGGAATCATGGGCATGAATACTGACACCCGAAACCTGACACCTCGGTTCCAAAAAGCCAATTCCTTACGCTAATGCGCGATGAGCCAACACTGCCTACTCCCTACTGTAGTTCACCTATTCCATATCAAACTGGGAGAAGTTCCCCGAACTGGGAGCAGACGCTTTGGGCGTGTACTTCGTGGGTTCTTCTCCTGCTTTAAAGGCTTGAAAAACCGTCTTTTTCGAATGGGAGCTGGCCAGCAACCCCGTTTTCGCATCGATTTTAGCGAACACGATTCCATCAGGAACCTCAAAGTCGGTTACAGGCTGGTCTTTCAGAACAAGGGACATGAAGTCGAGCCATATGGGACTGGCCGCCCTGGAGCCGGTCTCTCCTTTTCCCATTTCTTTCAGGTCGTCGTATCCCACCCATACGCCGGTTACAAATTCAGGTGTGAATCCCATAAACCAGGCATCAATGAGGTTGTTTGTGGTGCCTGTTTTTCCTGCGGCCGGTCTTTTCAGCGCTTTGATCCTCCGGCCTGTTCCTTCGGTGATGACCGCTTTCAGAAGATCCGTCATAACATAGGCGGTTTCCTTCGGAATAACGCGAACCATGTCCGGTTGGTTTTCTTCAAGAATCCTGTCTGCCCGATCCACAATTTTCTTGACAAAAATCGGTTTGACCAACATCCCTCCATTGGCGAACACAGCGTAGGCCGTTGTCAGTTCCATCAGGGATACGCCTGATGACCCCAGGGCCAGGGAGAGATCGGGCGCCAGATCCGATTCTATTCCCATTTTTCTTGCGTATTTTCTTGCGTACCCGATGCCAATTTTCTTTAGCAGCTTGACGGTGATGACATTCCTTGATTTGGCGAGACCTGTCCGCAGCAATGTCGGCCCGTAAAATTTTTCTTTATAATTTTTTGGTTTCCAGGCTTCGCCTTCCGGCGTGCGGTCTGAAATGAACGGGGCATCGATAATAATTTTGCTGGGGTTCATGCCCCAGTCAAGGGCGGCCGAATAAATAATCGGCTTAAAGGCCGACCCCGGTTGACGTTTGGACTGAATTGCCCTGTTGAATTGGCTTCCCTGGAAATCGCGGCCTCCCACCATAACCTTAATTTCGCCCGTTTCGGGGGCCAAACATACAATGGCTCCCTGAACTTCCGGTTTCTGTTCAAGAGATACTTCCCAAACGAACCGATTGTCCCCTTTGGTTTTCAGGCTCGGCTTTTTTTCCCCGGCCTCGGGGGGGGCATACTTTTTTTCGATGCGAACCAGGACTATATCGCCCACTTTCAGCGCCTGGGAAGGTTTCTTGATTTTGGCAGCGTAATAGGGCTTTTTCTTGTCGGGAACCCTGGCCCATCTCATGGTTTTCAAGGGAAGAACAGACAGTTCGTTCCCAATCCGAATCTCTACGCGTTCTTTTTTGTCATCCACCTTTTCAACGAGTCCTTTGATTACGGTACCCGTTTTCAGAAGGTCAGATGCCATTGCCTTTACGGTTTCTTCCTTGTATACAGGAATCTGTTCCGGGTCAAGCTGTTCCAGGGGACCCCTGAATCCGTCTCTTTTGTCCAAGTCTGCGAGGCCCCTATTCAGGGCTTCTCTGGCCTGAGCCTGCATTTTGAGGTTCACGGTGGTGTATACTTTCAGCCCTTCCCGGTAAAGCAGGTCCCTGCCATATTTTTCCAGCAGATATTTCCTGACCTGTTCGGTGAAGTAGGGCGCCCTTTCAAAGGTGTTTTCACCCCCCCGTTCAATAATCAGTTTCGTATCAAGGGCTTCCTTATATTCTTCAGGAGTGATCCATTTCTCTTCCAGCATTCTTTTCAGCACATACTCCTGTCTGGCCCTGGCCCGGTCGAAATGTTTTACCGGGGAGTACCTCGCAGGCGCCTGGGGAAGCCCCGCAAGGAGTGCTGATTGGGCAAGAGTAAGTTCCATGGCCGTTTTGTTGAAATAGGTCCTGGCCGCCGCTTCCACGCCATAGGCGCCCTGGCCCAGGTAGATCTGATTTAGATAAAGAAAAAGGATATGTTCTTTTGAAAAGGTTTTTTCCAATTGAACGGAAAGGATGGCTTCCCTGACTTTTCTCTTATAGGTTTTTCTTACGTTCTTAAGAAGCAGAGATTTGGTGACCTGCTGGGTGATCGTGCTGCCGCCCTGCTCAATTTTTCCTGCAGTCACATTTTTGAGGAATGCCCTGAATATGCTTTTTATGTCCACACCTTCATGCTCAAAAAATCTGGCGTCTTCCGCCGCAACAAATGCCTGGATCAACTGTTTCGGGACCCGGTCCAGAGGAATTACCGTTCTTTTTTCTTCCCAGAGTCGTCCAATGACTTCTCCGTCGTCGCTGAATATCTCGGTGATCACAGGGGGGCGATACTCTGTTACAATTCCGATGTAGGGAAGATTGCTGGACCAGATATACCAGAAGTAAGCCCCGGTACCTATGCCGGCCAGGGCCAGTACGGCCAAAATGAGAAGGCCGAATTTGAAGACTCGTTTCAAGGTCATGGGTTTCGACTCCAGTGGGATACTGTTTTTACCGCCTTTTTAAAGGGCCGCCTGTGAATGGTCTGGTTTTCATTTCAACATCGACTACTAAATTAAGCATAACGGCCTTTAGTTCCATATTCAAGCCCAAAATATGCAGTTACAGAAACTCCTTTCATGGTTAATGATCCATAATACTTTGATATTATAGCTTATATCCCAAATGAAATCTCTGATCTTTAATGTTCTTTATTTTATTCTATCACTCCCCCGAAAAAACCGGGATCTTCGACATCACCCCGTCTTCCGTTTCTCCGAACATTACGGTTTTGTAATTTTCATGAAATGTTCCTGAAAGGGTCGTTTGTTAGGTTTACACCCAACAGGATGGGAAAAGGACGGAGTTGTCCTTCGGAAAAAAAATGAAGAAAAGAAATGGGAAAGGAGACAACATGAACATTCGATCAGAAAAAAAGCAGGGCCGTGAATTTGAAGATTACTCATCTCATTCCACCGGGACAACGGAGCCGATGATGGTTTCAAGCCCGCAGTTTACCAGTATCCAGACCATCAACGATTCCGTGCATCAGGCTTCAGCGTGGGTGCGACCTCTGGAACAGGAGATCAGCCGCGTTATCGTTGGACAGAAATACCTTATTGATCGACTTCTCGTGGGGCTTCTCTCTAATGGCCACATCCTCTTGGAAGGCGTACCGGGATTGGCCAAGACTTTGGCTCTTAAGACACTGGCATCCGCTATCAAGACCGGTTTCAGAAGAATTCAGTTTACCCCCGATATGTTGCCCGCAGATATTGTGGGAACGGAAATCTACAACCCCAGGGATGTTTCCTTTGTGGTCAAGCATGGACCGGTTTTTACGAATCTCATCCTGGCAGATGAGATCAATCGTGCACCCGCAAAGGTCCAGAGCGCGCTCCTTGAGGCTATGCAGGAGAGACAGGTTACCATCGGGGAGAACACCTATCCTCTCCAGGACCCCTTCCTGGTTATGGCCACCCAGAACCCCATTGAACAGGAGGGGACCTACCCGCTTCCGGAGGCACAGGTGGACCGGTTTATGTTGAAGGTGGTGATTGGGTATCCTTCCGTTTCCGAGGAGAGGATCATCCTGGATTCCGTTGAAACCACGGAGAAGCCAATCCAGGTCAACCAGGTCGTTCAAACGGAGGATATTCTTCGTGCACGCCAGGTGGTGAATACCATCTACATGGATGAAAAGGTGAAAAACTATATCGTCAGTCTGGTGTTCGCAACACGGGAACCCGAAGCGTACGGGTTGGATCTGAAACCTTACATCCAGTACGGTGCTTCTCCAAGGGCTACCATCAACCTGAAGGCAGCCAGCAAGTCCCTGGCGTTCCTTCGCGGGCGAGGGTATGTCACTCCGGAAGATGTGAAATCCATTGCCATGGATGTGCTCAGGCACCGGGTTGCGATTACTTACGAGGCGGAAGCAGAGGCGCTTAGCAGTGAAGATATGGTCACAAAAATCCTGGAAACCATTCCTGTCCCCTAACACCTAAAAACTGCAATTAGCGGTTAGCCGTTAGCTATTAGCCACACAATGTCAGGTAGTTACGATGCAATAGGTAAGCATCGAAAAGTGAAATCTCAAATAAAGGGAAAAGTCATGCAAACGATTGGGATCTTTAAGCTAACGGCTAATAGCTAACAGCTAATTGCAGCTTTTAAGTAACACCTAAAAGCTGCAATTAGCGCTTAGCCGTTAGCTATTAGGAGTACAATTTCAACCAGTTACTGTGAAATAGGTCAGCATCAAAAAGTGATGCCTCGAATATAGACAGAGGCAATGCAAATACTTGAGACCTTTAAGCTAACGGCTAATAGCTAACAGCTAATTGCCGCTTTTAAGTAACACCTAAAAGCTGCAATTAGCGCTTAGCCGTTAGCTATTAGGA
>CAYOWC010000075.1:0-17927 GCA_964407525.1 uncultured Desulfobacteraceae bacterium | reverse complement strand
ATTGATATAAATCATTTACATCATTAAGCTAACGGCTAATAGCTCAAAAGCTAATTGCTGCTTTTAGGCCCAATGCGGACAAAACGAATAGAAAATAAAAAGTTTCGATACCTCAAAGAGTCGAAACAAAATAGAATGATAACCTTCTATATTCTGATATGGTTGGCCGGCGCCCTGTTGACCCTGTTGAAGGGGATCTGGACCAATCCCTGGGGAGTTGATTTTTTTGATCTGGACTTCCTGACGATTCTGACAGCCTATCTTTTTCTATCATCCGGTCAGCTTGCGGCAGGATCTTTTGCCCTTGGACAAGGGATATTCATCGATCTTTTCTCAGCCGGACTACAAGGGCTTTTCCCATCTCTTTATCTTGGTGTTTTCTGGGGAATCACCGTTGCTTCCAGATTTTTTAACCTCAGGGAAGCAAGGGGCCAGGTTATTATCGTAGCGCTGGCAGTTCTTTTCAAGCAGATATTGAAAATTTTGATTGTCGGTCTTTTTTCCCATAACCTGATTGCATCGTCTCATTTTTTCAAGACAGCTGCCATTTCTATTCTCGGCAGCGCAATCATCGCCCCTTTGGTATTCATGTTGCTAAACAGTCTTCGCGCCATACCTTTGGAAGATGAAGACGATCTTTCTCCGGAACGGTCCATCCATTTCCAGGAACCGGAAACAAGTGATTAACATAGAGATAACAATTTGAAAACATACAAATTCGACCCTGTTTCATCCGAAGTTTTCCAAAGGCAGCTGAGGTTTGCCTCCCTGTTCGTACTGTCCATATTCAGCATATTGATTCTTCGTTTGTGGTTTCTACAGGTCGTGAAGGGGCCGGTTTATCTTTCCAGATCGGAAAACAACCGCATCAGGCTTCAGTACGTGGATTCTTCGAGGGGGATGATTCTTGACAGAAATGGGGATATCCTGGTGGATAACCGACCGTCGTACGACCTGTATGTCATTCCCGAAGACATCCAGGACCGTGCCGACCTCTTTTCCAAATTGCAGGGCTTGATCGAATTGGATCCGGATCAGACCGCGCAGCAATTCAATACAATTGCACGCTCCATGCCCTTCAAACCGGTCCTGATAAAGAAAGATATCTCCCGCGATGAACTTGCAAGAATTGAAACCCATGGGTTTGATCTGCCCGGAATCGTCATAAAGGTAAAACCCCAGCGACGCTATTCCAGAGGGGATCTTGCGCCCCATGTTCTTGGGTATCTTGGAGAAGTTACGGAAAAGCAATTGCAGAAAGGGACCTATAAAAATATCAGATCGGGTGATTTGATCGGAAAGACAGGAATAGAATGGAAATGGCAGACCATG
This sequence comes from uncultured Desulfobacteraceae bacterium, assembly GCA_964407525.1. Taxonomy (GTDB): domain Bacteria; phylum Desulfobacterota; class DSM-4660; order Desulfatiglandales; family Desulfatiglandaceae; genus DUZB01. Next base: position 16,595 of record CAYOWC010000075.1, on the reverse strand, counting down.
CTCCATGGTATCAGGGGTGGAGAACAGGTAGAAGTTGACGCAGCAGGCCGAAAAATCCAGGTCATCTCACGCAAAGCTCCCATTTCCGGATCGGATGTCTTTCTCACCATAGACACCGAACTGCAAACCCTTGCCAAAAATCTTCTTCTGGAAAAACATGGGGCCATCGTCTGCCTGAACCCCATGAATGGCGAAATACTCGCTTTAGCAAGTACCCCCTCTTTCGACCCTAATCTCTTCATAAAAGGGATTGACCATAAAACCTGGAAAAACATGATGACATCCAAAGATTTCCCCCTCCAGAACCGGGCATTGACGGGCCAATATCCACCGGGGTCAATTTTTAAGATCGTTGTCGCCCTGGCAGCCCTGCAGGAAGGAGTCATCACAGCCGACGAAGAGATATTCTGCGGCGGGTCTTTTTTTCTGGGAAAGAGTAAATTCAGATGTTGGAAAAAATATGGCCACGGTAAAGTAAATCTCCACAAGGCCCTCGTGGAATCGTGCGACGTCTATTTTTATACGGTCGGAAAAAGACTGGGAATTGACAAGATTGCGAAATACGCAAAACTTTTGGGCATGGGCAGGGAAAGCGGGCTGGCCCTGGGCAATGAAAAGAACGGACTGGTCCCTACGAAAGAATGGAAAATGAGGAGATATGGTGTCCCGTGGCAGACCGGTGAGACCATCTCGTGTTCCATCGGGCAGAGTTTTGTTCTTGCAACACCCATCCAAATGGCCACCTTGATCTCTGCAGTTTTTAACGGCGGGGTCATACATAAACCGCAGATAACAAAATGGATCAGGGAACCAGGGGGTGAAAAAACCCACAGGTTCACCCCACAGCCCCCTGAAAAATTAGGAATAAAAAAGGAATATCTAAACGTCGTAAAAAATGCCCTTTGCGGTGTCGTCAATGAACCTCGCGGTACGGCTAAAAAGGCGAAGGTAAAAGGGTTTACGGTTGCCGGAAAAACAGGAACGGCGCAGGTAATTGCCATGAAAAAAGACCCGGCCCTGAAAAAGGAAGAGGAAATTCCCTGGAAATACAGGGACCATGCCTGGTTTGTCGCACTTGCACCGGCTGAGGCCCCTGAAATAGCGGTCGCCGTCATAGTCGAGCATGGTGGTCATGGTGGAAGTGCAGCCGCTCCAATCGCCAAGGAACTGATTGATACCTTTCTTGCCGGAAAGGATACTGAAAAATAATGCTTGATCGCCGCTTAATCCAGAATTTTGATTGGGTTTTGCTTATCCTGCTCATTATTATAGCCGGAGTCAGCATCCTTAATCTTTACAGCGCAACGTATCCCATCAGGGACATTGGCGGCGCCCAGATTTTCAAGAAACAAATATACTGGTTTCTGATCGGGTTTGTAATCTTCTTCCTCATGACCACATTCAACTATTACCTCCTGGAACGGATGGCTTTTCCAGCCTATTTTTTCTCCGTCATTCTACTTGTTATCGTACTGTTAGTGGGAAAAGTATCATCCGGATCTCAACGATGGCTTATTCTGGGCCCCATCTCTTTCCAGCCTTCTGAATTGACTAAAATCGCCATGGTTATGGTTCTGGCCAAATTCTTCAGTGAGCGTGGAGGGGCTTCAGAGTATAGGCTGAGAGATTTGTGGCAACCATTTCTTCTAATTCTGTTCCCATTTGCCCTGATTCTAAAGGAGCCCGATCTTGGAACGGCTCTTTTTATAGCCCTCTTATCGGCCTCCATGGTGCTGGTTGCAAAGGTACACTGGAAATCCTTGCTCATTTTCTTTGGAACCTGCCTATCCTTCGCCCCTTTTGTCTGGCTTGGCCTGAAAGACTACCAGAGAGCTCGAATTATGACCTTTATCAACCCTGACATGGATCCATTGGGAGCCGGATATCACATCAACCAGTCTAAAATTGCCATAGGATCCGGCTTTTTATGGGGAAAAGGTTATCTGCAGGGAACCCAGACACGGCTGCATTTCCTTCCGGAACAGCACACGGATTTTGCTTTCTCTGTCCTTGCAGAAGAGTGGGGACTCATTGGCTCGGTTGTCCTTCTTTTTTTATACCTATTCCTTATATTATGGGGGTTGAATATTGCAAGGAGTTCAAAAGACAGATTCGGATCAATGATGGCTGTCGGAATTGTAGCCATTGTATTCTGGCAGGTTGTCATCAACGTGGGAATGGTAACCGGTCTTCTTCCTGTGGTAGGGATTCCTCTCCTGCTTTTCAGTTATGGCGGTTCATCCGTAGTTACCTCCATGGCTGCACTGGGACTTCTCATGAACATCAGCATAAGGCGTTTCATGTTTCAGCAGGCCCAGATCCTGAGCAGATAATGCACATTCTGTGCATTTCTTGAAAAAGGTATTATATTGCCCGAACTTCGCACTCAAAGCAGGGCATACAGGCCAAACAAGAGACTATATTATTTGAAAGCGGGGCTGTGAGCGACCTCAAGAAGGCCATAGACAGGATTGCTCCTGAAGATATATACTACGAACATAATGAGAGATGGGGAGACGGAAACGGGTATGCCCATGTAAGGGCCGCTATATTTGGTCCGTCCCTGCATGTCCCCGTGGTAGAAGGCACTCTGGCCCTGGGCACATGGCAACAGATCGTCCTTCTCGATTTTGATAACCGGCGCCGAAAAAGGCGCATACTCATGCAGGTTTACGGGGAAGAAGGATAAGTATGAAAACTATTTCCAGGAAAATTAATTTCCCTGACCAGACTTTGATGCAGACGCTCTGCGGCGAACAAAACAAAAATCTAAATATTATCGCGAAAAAAACCGGAGTATCGCTGAACGGCAGGGGGAATGAACTGCTTCTCCAGGGAGGAGACTGGGAAGTGGATCTTGCCGAAAAAGTTCTTACGCAACTCTATGGTCTTTTGAAGGCAGGATACCCTCTTTATTCCAGCGACGTGGCCTACGCAGTCAGAATACTGAGCAGCGACAGCTCCGTAAACCTCAAGGAAATTTTCAAGACGGAAGTCTTCATTCCGGCCAGTAAGAGAACGATTGTCCCCAAAACCATCAACCAGAAAAAATACGTGGAAGGTATAAGAAAGTTTGACATGGTTTTTGGAATTGGACCGGCTGGAACAGGCAAGACCTATCTCGCCATGGCCATGGCAGTCTCTTCCCTTATGCGAAAAGAAGTATCCCGTATTGTCCTGGCAAGACCAGCCGTAGAAGCCGGTGAACGTCTGGGCTTTTTGCCCGGAGATCTTTATGAAAAAATAAATCCTTATCTGAGACCACTTTATGACGCTCTCCACGATATGATGCCTTTTGAAAATGCCTCCCAGCTCTTGGATCAGGGAGTTATCGAAGTAGCGCCTCTTGCCTTCATGAGAGGCAGAACACTCAATGATTCTTTTGTAATTCTGGATGAAGCCCAAAATTCAACACCGGAACAGATGAAAATGTTTTTGACGCGTCTCGGGTTTAGATCGAAGGCGGTAATTACGGGAGATGTTACCCAGACCGACCTGCCGAGAGGCCAGATATCGGGACTTCTTGAGGCACGGCGGATCCTTCAGAAAATAGACGGCATACACTTTGTTTCTTTTTCAAGAGAAGATGTTATCAGGCACCCCCTTGTGCAGGAAATAATCGACGCTTATGAAAGCGTTTCAAACGGGACATCCAACGGTTCAGGAAATGCAGCATGATTGGCAAGAAACCCAAGGCAACTGCGCCTAAATCCCTCAAGACAATGAAGCCCCTCGGAAAAAAGGAGAGGGACCCATTACGGAGAAATAAAAAACGGGGGGGGAAAAAGGCGACCCTTTTCGGAATGGAGGCCAAAATATGGTATGCACTGATTACCTTAAGCGCAATTTTTTCGATCCTCCTTTTTCCGAGCATTCTCGTCCGCCCGCAGGCCTACAAACTTGGGGATATTGCGGATCGAGACGTCAAGGCAAACAAACGTTTCCTCGTTGAAAACACCACCCTGACGGATAAGAGCAGGGAAGATGCCGTTAAAGCCGCCCTCTACGTATACGATTATGATCCCACCGCAGCAAACCTTGATTCACGGATCAAAGAGGCCTTTGAGTTAGGGCGGGATCACGTAGCCACTTATGTTGACTTCACCTATATTTCCGAAACTGCAAAGGAAACATCCAAAAAGGTTTCCGATAACACCACCGAAAGCATCGAGTCCTTCAAGATCCATTTTTTTGAAATCCTGGACATTCCCTTCAACGACGAACGTATCAACACATTGATAAGGCATGATTTCCCAAAAGATGTGGAAACGTTTCTCTTGAGCCTTGCAGCCCAGGTATACAAGAGCGGCGTTGTCGCCGACAAGGGAACCCTGATGAGTCAGGGCGGGAAAGGGATTATCCTGCACGATATCGGGGATAGAAAAGAAAAAAAAGTGGGAGATCTGATTCGATTTTACGACGTTCAATCCGCCGATGAATTTGTAAAAGAACAGGGACAGATCGAAGACAACAAAATCCGACCAGAGGAACTGAAAGAAGCCACCATAGAAATGGCTCTTTCACTGATCAAACCGAATCTTACTTTCAACAAACGGGAAACTGCTTTAAAAAAGGAGATTGCAAGAAAATCCGTAAAACCGTTCTATGTGATTATCAAAAAAGGTGAGATGTTAGTGAGGGAAGGGGAAAGGATAACCTCGGATCACCTTCTGAAGCTCACCGGGCAGTACAGGCTTCTGAAACAAAATGACTTTTTAGGTAAATTTCCCGCCATGGCCGTCTTTATTGCCATGCTTTTACTGGTCATGTACATCGCTGGACTTTTCACCAAATCTTCTGCTGTTTCTTCTTCCTCGTCCAAGGATATTTACTTTTTTCTGGGAACCCTTTTGACGATCTTCCTGGTCGTTATTGCATTCGATCTGGTATCCACCGAAATCGCCCGGGGATTTCACTATTTTGGCCCGAGGGTCCTGCTGTTCGCCATTCCCGTAGCCAGCGGAGCGATGCTCATTTCCATATTTCACGGAATCAGGGTTGCCGCCAGTTTTTCTCTCGTGGTGTCTGTCCTGGCCTGCCTCGTTGTCGATGGACGTGTGGGCTTTTTCATGTACTTTTTTACAGGCTCTCTCGTAGCAGCATCCGGTGTTACACAATGCAGAGAACGGGGTGTTTTCATCCGCACAGGTCTTAAGGTAGGACTCTGCAATATGATTATGGCCCTTTGCCTTGAGACCCTGTACGGCTCTTTCTTTACTTTTGAAACAGGGTTGGCGCTCTGTGCCGCGTTTATGGGAGGAATTCTCGTGGGGGTTGTAGCGACGGGCATTCTGCCGCTCGTTGAAATGTCGTTCGGCTACACAACGGACATCAAATTATTAGAACTGGCGAGTCTGGACCAGCCGCTCCTGCGCGAACTCATGGTCCAGGCGCCCGGAACATACCATCACAGCGTTATTGTCAGCAATCTGGTTGAAGCTTCGGCCCAGGCGATTCAGGCCAACCCGCTGCTGTCAAAAGTAGCCGCCTATTATCATGATATAGGAAAGATAAAAAAGCCTCTCTATTTCATAGAAAACCAAAGATCCAGTGAAAACAAACATGAAAAACTGGCGCCCTCCATGAGCAGCCTGATCTTGACCTCCCACGTGAAAGACGGCGTTGAACTGGCAAGGAAATTCAAATTGGGGAAAGAGATCATAGAGATCATTCGACAGCATCACGGCACAAGTCTTATCTCATTTTTTTACGAGAAAGCCAAAAACCAGGCGGGGAAAAAGGGAGAAAAAAACATTCAGGTGGAAGAAGCGGATTTTCGTTACCCCGGCCCCAAACCCCAGACAAAAGAAGCCGGGCTGGTCATGCTTGCAGACCAGGTACAGGCGGCCTCAAAAACCCTTGTAGACCCGACTACCGCAAGGATTCAGGGCATGGTCCAGAAAATCATGAACAAGACATTTTCAGACGGTCAATTGGATGAATGCGAATTAACCTTGAAGGATCTCCATGAGATTGCCAAGAGTTTTAACCAGACATTGAGCGGCATCTTCCATCACCGCATTGCCTATCCGGAACCGATTATCAAGATTGCCTCCGGTCGTGCGGAGGAACCCGCTACAAACGGGGCAGGAAAAAATGGCGCTTCAAAGAAAGGAAAGAATGGAGATACAGATCCGCTTTCAAAAGCCGACCCCGCTCTTGAAAGAGCGGAAGATAAAGCAGGAAATGGAGAAAGTCTTAAAAGACTTGGGTTGCGATAACCGGGAATTGAGCATTCTTTTTACCGATGATCGGGAAATGAGTGCTCTCAACAGCCAATACAGGGCAAAAGAAGGGTCTACGAATGTCCTTGCTTTTGCCATGGATGAATCCGGAACAACAGGGGATGGTTGCGCAAGTCCCCAATCCGCGATGCTTGGAGATGTGGTTATTTCCCTTGACAGGGCCCAACAGGAATCCGTGGAGTTCGGAGAAACATTGGAACAGAGAGTGAACACTCTTCTCGTTCACGGCGTACTGCATCTCGTAGGGTATGATCACGAAAAGAATGATGAAGAAGCCATTCTGATGGAAAAAATGGAAAAGAGGCTTGCGGCAATCGTGTGAAACATTTGAATTGAACCGCCAAGGCGCGAAGGACGCAAAGCCTTTTTCGAATCGGAACGGACGATTCGAAAAAACAGCCCATTTTTTCTGTGTGATCCTTCAGAATAATTCTGATAACGGTTCCATTCTCCCTAAATGCCCGAAGGGCCGATTGCTTTACCGAATCGTCCGTCCCGATTCGGTAAAAAACAAAATCTTAGCGTTCTTTGCGTCTTGAGCGTAGCGGGCGGTAAGGTCATATGAGAAATTTCTTCCTCGATCTGCCCCCGCTTTAAAACGGGAAGGCGGCGCTCGTGTGAAACAACTCGAAACAAGACAAAATGGAGGACCATATTATGGCGCGTCTCGCCGTTAATGTAGATCATGTGGCTACCGTCAGAGAAGCAAGGGGGATAAACGAACCGGATCCGGTCTTGGCTGCCGGCTTAGCGGAATTGGTGGGCGCTGACGGAATCATCTGCCACCTTCGTGAAGACCGAAGACATATTCATGACCGGGACCTTCAGCTGCTGCGACAGACCGTGAAAAGCAAATTGAATATGGAAATGGCCGCAGTCGACGAAATGGTGGAAATAGCCCTGGCAACGGGGCCCGACCTGGTTAGCCTTGTTCCTGAAAAACGGCAAGAACTGACCACAGAAGGTGGGCTCGACGTGAAGGGAAGACCGGAGCACTACCAGAAAGTTGCCCAGCAGCTAAAAAAGGGTGGGATTCAGGTCAGTTTTTTCGTGGACCCTGATCCTGAGCAGATAAAGGCCTCCCATGCATGCGGTGGTGATATTGTTGAAATCCACACGGGCCATTACTCCGAAGCGAAAACAGAAGAAGAAGCAACGCAACGGTTTGGAAGGATCGCCATGGCCGTTGAAGCCGCAGCAGCTCTCTCCCTTGGCATCAGTGCAGGCCATGGGCTCAACTATCTAAATATCAAGCGGTTCAAAGAACTTCCCTTGATTGAAGAGTATAGCATTGGGCACAGTATCGTGGCTATGGCCGTGCTTGTGGGTTTCGAAAATGCAGTGAGAAAAATGATCGATATTGTAAAAGATTTCTAAGACCTAAAGGAGTGATGAGTATGTTAAACGCAAGTGATATTATGACCACGGATGTGATTACGGTAAAAAAAGAAACATCTCTGACCGATCTTGCTGCAATTCTTTACAAGAAGAATATCAATGGCGTTCCGGTTGTTGACGATGATGGGTTGTTAATCGGAATCATCTGTGAAAGCGATCTCATCCGCAAAGACAAAAAACTCCATATTCCTACAGTTTTTGCACTTTTTGACGCGGTTTTCTCTCTTGAAGGGACAAAGAAAATGGAAAAAGAGATAGAGAGAATCAGCGCAACTACTGTTGGAGAACTTTACACTCCGGAACCAGCCACCGTCGATGAGAAAACCCCCATCGAAGATATTGCCACGATTATGACGGAAAAAAAGTTCTACACACTCCCCGTTCTGAATGGAAAACGGTTGGTCGGAATCATAGGCAAATCAGACATCATAAGGACTCTCGTAACTTGAAAAACAACGAGAATCTTGTTATTAGAACAATTTCCGATGAAGAAAGCATTCAACTGGGCCGAAAACTCGGTTCGTTGCTCTCAAAAGGAGATGTGGTTGTCCTCTCCGGTGAACTGGGGACTGGAAAGACGTGGTTTACCAAAGGAATCGCCCTGGGGCTCAGTGTGCCGGCAGATACCATTGTGGTAAGTCCTTCGTTTTCGCTCGTCAACGTATACCAGGGAAAATATCCCCTTTTTCATATGGATATCTATCGCCTGGAGGAACTTTCCGATTTCCTTGCCGCCGGTCTTGAAGAGTATTTATACGAGGATGGCGTAACAGTGATGGAATGGGGGGATCGGTGGCCGGAGATCCTGCCCGAGTGGAAAATTACGATCAAAATTGTTATCTTGAATGATTCCTCGCGAGAGTTTACTTTCTCGGCAGACCATGCCGGGGCAGGAAAGATATTAGAGAAATTGGGAGAAAGCAGTTTACAGTTTACGGTTCACGATTAAAAAACCCGGGAACCGACAACCGGTAACCGATGTTTTGAGGCCTGACTATGGCGATTATTGTACAAAAATACGGCGGCACATCCGTTGGCAGTGTAGAAAAGATCAGAGCCGTGGCGCAAAGAGTAATAGAAACTCACAAAGAGGGCAACCAAGTGGTGGTAGTCCTGTCAGCGATGGCAGGCCAGACCGACGGGCTCATTAAACTGTCCTCCGAAATAACCCCTGAACCCGACCCGAGGGAATTGGACGTCCTCATGGCAACCGGTGAGCAGGTGAGCATTGCCCTCTTTGCAATGACCGTAAAATCCCTGGGGGTTGAGGCCCGTTCTCTTCTGGGTTTTCAGGTGGCCATCCATACGGATGACCTTTATGGAAAGGCCAAGATTCACGACATTGAAACAGACAGAATCGTCAGGAACCTGAACGAGGGCCGAATTGTTACAGTAGCCGGATTTCAGGGTATCGATAACCACGCGAACATAACAACCCTCGGAAGAGGGGGTTCTGATACGACAGCCGTTGCATTGGCAGCAGCGCTTGATGCGGATGTCTGTGAAATTTATACAGATGTTGAAGGTGTATACACAACCGATCCCAATATCTGCCCGAAAGCCGGGAAGATGGATTTCATTTCTTATGACGAAATGCTGGAAATGGCTAGTCTCGGAGCCAAGGTTTTGGAAATCCGCTCAGTGGAGTTTGCAAAAAAATTTGATGTTCCGATTCATGTAAGATCAACATTTACCAGAGAAAGGGGTACGATGGTGGTGGCTGAAACAAAAGACATGGAAAAGGTAGTCGTATCAGGCGTTGCCTATAACAAAAATGAAGCACGGGTGACAATCACGAAAGTTCCTGATCATCCGGGAATCGCTTCCACGATCTTCGAACCTGTTTTCAAGGCCGGTATTGTGGTAGATATGATCGTGCAGAATACCAGCCAGGACGGTTTAACCGATCTGACTTTCACGGTGCCCAAGGCCGACTTTTACAAAACCATAAAACTTGTGGGAGAGGTGGCGGAGACAATCGGCGCGGAAAAAGTCATGGGCGATGAAGATATTGCCAAGGTATCCATTATTGGAGTGGGAATGAGGACCCATGCCGGCGTTGCCAAAAAGATGTTTGAAACCCTGGCAGCGGAAAACATCAACATCATGATGATAAGCACTTCCGAAATAAAAATATCCTGTGTGGTCAAGGAAAAATATACGGAGCTTGCGGTACGTATCCTACATAACGCCTTCGGACTGGATGTTGAGGATTGATGATTATTTTAGGCATAGATACCTCTTGCGATGACACTTCAGCGGGGGTTGTGGTGGATGGACGTAAAGTCCTTTCCAGCGTGGTGCACTCACAGGTCGGCATACACCGTCCCCATGGGGGGATTGTGCCGGAACTGGCATCCCGTGAACACATAAAAAACATCATGTACGTCGTAGAGGAAGCCCTTCAAAAAGCAGACACGGGGATGGATGCACTGGATGGCATTGCCGTGACCGTGGGTCCCGGACTGGTGGGTTCCCTCCTGGTGGGGCTTTATTACGCAGCCGGGCTGGCGTACTCAAAGGAAACACCCCTTATTCCAATCAATCACCTTGAAGGGCATATCCTTTCCATCTTTCTTGAAAAAGAAGCGCCGGATTTTCCTTTTGTAGCGTGTACGGTTTCCGGCGGGCACACCTCCATCTACCACGTGGAGAACTATGGGAAATACACCCTCATGGGACAGACCATGGATGATGCAGCCGGAGAGGCTTTCGACAAGGTTGCCAAAATTTCCGGCCTTGATTATCCCGGCGGAGTCGCCATTGAGAAAATCTCCCGGGAAGGAGAGCGCGACAAAGTCAAATTCCCCAGAGCGTATTTAAAAAAAGATTCTTTCGATTTCAGTTTCAGCGGACTGAAAACTTCAGTTGCCCTCTACATGAAAAAATGGAAAGAAGGCAACAAATCAGAAGAGGATTTTCGCCGGATAAGCCTTGCGGATATTGCAGCCTCTTTTCAGGAAGCCGTGGTGGACGTCCTTGTGGACAAGACAATCATGGCAGCGAAAAAAACAGAGGCTGCCTCCATGGTAGTGGCGGGTGGCGTTGCATGCAATGGACGTCTGCGGACAAGAATGTCCGCAGAGGCTTCAAGGGAAGGAATCAGAGTTTTTTACCCGACTCCGAAATTCTGCACCGATAACGGCGCCATGATTGCTGCAGCCGGGTATCATCGGCTCTTAAAAGGAAAAATCGGCGACCTGTCCCTGGATGTAAGGTCCAGATATCCCATTGAAGAGGTAAATTACACGTATTGAAACCAAAGAGACTGCTCAAATACTACTATCTTCGATTCATTCGTTTGAGAGGTAATCCCCATGAGCTCGCTCTTGGGATGGCTTTTGGTATTTTTACCGGTATGATGCCGATTATGCCTTTCCAGATGGCCGTTGCACTGGCTTTAGCTCTTTTGTTCAAGGGAAGCAAGATCACAGCGGCGCTGGGAACATGGATCAGCAATCCTATAAACTGGTATTTTCTCTATTATTTCAGTTATAAGATCGGCTCCCGATTTTTGGACCTCGACGGGCGGGATGCCATATTCTCTTCGATTATGGGCGCCGTCAAGTCCGGTGAAGAATCGATGGTTATTGTAGAGAGAATCATTTCTTCCGGAAGCCTTATGGTCGCCACATTCCTCGTTGGCGGATTGATCATGGGAATTGTTGTCGCCACCCCCTCCTATTTCATTTTCCTTGTAATCTTTAAAAAAATACAGGCCTGGCGTGAATTGCGGCGGGAACGGAGGCACAGGATACTGCCTGCCCAAGAGGATATCCCATGAAAATCCGTCCCAACAAGAAATTAGGGCAGAATTTTCTTGTTGACCCCGTTGTTGTTGAAGGAATCATCGCTGCGACCGGATTTTCCCAGCAGGATACCGTCCTTGAAATCGGCGCGGGCCTTGGAGCACTGACGTTGCCCTTGTCCAGAACCGTAGCACACGTGGTTGCTGTGGAAAAAGACAGGAGACTGGTGGCTTCTCTGAAAGAAGAGTTGAACAGGCTGAAAATTTCCAATGTAACGTTGGTGCAGGAAGATATCCTCTCATTTAATTTTGCAGGCATCGATCCAGCGCCTCTACAAAAAATACAGGTAGTGGGAAATCTGCCCTACAACATTTCCTCCCCGGTATTGAAAAAACTCATGGAAAACCGAGAGCGTATTGCCAGGGCGGTTCTGATGTTTCAATGGGAGGTGGCCAAACGTTTGGCCGCCGTGCCGTGCAATAAAGATTACGGCGCCATGACCCTTTTAATCCAGTATCACGCAGGCATAAGACCGGTTCTGGAAGTCGGCCGAGGGGCCTTCTTTCCAAAACCCCGTGTCGATTCCATGGTGGTTGCACTTGATTTTGAAAATCCTTATCCGAAAAGGGCCGTGTGCGATGACTGTTTCAGCAAAACAGTGAAGGCCGCCTTTTCCCACAGGAGGAAAACACTTCTGAATTCCATGGGGCTTTTCGGGGAAACCTGGTCCAAAGAAGACCTTTTAGAAGGAATGTTTTCTTGTAATATCGATCCCGGAAGACGGGCGGAAACCCTGACCATGGATGAGTATCTGACCCTGACATCGGCACTGGCTGTTGACAAAACAGGAACGAGGTGATAAACAGAACGGTTCCATTTTTTCAATGATAGACGATGAGCTGCTCGCATGAGAATCTTCGTCTACTTATTGGGTTTTGAACTACTCAGTATGCAAAGGGCGAAAAAACAGCCATTGTTTGTGTTTAAAAGACCTTAACTGGGTTCGTTCTATATTCGGAATTCAGGTGTAAACCTTTTATAAAACCTTTACAGGTAAAATCCGAATACGGAGTTAAGGCGTCAGCCTTTTATAAAATCTTGACAGATTAACTCCTTGGAAAGGACAGAACAATCATCAAGGTCTGGTTATCCGTGTTACGCTCGTGTAAAAATTCATTTGGGTGCAAAGCTTTAATGGATCAGTGGTTTACACCCTGTGTGAGTGGCATCCTGCCACGACCTGATGTGGATGATACAGGAATCAGTGGGCCGGAAAACCCGAAAAATTGCGGCGAGACGCCGCTCACGCAGAAAGCCGTTATGGCGCTCGGGAATTTCTTTTCCGATTAGAGGCGGACCCCCTATGGTGTTCATAAAATGGAAATAATTCATACCGCTGAGGAAATGCAGCAATGGTCTGACGCCGTAAGGGCTACGGGACAGACCATTGCGTTCGTTCCCACCATGGGTTTTCTCCATGAGGGCCACCTTGAATTAATGCGGGCGGGCATCAAGCATGCAAGCAAACTGGTCATCAGTATTTTTGTAAATCCCACACAGTTTGGCCCAAATGAAGACCTTGATCAGTATCCGCGCGATGAGAAAGGCGATCTGGAAAAAGGCGACAGTGCGGGGGCGAACATCGTCTTTATGCCCTCCGCTGAAGAAATGTATCCCGAAGGCAGCCAGACCACTGTGCGGGTGGGAAAACTTCCCATGCACCTTTGCGGTCTTTCAAGACCGGGGCATTTTGATGGAGTAACCACGGTAGTCGCTAAACTTTTCAATATTGTAAAACCGAATATTGCTGTTTTCGGTCAGAAAGACTACCAGCAATTAGCCGTAATCAGCAAGATGGTTATGGATCTTAATATGGACATACAGATCCTTGGAGTACCAACCTACCGAGAATCGGACGGTCTGGCCATGAGTTCGCGCAACAGCTACCTGTCTAAGAAAGAAAGGGTGTCCGCTCTTTGCCTCAGAAAATCGATGGATCTGGCCGGTGAACTCTTCAAGGACGGAGAAAAAAAAGCGGACGTCATTAGGAACGCCGTCTGTTCTTTGATTCAAAGCTATCCCTTTACAAAAATAGACTATGTGACCCTGTGCGACCCGGTCACATTGGACGACTTAGACAACCTTACAGAGAATGCCCTGCTTGCCCTTGCTGTCCATGTGGGCAAAACCCGGCTGATAGACAACTGTATTCTGCGCGGCAGTTAAGGATAGGGCTTAGCGGATTAACGTGAAGAATCATAATTCAGAACCAAGGTCTCAGGTTTCTGGTGTCAGGTTTCAGCCCGTCTCTGACTGCCAAGAATGGTCAGTTAGATCAGGCAGAAACTTGGCACGCGAGGTTTCCCGCAGAGACGCTAAATATACGGGTTACCTGACACCTGAACAGGGTATTTCTGAAACAAAACCAACGTATTACAAAAGTTCATGATGAACCATTGGGTTTGACAACGAAACCCTTAAACCACACCTAAATGAAAGGAGAGAGGTATGAGACCTTCCAATTTTTTATTTACTTCTGAATCGGTAACCGAAGGACATCCCGACAAGGTAGCCGATCAGATTTCGGATCATGTTCTCGATGAAATTCTCGGACAGGATCCCACGGCCAGGGTGGCCTGTGAAACACTTGTAACAACGGGCCTTGCCATGATTTCAGGGGAAATTACCACCTCCGCCTATGTGCACTTATCCGATGTGGTCCGTGAAACCATCAAAGATATCGGGTATAAAAATTCCTCCATGGGATTTGACTGGGAAACCTGCGCCGTTGTCTCCACCATTGACAAGCAGTCTCCTGATATTGCCATGGGTGTTGACGGTACCGGGCTTTTCAAAGAACAGGGTGCGGGAGACCAGGGACTCATGTTCGGCTATGCCTGCCAGGACACCGACGTGCTTATGCCCATGCCCATTTATCTGGCCCACGGGCTCACGAAAAAACTTGCCCACGTGCGGAAGTCGGGGCAATTGCCATGGCTCAGGCCGGACGGCAAGTCACAGGTTACCGTAGAATATGCGGATGGGATTCCCTCCAGGATCCATACTGTGGTTATTGCAGCCCAACACAGCCCGGAGGTGGATCACGATACCCTGAGGGAGGCAATTATCGAAAACGTAATTTTCGAGGTCATTCCCAAGGAACTGCTGGATAAAAACACCCAGTATTTCATTAACACCACCGGACGTTTCGTGGTGGGAGGCCCCATGGGCGACTGCGGCCTTACGGGGCGTAAGATCATCATGGATACCTACGGTGGGTTCGGTTATCATGGAGGCGGGGCATTTTCCGGGAAAGACCCTTCAAAGGTTGACCGCAGCGCATCCTATATGTGCCGCTATATCGCTAAAAACATGGTGGCAGCCGGCCTTGCCCGCAACTGCGAGATTCAAGTAGCCTATACCATTGGGCGCGCGGAACCGGTTTCCGTTATGGTGGGCGCATCCAGTACAGGGGTCCTGCCAAGCAGCGAGCTTACGGAAATCGTAAAAAAAGAGTTTGACCTGAGACCCGCGGCCATTATCGAACGGCTGGATCTCTTACGGCCCATTTACAGAAAAACAACTAATTACGGTCATTTCGGACGGGAACTCCCCGAGTTTGCCTGGGAAAAGACAGATGCCGTAGAAAACCTTAAAAAAGCAGTCAAGTAGAGGAACCGCAAAAAGATGCAATCAGCCGTTAGCTATTAGCTATTCAACGTACAGCATCCGTTATTTTCAGTGCAATAAGATAGTATCAAAGAATGAGAGTCTCAATATAGAGGAAAGTCATTCAAATGCTTATGGTTTTAAAGCTAACGGCTATGTAAAAGCTAATTGCTGGTTTTAAACAACAATATTACTGAGAGGACTATACTATGGATTATGATATTAAGGATATAAACCTGGCGGCAAAGGGCCGCCTCAGGATTGAATGGGCCGAAATGAGCATGGATGTGCTCAGAAGCATCAAGGAGCGATTTGAAAAAGAAAAACCCTTGAAGGGGTTGAAACTTTCTGCATGCCTCCATGTTACCACGGAAACCGCAGCCCTCGCCAAGACATTGAAAGCCGGCGGAGCAGACCTCGTACTCTGTGCATCCAATCCCCTTTCAACCCAGGACGATGTGGCGGCCTCCCTTGTAGCCGACGATGAAATTCCGGTTTTTGCCATAAAGGGGGAGGATCATGCCACCTACTACAGCCATATCCTTTCCGCCCTTAAACATGAGCCCCATATGACCATGGACGACGGAGCGGATTTGGTCAGTTCGCTTCTTTTCATCGCCCTCGAGAAATGGGATGATTTGGAATCCTCTGTCAGCAAATGGGCACAAGGATTATCCAAAGAACAGAGAGCGCAGTTCCTTTCAAGCGTGATCGGAGGAACAGAAGAAACCACTACGGGCGTCATCAGGCTGCGGAGCATGGAGCAGGACGGCGTGCTGCAATTTCCCATCATCTCAGTGAACGATGCAGATACCAAGCATCTCTTTGATAACCGATACGGTACAGGGCAGAGTTCCCTGGACGGGATCATCAGGGCAACCAACCGTCTCCTTGCCGGAAGCACCTTCGTGGTAAGCGGATACGGCTGGTGCGGAAGAGGCGTTGCCACCAAAGCAAAGGGACACGGCTCCCACGTGATCGTGTGTGAAGTAGACCCCCTGCGAGCCCTCGAAGCCGTCATGGACGGATTCCAGGTCATGCCCATAGCCAAGGCTGCCCCTCTCGGTGATTTCTTCTGTACCCTCACGGGAGATATCAATGTTATCAGGGCGGAGCATTACGTCACCATGAAAAGCGGGGCTATCGTTTCCAATTCCGGGCACTTCGACGTGGAACTGGACCTTCCCGGGCTCGCGGAGGCTTCCGTAGAAAAAAGGAGAATCCGGGAATTCGTGGAAGAGTTTACCCTGAAAAACGGTAACAAGATTTTTCTGTTAGGGGAAGGCCGGCTGGTGAACCTGGCTGCTGCCGAAGGCCATCCATCCGCCGTTATGGACATGAGCTTTGCCAACCAGGCCCTCTCGGCGGAACATATGGCAAAAACATACAAGTCCCTGGAAAAGAAAGTGTACCCTGTCCCTCCGGAAATTGACAAGGAAATCGCGAGATTGAAACTGGAATCGATGGGCGTGGAAATTGACACATTGACCGAAGAACAGGTAACGTACCTGTCTTCTTGGGAAATGGGAACATA
>CAYOWC010000074.1:0-18353 GCA_964407525.1 uncultured Desulfobacteraceae bacterium | reverse complement strand
ACCTGACACCTCTGTTCCGGAAAGAGGGATTCTTCACGCTGATCCGCGTTGAGCCTTTTTTCTTTCATATCACAAGAGGGGAGGTCTACTTCTGGGCCTGAATCGTCTCAAATTTTGTGGTACCCTTGTCGATCTGGTCAATGATATTGAGCGCAATCTTCAGAGCATTTCGTCCATCTTCTCCGGTTACCACAGCCTCGGTACCGTTTCTGACGGCACTTACAAAAGAATTGATCTCATCAGCCAGTGGATCACTTTTTTCATATTTTGTCTTTTCGCTGGTTACCGTCGGAAATCCGTCTTCATCTCTTGCCTCATCGTCCAGACCAATCACCGTAACCTGCCTCTTTCCACAATCCGCTGATATATAGGCATCCGGTTGGAAAACCCTTATCTTACGAAGCATTTTCCCTGAAACGCGGCTCGCGGTCAAATTGGCGGCCGTGCCGTCCGCAAAGACAAGTCTCACGCTGGCTATATCTGTTTTATCTGTAATAACAGCCATCCCCGTAGCATGAACCTCTGCAACTTCTGACGGAACAATATGGAGGATAATATCAAGATCATGGATCATCAAATCAAGAACCACATCTACATCAAGACCTCTTTTCGCGAAAAGATTCATGCGATGGGCTTCAACAAAAACAGGTTTGCTCAACAGACTTTCCATATGCACAATGGCTGGATTAAATCTTTCAACCAGTCCAACTTGAAAAACCAGTTCATGCTTTTTTGCCATATCGATCAGGGTATCCGCATCATGGAGATCATAGGTAATCGGTTTTTCAATGAGCATATGGATACCCTTTGAAAGAATATCCCTGGCCACTTGAAAATGCATTTCCGTTGTCACGGCAAGACTTACCGCGTCCACATGATCGAGAATATCATGATGGTCAAAAAAGGGCGTCACATGATAACGTTCCCCTATCTCATTCGCTCGCGCCCTGTTTACGTCCACTACCCCCACCAGTTCAACTCCAGGGATGGCTTTGTATTTCTGAACGTGGTATTCTCCGAGGTGTCCCACCCCGATCACAGCCACTCGCAGTCTTTCTGCATTCACTATTATTTGTCTCCGTTTTGGTTGGATTCTATGTGACGCTGTCTGCGTCCAGGGCAATCACGACAATATTTTTTTCGTTTGCCCTCTCCAGCATCTTTTCCCTGTCAAAAAGCAATGTACGCCCCGCCTCAACAGCCAGCACGGTAGCCTTTACCTCCTCCATGACCTCAATCGTTTCAAGGCCGATAGAAGGCACATCAAATCTCAGGTCCTGGTCGGGTTTACTGACCTTCACCACCACAGCCTTTTCTTTGGCGATTATTCCACCTCTTCGAATGGTTGCGTCGGTGCCATCAATGGCCTCAACAGCGAGAACCGTTTTCTTTCTGACCACAACGCTCTGGCCGATGTCCAGTCGCCCTAATTCCTTGGCCACTTTCCACCCGAAAAGGATGTCCGTCATCTCTTCCTTGCCTGGTTTTCTTTTTGTAAAACAACCTTCTCCCGCTAACAATTCAGGCAGGTAGGCCGTGGAACTTACGATTTCAATCCCTTCGCCAGACAGTTCATCCGCAACAGCGCGTAAAATATCATCATCATGAAAAACAGCCAACTTTGTCATGATTGCAAGACCCTTGAAATCGGGTCTCAGGTTTTCAAACATCCTCTTTTTGGTAATACTGCCGGCCATGATGACATTCTTGACGCCCTCCGTCCTGAATGCCTTGATTAAATGACCAAGCTGACCAAGTTTAACCCAGAAAATTTTATCAACTTTTTCTGACAAAACAGGTTCGGTTTCTCCATGGTGTGCAACCGCAACCGTACGCAGCCCTCTGGCTTTCGCGGCCTCCGCCACCATCAGGGGAAACTGGCCCCCTCCAGCAATAATACCTATGGCCTTATTGTCCTCCACTATCGAAGAACACCCCTCTCGGAGCTCTCAATAAAATCGAGTAAAAACTGCAATTCCGGGATCAAATCAAGTTCTTTTTTCACCTGAGGAACCCCATTTTTAAAACTCTTGTTCTTCCGCCAGATGATACTATAGGCCTTTTTCAGGACATCTATGGTTTCGCGCGTAAAACCTCGTCGAGCCAGACCTTTTTGATTGACACCATATAGTGTGCCCCTGCCGCCACCTGTAATCATGAAGGGAGGAACATCCCGGTCAATCCCCGTCATGGCGCCCACAAAGGCATGGGAGCCAATCCGTACAAACTGCTGAACCGCGATAAAGGCCCCCAGGATAGCATACTCACCAACTTTGGCATGCCCCCCCAGGGTTGCTGCATTGGTTAAAATTACATGATCCGAAACACGGCAGTCGTGCGCAACATGGGAATACGCCATAAAATAACAGTGGTTTCCAATAACAGTCCGCCACTCTTCTTTTGTTGTCGCGCGATTCAGGGTAACATTTTCACGAACAATATTGTCGTTCCCCATTATCAAGCGCGTTTCTTCTCCATCATATCCAACATCCTGAGGCGGAGAACCGATAGATGCAAAAGGATAGATCTTATTCCTTTCTCCAATCTCAGTATAATCATCAACAACCACATGGGCCGCGATTTCCGTGTCACCGCCGATTTTTACGTGTTTTCCCACACTGCTGTAGGGCCCGACCCTGACCCCGGGGCCAAGCTCAGCTTTCGAACTGACCACTGCCGTAGGATGAATATCCATAACATTCCTCTAATCGCTATTTACGCCCTTTCCTTTATTGTGGCCACCAACTGGGCTTCAGCAACAAGTTGGCCCTCCACAAAGGCCTTTCCTTCCATTTTCCATACACGCGAACCGGTTCGCAGCGGTGTCAGTTCAAAGCGGAGTTGATCTCCGGGAACCACGGGCCGCCTGAACTTTACCTTATCGATGGAAGCAAAATACACCGCATCGGGATATTTTTCTTCATCCCCTCCGGAAGCGGACACAATGGCCAGAATACCACCGGCCTGGGCCATGGCCTCAATAATAAGGACTCCCGGCATAACTGGATTTCCCGGGTAATGCCCTTCAAAAAAAGGCTCGTTTGCCGTAACATTTTTAATCCCAACCACCCTTTTACCGATTTCCATCTCAACAATTCTGTCCACCAGCAGAAAAGGATATCTGTGGGGTAGAATTTTCACTATATCGCCATAGGTCAGAGGAAGTTTCATCAGGAAGATTGCTCCTTATCCAGGGATTTTTCCAAGATTTTTATTTTTTTCTCGAGGCTTCTCAGACGATCATTCAACTCAGGGAGCCTTCCTGTAAGACTTACGGCCTTCAACCACACTCTGTGGGGAAGTACCGGTGATCCGGAAACCACCTGTCCTGCCGGAATCGACTTCGGAATACCTGATTGGGATCCGACCATCACCCCGTCACCGATATTCACATGGTCGCTTACCCCCACCTGACCACCGATGAGGACACCCTTTCCGAGAGTACAACTACCCGAGATACCGGCCTGGGAGACAATAATGCTATTCTCTCCGACCACCACGTTGTGAGCAATCTGGACCAGGTTATCCGTCTTGACGCCTTTTTTTATCCAGGTTTTTCCAAAAGTGGCCCGATCAATGCAATTGTTTGCACCAATTTCTACCTGGTCATCTATTTGAACGATCCCTGTTTGTGGAATCTTTACAGATGTCGCGCCGTCTCTGACAAAGCCGAATCCATCGCTCCCGATAACCGTCCCGGGATGAATAATTACGTCATCACCAATGATGCATCCGCGCAGGATGGACACATTTGGATAGATCAGGCACCGTTTTCCCACAGTCACATTTTCACCAACACAGACTCCGGGAAACAAAACGGTTTCCTCACCGATAACTGCGCCCTCCCCCACATAGACCGTTGGATAAACAGAGACATCTTTTCCGAAACGACAGGTTTCATGAATAGCGGCATCCTTGCTGATCCCCGGATATCGGCAGATAGGAGGAGCGAAAAGCCAGGCCACCCGTGCATACGCCAGTTCTGCATTGGCAACAATGATCTGTGCACCGGCATAAAGATCGCTTTTCTCATTAATCAGGATAGCCTGCGCCCTGGTTTTTTGAAGAGCCTCGTGGTAACGCCGCCCAGAGCAAAAGGTGATTTCCGATGGACCGGCACTTTCCAGAGAATTGAGACCCTCTACAACCGTTCCCTCATCTCCAATGAGTTCTCCGCCAACATAATCCGCAATTCTTCGTAAAGTTTCGCCCAAAATTCACTTTCTCCTGGTTTTCATACAGGTAGTTTCTCGAACCGAGAACCAGATCTCAGCATACCTGAAACCTAAAAACAGCAATTAGCTTTTAAGCTATTAGCCGTTAGCTTAATGATGTAAATGATTTATATCAGTTTTTCCTGTATTGCAACTTTCACTTTTTGATGCTGAGCTGTTTCTCCGTAAACGACTTATATTATAGAGCTATGTAACGGCTAAGTGCTAATTGCAGCTTTTAGGTGAAAGCCTACTTCAATTTCGCTTTGTCATAGGCTTTCGTCACCCTGTCGGTAACATCAATGGTATTATCGTAATAAACCAGACCGACAGCCTCTGCCTCAAGAATAATAGTATACTTTCCTTTCTCGGCAAGTTTTTCCACAATCTTTTCGATCTCGATGCCCACCTTTCTCGTGGCATCCATCTCAGCATCTTTCATCTCCTGAGTCACTTCCCCATACACATAATTGTAGTGTCGCGTCCTCTGTTCCAGTTCCCGTTGTTTATCCTCTCTGGCATCCAGGCTGAGCATCATACTCTGCTTCTGAAGCTCCCCCTGCAATTTTTGGATCTGAGCCTTTTCCCCCTCTAATTTTTTCTGCAGCTTATCAAATTTCTTTTTCAGACCATCTCTGACTTTTTGAAAGGCGAGAGAGTTCTGCTGGAGCGTCTTCATGTTTAAAACACCCACCTTAACAGCATCTGCCCATGCCCCCTGAGCACAAAAAAAGAAAATTACCGCACATCCAATTAAAACCAACCCCTTTTTCCGCATTGTATCAACCTCCTGATAATTTTTTATAAGTAATGAGTAATCCCGCGTTCCGCGGGATCTCCGCTACGCTCCGACACGTAACGAGTTACATGAGTCCCCCGACACTAAATTCAAATTTTCCGCTAGACTCGTTTCCCTGGGGATCCAGATTGAATCCATATTCCAGGCGAAGCGGGCCAATGGGGGAATACCACCTGATTCCACCACCCGCCGCTTTCCTTATGCCACTGAATGTCCAGCTTTGATCTTCCGCAAAGACATTACCTGCATCGATAAAAACGAGGCCTGTAACTCCCTGTTCCTTGAGCAATGGAAAGGTATATTCAACATTATAACACATCATCTTAGTACCACCAAGATAGTCACCAGTCACGGGATCGACAGGCGAAATGGTGTTATAATCAAATCCGCGTACGGTATTGATGCCTCCCAGGAAGAATTTCTGGAAGACGGACAATTTGCCCCTGTCCTGAATATATCCCCAACGTCCCTGCACCATGAAGACCGTGTTCCAGAACATGGGGAAAAACCAGGCGGTTCTCGCCCTGTATTTGATAAAGTTTTCGTCTCCTCCAAGCCCCGCAAACTGAATCAGTCCCTCGTTTATGGACCCCCTGCTCGTATTCCACATTTTATCTCTGCTGTCCCTCTTTACCGTGAACGTCATACTGCTTGTGACGTTCCGCCCCGTCATATCCTTCAGAGACTGGGAGGCACCCGCCGCTACATCACTGATGTTTGCATCATCATACCCGTATCTGACATTACCTCTCGTATAGTCGAATATCAGGGGAAATCCCAGACTCATGGCCATCCCAAGACTGTCCCTGCTGTACTGATCATACTCCTGGCTGAATTTATAGGCATCCACCCCGAGCGCAAGGGGCTTGTCAAACAGCCAGGGTTCCACGAACCGAATATCAAACTCCGTATTCTTTCCACCCAGCCTGGCGGTCGCCTGCAGTTTCTGTCCAAACCCAAAAAAGTTTTCATCTGCAACCTGGAACATGACAAACCCTGAATATTCAGCGCTGTATCCGGCACCCACGCTGAATGTACGGGTTCCTTTCTCCTTCACATCAATATCCAGCTTCATCAGATCCGGACGGGACCCTTTTTTTGTCTTGACTTGCACATCTTCAAAGAAACCGAGGCGTTGAAGATTGGCGGTACTCCTTTTCAGCTTTCTGCCACTGAAATACTCTCCCTCAATGACCTTAAGCTCACGACGGATCACCTTATCCCTCGTATGGGTATTTCCGGAGATCGTAATTCTCTCAAAACGGACCTTCGGGCCCTTGGATATGTCGTAGGTAATCTGGGCCTTATGCTTTTCACCATCCTCCTTGACAATGGGTCTGACTTCCGCGTAGGCAAACCCCTCATCCGCATAAACATCTTTGAGACTAAGGATATCGTTTCGCACAATTTCACGGTTGAAGACATCTGACTTTCCAATGTTGGTTCTTAGCAAAAGCTCATCCGCCGGCTTTATGAGTTCCCCCTCAACAGCCACCTTGCCTACACTATATTGGGGCCCCTCATCAACCTCAATAGTCACAACCAGTCCCTTCAACGCTTCGTCATATGCAACCTTCGGCTCTCCCACTTTGGCTTTTATGTACCCTTGGTTGTGATAAAAGGAGGTTAACTTGTGAATATCAAATTCCAGCATTTTCTCATCGAGCACTCCAGCCTTTGTAATCCACGACAGAAACCATTTCGTACTGGTCTCCATAATTTTTCTGAGTTGCTTCCCTGTGAAATGAGTATTCCCCACAAACTGGATCTCTTCAATATACACCTTATCCTTCTCATCGATCGTGTATTTAAGCATCACCTCGTTATTTGGAAGCGGTTCGGTAGTCTCTTCAACTGTCGCATTGTAATATCCTTTGTCCTTGTAAGTCTCGCGAATACGATTAACGCTCTGGCGTATTTCACTGTTATCCAGGATTGAATACAGGTTTATCCCTAATTCTTCCTGCAAATCTTCATCATCGATTTCATCATTTCCCGAAAAAACGATCTTCCCGATAGACGGTTTCTCCACGACGCGAAAAGTGACTACCATTCCCGTAGGCCCACTCTCCGTCTCCATTTTCACATCGTTAAAAAACCCCATTTTGTAAATATTTCGTAAGTCATTATCGAGTTTGCCATAATCCAACCGGTCCCCGGGTTGACTGTTAATGGTCGCCAGAACTGCAGCCTTTTCAATACGGGTATTTCCCCGGACATAAATGGAATCAATCTGAGGGACCCCTGTAACCCGGTCATCAACAGAAACAGCCAGACGCCTCATCGTACCGGACATTTCGTCGATATCGTCCGAAACCACGTAAACATTGAAAGGAGGTTGCTCCCCAAGAACATTAACCACTTTCAGATCAATGCTCGCTTTGGTCCCGATCTGAGTCAGACTGCCGGCTATAATCCACCTGACGTCCAAATCAATTCCTAGCCTGGCAAGTTTCTTTGTTTCAGTGGATTTGGAGAAAGCCTGGGGGGTCAGGTTGACAATCCTCGGGTTGACCATTCTAAATCCCATTTCACCCATTCGTGCGGAAAGCATTGTCTGCAAGCCTTCGTGTAGATCACCCAACGGTTTCAAGGAATGAATCTGAAACGGCAGGACCGCCATGGACCCCCGATTCACATCCTCTGCATGGACTACCGTGCAAAAAGAACAAATTATCAGGACAAAAATCCAAAACCTTAACCTTCGGATAGGGCCAGTAAAAAGACAGTGCCGCAGTTTTGTAAAAATCATCATATTTTCATTCCATTCGTCCATTGATCAGCTCCATCTTTCTGGACATTTTTCGTGCAAGCTTGTCATTATGGGTAGCAATGATCATCGCAACCCCTTCATCCCTGTTCAATTTAATGAGGAGCTTTGCTATCTCCTCTCCGGTCAACCAGTCAAGGTTTCCCGTGGGCTCATCTCCTAAAATTACCTTAGGCTTCATAATCAGGGCGCGTGCAATGGCAACGCGCTGTTGTTCTCCGCCAGAGAGCTCCCCGGCCCTGTGCGTCATTCTTTGCTCAAGTCCGACCTTTGCCAGGACCTCTCGTGCCATATGGAAAGCTTCTTTTCGGGGATATCGTCCTATCAATGCAGGCATCATTACATTTTCAACGGCATTCAATTCCGTCAACAGGTGATGGAACTGAAAGACAAACCCCATTTCCCTGTTCCTAAGCCTGGAGATCTCATCTCCCTCCATTTCATACATATTCCTGTCACGAAATCTGACAATGCCCTCGGTAGGAGGATCGAGGCTTCCCATAATATTGAGCAAGGTTGATTTCCCAACCCCCGATGCTCCCATGATAGCAAGGCTGTCTCCCTTTTCCATGACAAGATTGATCCCTTTCAGCACTTCAATCGGTTTTCCGTGATGGTCAAAAGACTTACACACATTTTCGAGGGTCAGCATAGGAGAGACATTCATCATTCATACCTGAATGATTCTAATGGGTTCAGCCGCGAAGCGTACCATGATGGATACAGTGTAGCAAAAAAAGAAATGGTTATGGCAGCCAGGGATACAAGCCATATATCGGGCATTTCCACCAGAACCGGCAGTTTGGAAAGATAATAAACATCCGATGGAAGATCAATAAACTTATATTTATCAAGGATATAGCATAGCCCAAGGCCCGAACCAAGCCCGGTGACTGTGCCGATGAATCCCACAAGAAGTCCCTGAAACATGAATATGCTCATGATGCTTCTCGAGGTTGCTCCCATGGCCCTTAAAATGGCTACATCTCTGGTTTTTTCCATAACCACCATGACAAGCGTACTGATGATGTTCAGGGCGCCCACAAGAACGATCATCACCAGGATGATAGACATGGTGTATTTCTCAAGTTTAAGAGCCGAAAAAAGGCTCTTATTCATAACTTTCCAGTCTTTTGTCCAGAAAGGATGGCCGAGAAGATTCTGAACCACTCTTCCGACCTTGTCCGATTGATACACGTCCTGAACTCTTATCTCAATGCCGGTCACATTATCGCCCAATCCTAAGAAATCCTGGGCTTCTTCAAGAGCAATATACGCCATGGAGACATCATATTCATACATACCGGAATCAAAAATACCGCTTACAATAAAACGCTTCGTGTTAGGGCTTCTTCCAAATGGCGTCAGTTTCCCTTCAGGAGAAATAACGCTGATCAGGCTCCCGGCATAAGCGCCGATCTGTTTCGCAAGCACGCTGCCGATAATAATGCCCGGAATCTCATCTTTTCCTTTCTCAAGGTTTTTTAATTTTCCGGTTTTTATCATTTTTTCAAAATCAATCACCTTGCCTGCCGTTTTTGGATCAATCCCGCGCAGAACGGCGCCCGACACGTTTCCTGCATTGTTGAGCATAACCTGCGTATAGATGAAAGGGGTCGATGCAACAACTCCATCAACCCCTCTGATCTTTTCCGCCGCCTCCCTGTAACCGGCAAAGGGCCCCCCGAGACTCATAACCAGAACATGGGAATTGACACCCAGAATCTTGGACATCAGGTCAGCCCTGAATCCATTCATAACAGACAGAACAACCACGAGGGCCATTACACCCACCATCACACCGAGAATGGAAATAATCGTAATGATCGATATGAAGCGCTGTTTTCGCTTGGCCTTGAGGTATCTGGC
The DNA here is from genome assembly GCA_964407525.1 of uncultured Desulfobacteraceae bacterium. Taxonomy (GTDB): domain Bacteria; phylum Desulfobacterota; class DSM-4660; order Desulfatiglandales; family Desulfatiglandaceae; genus DUZB01. Next base: position 8,701 of record CAYOWC010000074.1, on the reverse strand, counting down.
GCCAAGAAAAATCTCAAACATGGGGGGCCTATTCTTTCGATCTCATATGCGGAAAAAGAATCACGTCTCTTATGGAAGGAGAGTCTGTCAGCAACATGACAACCCTGTCAATCCCGATTCCTTCGCCCGCGGTGGGAGGCATTCCATACTCCAGTGCCGTTACATAATCCTCATCCATAAACTGGGCTTCCCTGTCTCCGGCATCCCTGAGGGCCACCTGCCCCTCAAATCGCCGGCGCTGATCAACCGGATCGTTCAGCTCATTAAAAGCATTTGCAATTTCTCTTCCGGCAATAAAAAGTTCAAACCGGTCAACCACATCCGGATTTTCTTCATTTCGCCGGGAAAGAGGGGAAACCTCGGTAGGATATCCGGTGATAAATGTAGGATTAATCAAGTGAGGCTCCACGAGATGATCGAACAGTTTTGTCAGTATTTCACCATGGCCATCCCTTTCAAGGGATTTGATGCCAAGGGAAGACGCGACTTTTTCCGCTTCATTTCTGTCTTCTAACACCACCTGGTCAACACCGCCCAATTCTTTCAGGGATTCAAACAAAGATATTCTTGCCCAGGGGCGCGTAAAATCCACTGTTTTGCCTTGATATTCAATAATTTGTTTACCAAGAACCGTTTCCAGGACATGGGAAAAAAGATCTTCCGTAAGGGTCATCAGATCTTCGTAGGTAGCATATGCCATATAAAATTCGAGCATGGTGAATTCGGGATTATGTTTGACGGAAATCCCCTCGTTTCTGAAATTACGATTAATCTCGAACACCCTTTCCATCCCACCAACAATCAGCCTCTTCAGGTATAGTTCGGGCGCAACCCTCAGATACAGGTCCATCCCAAGCGCATTATGAAAGGTCTTAAAAGGCCTTGCAGTAGCCCCACCCGGAATGGGCTGCATCATTGGCGTCTCCACTTCCAGAAACTTTCGATCCGTAAAGAACCCTCGAACGGCCTGTACAATGCGGCTTCTCATGACAAATACATCTCTGACGTCATCATTCATGATGAGGTCCAGATACCTCTGTCGATACCTCGTTTCCACATCCGTAAGGCCATGAAATTTTTCCGGAAGAGGTCTCATAGACTTCGTCAGAAGGGTAAGGCTTTCCGCTAAAACAGTTAGTTCTTCTGTCCTGGTTCGGAACACCGGCCCTTTCACACCGATGAAGTCTCCAATATCCATCAGTTTGAACAGGTCAAATTCTTCGTCACTGACCTTGTTTTTCCGCACATAAACCTGCATGAGGCCGGTCCTGTCCTTGATGTTAATAAACGAGGCCTTTCCAAAATCTCGTTTCGACATGATCCTGCCGGCCACGGAAAAAGATGTGCCTTGCTGTTCCAGCGTTTCTTTATCCATCTCCTGGAAACGGTTTATTGCCTCTTCAGCAGTCAGGTCCACATGATATCCCGAAGGGTACAGGCTTACGCCGCCCGCAACAATTTTCTCGATTTTACTCTTTCTATCCTCAGATAAACCGGTCGTTTTTCCCATAATTCGCGTTTAACTCTTCCCATAGTCCGCTGTTTTTTATAAAACCCTCACAAAGAGGGAGCTTCTTTGTACTTCTTATTTGTTCCGTATGAACTTGTTTTTTTTAATTCAATTGAACTTCATAGTCAAGATGAAAGAAGAACATACAATAAAACGCATTTCAAAGAATCCTCTCCAGACAAGAATATTTTCTATTGACACAAAACCGTTGAAGCTGTTAGAAAATGATTATAAAATTGGTTATTCCGCAAATATTTCCCCCTGCTTCATGGTCGGAGAACTGAATGGATATTTCAGAACCAAAGATCACGCGTAATGAAATCCTGATTCTCGAAGACAAAAACTTCAATCCAGACAATATCTGCATTGTCACCGGTGCCGCAATGGGCATAGGAAGAGCCACTGCCATTGCAGCTGCAGCAAACGGTCTCACCGCTGTCGGCCTGGATATCAACGAAACGGAAGGTCAAAAAACAGTGGAAATGGTGCGGAATCTCGGAGGTCGCATGGTTTTCATCAAAACCGACCTGGCCAATGACGAAGACATGTCCCAGGCGGTACAGGAAGCCGCTCAAGTCGGAACCATAAAATATCTCGTCAATATCGCCGGGATGCAGCACATAGATGCCATCGAAAATTTCCCCATGGAAAAGTATGATTTCATGCAGAAAATCATGCTGAGGGCCCCTTTTTACCTCTCTAAATTGACCATCCCGCACATGAGAAAAAGCCAGGACGGCACCGGGGCCATAGGAAATATGGCATCCGTCCACGGCCATATCTGCACCCTGAACAAAACGGCCTATAACATCATGAAGTTTGGACTAAGGGCGCTGAGCCAGTCTATCTCCGCTGAAGGGGATGGAGAAGTCCGATCTTTCACTGTCAGCACAGGTTTTGTAAAAACGGCCCTTGCTTTAAACCAGATTCCGGCCCAAGCAAAACAGAGAGGGATTACCCCGGAAGACGTTGTAAAAGATGTGATGATGGGAGACTCAAGAATCAAGGAAATGATGTCGCCCATTGAAGTAGCCAACCTCTTCCTGTTCGGGTTTTCACGTTTTGCAAGGTATCTTGTGGGAGGGGACCTCCTCTTCGATGGTGGTATGGTGCTGACCTACGCCGAAAAAAAGCAGTGAAATTATTCCCGCTTGGAGTACCGAACAAAAACGCTTTCCGGAAAAGGCTGTTCAGGCATACAGTCTTGCTTCCATAGCCCCTGTTAAATAAAACACACCCAAACCTGATCATTCTATATAAGGATTATCATGGTCTTTTGTTATCTGCAATACAATACGTACCGTCTTTTTCCGCTTATTAAGGCAACAACCATCAACAAAACCCACATACCCTGCAATCCACACTGCACTGCATTTTGGAAGGAGGTGATGATCCAGGCCGGCACGTTCAAATAATCTGTCCAAAAGAACCGTCAAATTTCAATCTGAAAGGGAGGAAGCGATGAAAAAGTTTAAATTATTGATCATTCTGGGCGCGTTGACGCTCATTCTTACCATTGGATCCAATGCCTTTGCCAAAAAAATCAGATGGAAAATGGTGACCACATGGCCGGAATCGATTAATCTCTGGTACGGCGAAAAAAAGATGATCGAATATGTCAAAGAAATGACAGGCGGAAATTTCGTCATCAAATGGTTCCCTGCCGGCGCTCTCATGAAGGCCTTTGAAGTTTTTGATGCATGCAGCAAAGGGGCTGTGGAAATGGCGGGGGACTGGCCAAGCTACTGGGCCAGCAAAGACCCGGCCTTTGATTTTATTGGATCCTTTCCTTTCGGTTTTACCAATATGGACTACATTACCTGGATGTATAAATTCGGAGGTCTCGAGCTGATGCAGAAGCTCTGGGGCAAATATGGCATGACCTACTATTCTTTGGGCGCAACGCCCATGGAATCAGGGTTCCGAACCACGGAAAAGAGCGGCCCCATTAAATCTCTCGCTGACTACAAGGGTTTAAAACTGAGAACCCCTTCAAGGGCAACCATCTGGATACTGCAGCAGATCGGCGCCTCCCCCATTAAGATGCCCGGCGGCGAAATCTACCTCGCCGTACAGACCGGAAAACTCGATGGCGCCGAGTTTAGCGCCCCCGGCGTTGACTGGAACATGGGCTTTGCTGAAATCACCAAATACTGGAGCGTTCCCTGCTGGTTCCAGCCTTCTTCCCAGGTGGGTACCATGGTAAACCTGAAAGCCTTAGACACCCTTTCTAAAGAAAATAAGGCCATACTGAGGTATGCCTGCATGGCTGCTTCGCTGGATTCACTTGCCTTTTACGAAGCCGATTCGGCCAAAGCTATTGAAAAGTTTAAAAAAGCCGGAACAGAAGTTTTCCCTCTTCCCAAGGAAGAACTGGATAAACTCGAGCTTCTGGCAGGCCAGTACTGCATTATGAAAGCGAAAGAGTCCAAGGCCTATGCCGAGGTCCTTAAATCGCAGATGGAATACCTGAAACAGTACAAAGAATGGAGAACCATGTCCGGTGATTTCGGTTTCGGCCGAACGCCCGTGTATGTGGATGACGTCTTGGCCGCACTCAAGAAAATGGGCTATTAACAGAATAAGAGGCCTTTGGCGTATACGCCAAAGGCCTCTTTCTTGCCTGCTCCTTTCTTTGAAAAATGGGTAGACTTCTAATTAAGGCTTGGATTTTATTGCAGTAATCAACACCTCATATGAAAGGCAACCTATGCAGATTAAAACTCTCCTGAAAGGCCTTGACAATATAAGCGAATGGACTGGAAGGATATTTGTGTGGCTCATCATTCCCCTCACCGCAGTGGTTTTTTTCGAGGTCATTTCCACCAAATTCTTCGATACACCCCACATATGGGCACCGGAAATCACAGCATATCTTTACGGCCCTCTCTTCATGCTGACAGCCGCCTATACGCTCCTTTACAAGGGCCATGTGAGCATAGATATTATTTTTCAAAAATTCTCTCCCAGGGTGCGCGGCATACTGGATTGCTTCACATACCTTGTATTTTTCTTTCCCTTCTGTATCATCCTCCTTTATCAGGGATCTATCTACACGGAAATGTCCTGGGCCATGAATGAAACGAGCGGGTCTGCCGAACTCCCCATCGTTCCCTATATCAAGGCGGTCATCCCGATCACTTTTGCATTTCTGCTAATCCAGGGATTATCCAATTTGATCAAAGCTTTTTTTCAGGCCGTAAAGGGGAGGGAAATATGAGTGCGGAATTTATTGTGATAGGAATGTTCGTGGGGCTTCTGATCGGCCTTTTTTTAGGGCATCCCCTGGCTTTCGTTCTCGGTGGACTGGCTGTCATCTTCGGGTACCTTGGGTGGGGTCCAAACTGTTTTTTCATGTTTGTGAACCAGACCTTCGGCGTCATGGACAACTACATCCTTGTAGCCATCCCTCTTTTTGTGTTCATGGCGCAGTTACTGGACCAGTCAGGTGTTGCTGAAAGTCTTTTCGCCACTATGAGATACCTTTTCGGTCCCATACGGGGAGGAATTGCCGTTGCGGTCGTAGTGGTCTCCACCCTCTTCGGGGCCTGTACAGGAATTATCGGAGCATCCGTTGTAACCATGGGACTCCTCGCCATGCCCGTACTCCTGAAATATGGATACAATAAGAGACTGGCCTGTGGGAGCATCTGCGCTGGCGGAACTCTGGGAATCCTGATTCCTCCCAGTATCATGCTGGTCGTCATGGCAGACCAGGGCAGCGTTTCGGTGGGGAAACTCTTTGCGGGCGCGGTCGTTCCCGGGCTTATCCTGTCGACTCTTTATATTCTCTACATCCTTATCCGGTGCTATTTCAAACCCCAGGACGGACCGCCCATTACTAAGGAAGAGCTGGCAGCGGTCACAAAATCAGAAATAGCCGTGATGGTTATCAAGTCTATGGTCCCCCCCATGATCCTGATTATAGGCGTCCTTGGATCCATATTCATGGGCGTGGCTACCCCTACGGAAGCAGCAGGCATCGGAGCCGTTCTGGCATTCCTCATGACGATAGCTTACGGAAAATTTACCTGGTCAGGCCTCGTATCCGCGGTGGTCAACACGACCAGGACATCCTCCATGGTCATCATTATTCTTGTGGCTGCAAGCTGTTTCTCCAGTATCTTCATGGGATCGGGAGGAGGCGACGTGGTCCAGGAATTAATCCTGGAGTCCGGTCTTGGAAAATGGGGGATGTTCATTATCATGATGATCATTCTCTTTTTCTTGGGGATGTTCATTGACTGGATCGGCATCATTCTGATCTGTTTTCCCCTCTTTCTTCCTATCGCGGCTGATCTGGGATTTGATAAGATCTGGTTTATCGTCATCATGGCGGTCATGCTTCAGGACTCATTTCTCACGCCACCTTTTGGCTATGCTCTTTTTTATCTCAAAGGCGTGGCGCCTCCGGAAATCTCTACCTCCGATGTATACTGGGGCGCGTTCCCATTCTGGAGACTCATGGAACTGGGCTTGATCGTCTGCGTCGTCTGGCCGGAGAGCATTACCTGGCTTCCTTCGCTGCTGATCAAGTGATAAAAAGGAGATTTCCCCATGCTGAAACCTGGTAAAACCTATGACGAGGTGTACAATTCCTTCGAGTGGAAAATTCCTGAATTTTACAATATCGGGGTCGACATATGCGACAAATGGGCCCATCAGAGATACCGCCTGGCCCTGATTTTCGAAGACGAAAAGGGCCAAACGGAACGCTACACATTCTGGGATCTGAAAAGATTGTCAAACCGGCTGGCCAACGGGCTCAAAGCGCAGGGGCTGGAACGGGGAGACCGATTTGGAATCATGCTTCCCCAGTCCCCGGAAGCGGGCATCGCACATATCGCCCTGTATAAAATGGGCGCCATTGCCATACCGATGTTCACGCTTTTTGGAACGGAAGCCCTGGAATACAGACTGGCCAACAGCGAGGCGAAAGGAATTATCACTGACGAGGCCAATCTCCACAAAATCCTGGAAATCAAGGACAGGTTGCCCCACCTTCAGGTGGTTGTCCTGGCAAGGGGAAAAAAGAGAGACGGAATATTCCGGTTTGACGACCTGGTTGAAAAAGGTTCCACCGCTTTCGAGCCTGTCATAACACGCGCCGATGACCCCGCTTTCATCAGCTATACGTCCGGGACAACAGGGCCTCCTAAGGGAGCGCTTCATGCCCATCGAGTACTCCTTGGGCATCTCCCCGGCATCCAGTTCCCTCATAATTTCTTTCCAAAAGAAGATGACCTTTTCTGGACCCCGGCTGACTGGGCATGGATGGGAGGGTTCATGGATGCTCTTCTCCCAAGCTGGCATTACGGCGTACCGATTGTGGCCCACCGGGCCAGGAAATTTGACCCGGAAGAGGTGTTTCACCTCCTGGCAAAATACGGCATAAGGAATGCCTTCATGCCGCCCACCGCGTTGAAGATGATGAGGCAGGTAAAGGACCCGAGAAGCCGTCACGACTATTCCATGCGCTCCATAGGCAGTGGCGGGGAATCCCTTGGAGAAGAACTCCTCGATTGGGGCAGAGAGGTCTTAGGACTTACCATCAACGAATTCTATGGGCAGACAGAGGTGAATCTGGTCGTGGGGAGCTGTTCAGAGGTCATGGAAATCAGACCAGGTTCCATGGGAAAGGCCATCCCCGGTCACGTGGTGGAAGTGGTGGATAAATCGGGTACGCCAGTTCCTTTCGGGGAGGTAGGAGAGGTCGCCATTAAGACGCCGGACCCAGTCATGTGTCTGGAGTACTGGAAAAATCCGGAGGCTACAAGGGGAAAATATATCGGGGAATGGTGGCTAACGGGAGATCTTGCAAAAAAGGATGACGATGGATATTTCTGGTTTGTTGGAAGAAAAGACGACCTGATTACCAGCTCCGGTTACCGCATAGGCCCGGCGGAAATTGAAGACTGCCTCATGAAGCACCCGGCAGTGGGCATGGTAGCCGTGGTGGGAAAGCCGGACAAAATCCGTACAGAATTGGTCAAGGCCTTTATCATTCCAAAAGCAGGAGTCACACCCGGCCCGGAAATGGAAGAGGACATCAAAAAGTTTGTCAAAGTCAGGCTGGCAGCCCATGAGTATCCGAGAGAGATCGAATTCGTCAATGAACTGCCCCTGACCAACACGGGCAAAATCATCAGAAGGGAACTGAAGGCACTGGAGATAGAGCGGCAATCCGCTACTCAATAGCGGACTCGTGTGAAAAGGTCAGTAGGTAGTAAGCAGTAGGCAGTCACAGAATACCTGGATTCCCTCAATAGCCTACCACAATACCCAAAAGTTTCTTTTTTGATTTGCTCCCGCTTTAAAGCGGGGAAACCTGTCGTTCTCTGCGTCTTTGCGTCTCTGCGCGAGACTTTCTTTAAGAAGTTTTTCTCGTTCCCACCCGCCTGCCATAGCCCGATACATTGACAAGGGACTCCTTCCCATGTTCGCGTCCCCAGCGTTGCGGGACATAACTGGGGACACGGCATTGGCGGGCAGGCGCTCCTGCAGCGGAACGAACGAGGGAGACGCTCTACGCGTCTACCGCTTTAAGGCAGCCGCACAATCAAAACAGGTTTCTTACAACGCCTCAGTACCCTTCTGGTAGTACTTCCCATCAGCTTGTCGGCCAGGGTCCCGCGTCCATGGGCGCCCATCACCAGAAGATCACACCCACTGCTTTCCACCACTTCCAGGATTTCTTCAACCGGTTCTCCTACTTTCACGACAATGTCATCGGTAATAAACGGGCAGGCGGGAATCTTGGCGCTCACCTCATCGCAGAAGGAACTGATACGTTCCGTTGCCTTTTCAAGGATTTCTTCTCGATTATGTTTAATGAGTTCATCCCATTTTTCCTGGCCTAAGACATTGATCATCAGGCTGTCCCGGTAAGGGGACATATCTTCAAGCACATTTAAAAACGTAATTCCCGCCCCATAACGGCTCGCGAGACTGACTGCATAGCCAAAAGCGTGGCGCGCATTCTCTGATAAATCGGTCGTGTAGAGAATTTTTTTAATGTCGGGTATCATCGGTTTTCCTCCTGGTTCAGAATTATAAGTTGATTTTATAGAAAAATTATGGATATTAAGCCTTCTAAGTTGCACGATTGAAGCGTTTGTGTAGAAACATAAGATTACTGGGCATCCTTCATCCATAAGTTTACACTTTTCCCGGAAATGGGGTATGTTTTCT
>CAYOWC010000073.1:0-18622 GCA_964407525.1 uncultured Desulfobacteraceae bacterium | reverse complement strand
GGCTAAAAAGACACTATGCAATGTTTAGAGCGAATATTCGGAAAAATATGCGAAAAAATGAAAATGGTGGAAAGAGTAACGTTCTGCCTTTTCCTCAAAAAATTGGTCGTAATATGCCATGCCCATGCGGGTCAGGCAAGAAGTACAAAAAGTGTTGTTTAACAAAAAAATCGAGGTGACCTCTTTAGTTCTCAGCCAAAACCCTTATGTGAAATACTTGAAACAACCAGTAACTATGCGACTGGACCGTGATACTGTTTTTAGACAGGATCAACAAGATTTACGGGATTCTTTATTTCAGGAAACAAGTACAAAGCAAGTAGTGCCCGGACCAAGAGTTATAAATACGAAGACTGTTTGATTTTGTTGCCATAACCCGACCTTCCCAAAGCGAAGTAAGTATTTTCAATTTCTTCTGGAAATTGAAAATGAAAACAAAAAAATCCTGCAAATCCTGTCGAACACGCCGTCTGTATTGTCGTTTGAAACGGCAAAGCCTTTTCATTTCTCGCCGCCAACCGGTGGATTGGTAACGATTTAGATTACCTGTATGCGAAGGGTGTGGAAAATCTCTTCCATAGAATCAGGTTGCTTTATTTTTTTGATCTGTTTTTCAACCAACTGATACTGAAGGTCATTCTCCTGATCTGATAACCGACGGTAATATCCCAGGCGTCTTCCCAAGATAAAATTAATCTGATCAGCCTCTTTCAAAGATAAAAACCGATCCATGATGCTTAGGAGACGATCTTTGTCATCAGGCAATTGGCCCCTGATTTCCAGAAGCAAGTCTACGCTGTGGTGATTGGCATAATGACTGTTGATGCCGTCAAGATGTTCAAGGAGTAGCCGTTGTTCTGAAATCATATGGGTTTCCGACGGCAATGTGAATTCTTTGTTTGCCATTTGAAGGTCGAGGCCAGAACCGGGTTTGACACCAATGGTCAGGACACGAATATAGTTCGGGTTGATAGCATTAAGAACCTTAGCTGTTTCAGTTGCATGGTTTGTTGACAGCTCTGTGCCCCCGAGCCCCAATATGATGAACTGGGTGGTGTTCATGCCGGCTTGCCTTGCCATATCGGCCGACTTGATAATCGATGTCGGTGTAATTCCTTTTTTGACCTTTTCAAGCACCTGAAGAGAACCTGATTCCATGCCACAGTAAAGCTTGTTCAAACCGGCATCACAGATCTCTTTCATGGCAGATGAAGATTTTTTCACCATGGTCTGGGCCCTGCCATAGGAACTGATCTGTTTTAGAGATGGAAATGCGGTTCTAAGTGTTTGTAAGACATCTATCAAATCTTTTGTCTGCATGACAAAACTGTCCCCATCCTGGAGGAAACAGGTCTCAAAAGGGTGACCGTTGAAATATTCTTTTGCAGCGAGGATGTCTTTTTTAATTTCAGGCACAGGTCTGAGAGAAAACTTCATCCCCTCGTAAATGGAACAAAAGGTGCATCTATTCCACGGGCATCCTCTTGTAGTGCGGACCAAAAGGCTGTCCGCTTCATCAACCGGCCTTATGGGGCCTTGTTCAAAGGGAACATAATTCATCAGGGCTCCTTTTTTTGCTATTCATTACAAAACAGACGGGTTAATGTAATGCCAGCTCACGAAGTTGTAAAGCCCGGGAAAGAATCTTTCATAGCATAGCTTTTGTTCAGGTGGCATATGAACACATCTTTAAATAATCCATGCGACAACTGTGGAATCTGTTGTTTAGCTTTTGCACTTCCTCCCTTCGATGCCAACGAGTTGGTAAAGGCGTCAGATCTACTCCTTGAACAAGTTGATGCCTATGCTCGCAGTGTTCGTTATCGGAAATCGAATCCGTGCCTATGGTTGGATCTCGATTCCGGCAAGTGCAAGCACCACCAAGCACGACCAGTCCTTTGCCGGTGGTTCGAGCCGGGGTGTTTGGCATGCAACGAACTTCGGATAAAGTTCGGTCTTCCGAGCTTGCAGATCAAATAAGTGACATTATTCATCTAATAAATGGAGAGATGACTATGAGACCCGCATTAAACCCGTTGGTGTTAAGCCTGAAAGAGTCCGCAACCCTGGCAATCAATTTGAAGGCCCTTGAGCTTCGACGGCAGGGGAAGGATATTGTACACTTCGGGTTTGGCCAATCGCCCTTTCCTGTGCCCGAAATAATCCAGGCAGCGCTTCGGGACAATGTAGACAAAAAAGATTACCTTCCCACGCAGGGACTCCCGGAATTGTGCGAGGCAGTCTCCAAATTTTATGGAGATGAATTCGGGTATCATTTCAAGCCGTCGGACGTGTGCGTCGGTCCCGGAAGCAAAGAGCTTATCTTTCAGATTATTTACCTGATGGAAGGTCCTCTCCTGGTGCCGGTGCCGAGCTGGGTCAGCTACGGTCCGCAGGCCGCTCTCAGGGGAAAAGAGATTATTCCCATACCCACATCCCGGGAAAACAATTACAGGGTGACGCCTGAACTGCTTGACCGTGCCTGTTACAGTGCCGGTCAATCCCAGAAACTTCTCATATTCAACAACCCGAACAATCCCACCGGCGCACTTTACCACGAAACTGAAATCAAAGAACTTGCTGAAATCTGCCGGGCATACCAGGTGATTGTGATTTCCGACGAAATATATGCCATGATAGAATTTGATGAATGGTCCATGAGCAGCCTGGCGAAATTTTACCCGGAGGGAACCATTATTTCGGGCGGGCTTTCAAAATCATTTGCTGCAGGCGGTTATCGTCTCGGGGTCGTGCTGATACCGGATTCCCTGGAACTGATGATGTCCGCATTAAAATCGGTGGTCAGCGAGACATTCAGCGCGGTCAGCGCCCCCATCCAATATGCTGCTCTAAAAGCCTATGGCGACTTTGAGAAAATCCGGCCATTTGTGGAAAAAACAACCGATATTTATGGCTATGTCATGAACTATCTGCACAAACAGTTTGTTGAAATGGGATTGAATTGTCCGAAACCTGCAGGGTCCTTTTATCTGTTTCCTGATTTTGAAAATTTTAAAGAACCACTTCGTGCGCGAGGGATTATCACCTCCGGCACAATGGCCGATGCCCTTCTTAAGGAGAACGGCATTGCCGTACTGCCGGGGTCGGATTTCTATATGCCGGCGACGAACCTGGGCGTGCGGGTGGCGGGGGTTGATTTTGACGGCGCCCGGGTATTGGAAAGCTGGCCGGGTTCCGATCATGTGACCGATGAATATTTACATGAGTTTTTGCCGAAGATTGAACAGGGATGCGAATGTATTGAAGGGTTTTTGAACGGGTTGGAAATTTAAGCGATAAGTATCGAGTTCTGTTAAGCAAGTATCGAGTACTATGGTGCCAGATGGAAAATCGAATCAGGTTTTAAAAAAATCAAACAAGACATTAGATCTTAAATATTGGATGCTTATATGACGAGATACCTTGAAAACCCCATCTACGAAACCTTGGAAGAGGCCTTGATTAACAATTACAGGGTGGATGCCATTCGAAGATTGGGCAAAATGGTCTGTGAAAAGATTCCTTCTCGAAAAGCGGATATCGTCAAGGCGATCTGCCGCGCTATGCTGAGTTCCTGCGTAAAATCCTATTTTGACGGGCTCAGCACCATTGAAAAGGCAGCCGTTCAAGAAGCGGTATTTGATCCGCTGGGAGAACTGGATGTAAACCAATTCAAGGCTAAATATAAGCATGATCCGCCTCCATGCCGAAGCCTGGGTTGGCAAGCCGAGGGCGATATGGTGGATCTTTTTATTGTCAATCTGCATGTGCCTGCGGATTTAAGGAGGATCTTGAAAGGCTTTGTCAAAGAACCTGAACAGGATCGCGTTCAATATGTGGACAAACTGCCGAATGCCATCAGTCTCGACATTGATGAAAAAACGGCGAAGAGGAATCTCATCGTTCGCAATACGGCTGCGGCTGCTTTAAACAATCTGCAGACAGTACTGAGGCTTGTTGAAGCCGGCAAAATCAAGGTCAGCGCAAAAACAGGACGCCCGACCCTTGCCGGCCAGAAAAACCTGGCGAAGCTTCTTCAGGAAGGTGACTGGTATGGTGAGGATGATATCTTCGAAGGCATCGGTCATATTCAGGCCTTTGCATGGCCCGTGTTGTTGCAAGGTACGGGGCTGGCAAAGGCTGACGGGAGTACGCTCAAGCTCACCAACAAAGGGAAGAAGGCCCTCAAAGGAAATTTCCCCCAAATCATTAAAGACGCTTGGGATAAATGGGTTAATAGCAAGTTCCTGGATGAATTCAGCCGGGTGGACCAGATCAAGGGACAGAAGGCTTCCAGAGGCCGAGTACTGGTTGCCGCAAGCACACGCAGGCCGGTTTTATACGACGGCCTTTGCCTGTGCGCCCCCGGCAAATGGCTCACTGTGAAGGAATTTCTCCGTTCAATGTATTCGGAAGGATTCGATTTTGAGGTGGCACGGTACGCCTGGAAACTCTATGTGGGGGACTCCCAGTACGGGCATCTGGATGAATACGGGGATCAAACAATGGTTAAAACCCGATATGTGCTGGCCTTCCTGTTTGAGTATGCGGCCACCATGGGGATCATTGATGTGGGTTACATTCATCCCGACGGCGCCCTTTCCGACTGCCATGGCTTGTGGGGCTGGGGCATGGATGGCAGCAACTTCCTGAGCCGGTACGACGGACTCATCTATATACGAATCAATTCCCTCGGCGCTTTTGCCATGGAAATGACCGACGTTTATGAAACCGAACCCACTGAGACCCGAGCGGTTCTCACGGTCTTGCCGAATCATGATGTGGTGGTGACCGACGCGCCCGCCCTGTCGCCTGCCGACAGGCTGTTCCTTGAAAAAATCTGTCAAAAAAAATCACCGGCTTTATGGGTCCTGACTACGCGTACCCTTCTCGAAGCGGCGCAAAACGGGACCAGTATTCAGGAAATAAAAGCTTTTTTGAAATCCCGGTCTTCCCAACCTATACCTCAAACTGTCACGACCCTTCTAAACGATGTGAAAACTCGTTCGGCCGGTCTTGAATACGAAGGGAAGGCCCATCTCATTAAATGCAAAGACGCCATGCTTCAACAACTGGTTGTTTCGGATCAGAAGCTTTCAAAAATGTGCAGGCCGGCGGGAGAAAAGCATCTTGTTATCATGCCGGGAAAGGAGAAACAATTCATGACGGCTCTTGCCCGCCTTGGCTATATTGTGCCGCGACTCAGGGAGCAGATATGACCGATTGCAACCTTTCAAACCCGCTCATAGTCCAGGGCGACCACACCATTTTAGTGGAAGTGAACAGCCCCCGTTATGAAGCGGCCCGAAATGAGCTGGTCCGATTTGCGGAACTTGTTAAATCCCCCGAACACATTCATACGTATCGCATCACCCCTCTTTCCATCTGGAATGCCCGCGCAGCCGGCATTCCTGCGACGAATATTGCCAATGCCCTCTGCGAGTTTTCAAAATACCCGGTTCCGGAACACGTGCTGGTGGAGATCCATGATTTCGCATCCAGGTTTGGCCGCCTGAAACTGCGGCAAAATGGGGAAGGACTTCTGCTTACCGCCGATAGCGAGATCCTTGCGGAAGAGATGGTCCATACCCCTGCCATAGGGGATCTTCTTGGAGACCGGATTTCCGAAACCGCATTTCTCATAAGATCGACCGATCGCGGCAAAATTAAACAGGCGCTCATTAAAACCGGTTATCCGGCGGAAGATCTTGCGGGGTACGTCGAAGGTGAGCGGGTTGCCTTTTTAGTACGCACTACCACATCTTCGGGCGCGCCTTTCTCTTTTCGTCCCTACCAGCAACAGGCTGCCGATGCTTTTTACGCCAAAGGCGCCAACCATGGCGGCGCCGGCGTCATCGTACTGCCCTGCGGCGCCGGAAAAACTATCGTGGGCATTTCCTGTATGGAACAGCTTCAAACCTCCACCCTGATCCTCACCACCAATGTGACGGCCATTCGCCAGTGGAAGGAAGAGCTGCAGGATAAAACCACCCTGGCTGCGGACGATATCGGAGAATACAGCGGAAACACCAAAGAGATTCGACATGTTACCATTGCTACCTATCAGATCATGACCTATCGCCCGAACAAGGAAGGAGATTTCCCTCATTTAACCCTTTTTGACGACCGCAACTGGGGATTGATCATTTACGATGAGGTCCATATGCTCCCCGCCCCTGTTTTTCAAGTGACGGCCGGCCTGCAGGCCAGGAGGCGACTGGGACTGACTGCAACCCTTGTTCGGGAAGATGGTAAGGAAGAAGATGTATTTTCTTTAATCGGCCCCAAAAAGGTGGATGTGCCGTGGAAGGAGATGGAACAACAGGGCTGGATTGCCAAGGCCCGATGTTGTGAAATCCGCATTCCCCTTCCGAAAGACCTGGGAATGACCTATGCAGTGGCAAACAAGCGAAAGAAATTTCGAATTTCATCGGAAAACCCCGCCAAACAGAACCTGGTCAGCGAAATCATGGCCCGGCATAAAGGAAAACAGATCCTGTTGATCGGCATGTATATCGACCAACTCAAAGATGCGGCAAAAAGCCTGGATGTCCCGCTGATTACGGGATCCACATCCCAGAAAAAAAGGGATAGTCTCTACGGGGATTTCAAAGCCGGCAAAATCACGACCCTGGCTGTTTCCAAGGTTGCCAATTTTGCGGTGGATCTGCCCGATGCCTCCGTGGCCATTCAAATTTCCGGTACATTTGGCTCCCGGCAGGAAGAGGCTCAACGCCTGGGCAGGATTTTACGGCCTAAATCGGGTGAAAACCAGGCCTATTTCTACTCCCTGGTCACCCGGGATACCGTCGAACAGGATTTTGCCCTGAAACGCCAATTGTTTCTCTGTGAGCAGGGATATGAATACGCCATAAAGACAGCAGAATCTTTCATCGAAAATGCCTGATGATGTTAATAAGAAGTGTGGTTTTCCTTGACTCCACGATGGTGTGTCCGTATAGTTCAGCGGTTAAGAATGGATCGTTTTTAGTGGCCTATTGGCGAATAATCAAAAGAATCTGAATTGGAAGGGAGATGAAGTATGAGTGATCTGGTAGCGATTGCGTTTGATGATTCTCACAGTGCCTTTGAAATGCGTGCTGCTCTGGTGAAGATGCAAAAAGAGTTTCTGATTGAAATGGAAGATGTGGTAGTTGTCAGCAAGGACGAGAACGGAAAAGTCAAACTTCATCAGGCGGTAAGTCTTACGGCTGCCGGTGCAGTGGGAGGGGCTTTCTGGGGAATGCTCATCGGCCTGATCTTTTTAAATCCGCTTCTGGGTGCTGCTATCGGCGCGGGTTCAGGCGCCTTGGCAGGCAAATTGCGAGACCTCGGCATCAACGACCAATTTATGAAAGATCTGGCTGAATCTTTTAAGCCGGGTACGTCGGCACTCTTTGTTCTGATAAAAAAAGCCACAACGGACAAGGTTCTCGATGAGCTGAAGCATGATAATTTTACAGGAAGAATCCTTCAGACGTCCTTGACCAAGGATGAAGAAAAGGAACTGCGAAAGGTTTTGGAACACGGAAAGTAGTGGGGTTCGGTAGGTTGGGGTGAGGTACGAACCCCAACATTTTTGGGTTCATCATCGTTTTGTGTTGGGGTTCATGCTTCACCCCAACCTACGAGTTCAGTCTGCCTGTACCGCATTTTTTTGCGGTGCGGGCAGACTTTTTTTTGCAGAGAGTCTAACACACAAATATTCCCACCGGCACTTTGCTTATGAGCCGAGCGCCCTTGTCGGTTACTTGAAAAACACTCTCTATTCCTGCCGGGAACTCGTTTTCAAAAACCATCTTTGGTTCCAGCGCAAAGACCATTCCCGTTTCGAGGCAATCTTCCCTGTTCCTTGCTATGAAGGGGGCTTCGATCAATTCCAGTCCGATCCCGTGCCCGATGAAAGTGACCCGGTGTCCTGGTACGCCTAAGTAGTTCTCGGCATACCCGAGTTGTTCAGCCATTTTTACGGACAAATCGAACAGGCGTCCAAGAGTAACGCCGGGTCTGGCTTTTTCGAGAACCGCATTATGAATTTCAATGCAGGCTCGGCAGGCTTTTATGGCCTTTTCCGGCATGGATTCAATGGCGAACATGCGCGTTTCATCCATGTGGTATCCGTTTAATACGGAGCCCATATCCACCATGATAGGCTCATTTCTGCAAAGTTTTTTGTGGCTGGCTCCCACGGGAAAGGCTGCCGATGTGCCCTTTCCACTGGCCGGTGAGTCCAATAACCCCGGCAATGCACCGGTTTTACCACTCAACACGTGCCAGGGGTATCCCTCGGTTTGATAGTTTCGAACCCGCAGCTTGCCGCCCTGGCCAATGGTTCGCGCGAAAGCTTCAAACATTCCAGAAAATTCCATTTCGGTGATTCCGGGTCGGATGACAGATTTCATATATTCGAAGGTCAGGGATGTCATTTGGGCCGTTACTTCCATCTGTTCAATTTCCCACTCGGACTTCACCTGCCTGATTTTCAGGATAAGTCCGGATGCGTCCACATGGGATGTCGTTTTGAACAGTTTTTTGTAAAACTGAAAGTCATTGACCGGTAAGACATCCAGTTCAAACCCCAAGACGGCAGGAAGTTGTCCATGGAAATCCCTTATCAACCCGGGAATATCCTTGATCGATCGAATCCCTATAATCTCGGTGATAGACGACTCGCTCCTGGCACGGGGCAGATACTGTTTGATGAAGAGAAGTGGGGCTCCTTCGACCGGGATATACAGAAAACCGTTCTGAGCGGTTCCGGAAAAGTAAAAGAGATCCGTACGCTGTACGATGAAAACCCCGTCAATATTATTCCGGGCCAGTTCGGCCTGAATTTTTCGTGTTCGCTTTTCTATTTCATCGGCAGGAACTTGGAATGGCTTTGTGAATTTCATGCTTCCTTTTTAACAGGACGGAGTAGACATTTCGATCCGCTGCCTGATTCAAAGAGACGGAACGCTTCTTTCCATTGACGAAGGGAAAATTCTCAGGATATCAGAGGGTGCATGTTGATTTTTGGATTTCTCAACAGATGGACGGCCTTATCCCAGTTGAAAGTAAATGCGCTTCACTTCTTCGTTGTTCATCAGGTCCTGGCTTGCCCCTTCGAGCCCCACCTTCCCATGCTCGAGAATGTAGACCCTTTGGGTCAGTTCCAGGGCGAGGCTGGCATCCTGTTCCACCACCAACACGGTGATTCCGGAATTCCAGATGGCCACGATTTTATCCGCCAGATCATTTTTTACCATGGGGGAGAGCCCCATGGAGGGTTCATCCATCATGAGAAGCCGGGGTTTGCTCATGAGCGATCTGCCGATGGCCAGCATCTGCTGTTCCCCACCGCTGAGGGTTCCCGATACCTGGGTATGGCGTTTCTCCAAGATGGGGAACTGTTCATATACATGCGAAAGGTCTTTTTGAATCTGGGCCTTGTCTTTCCTCAAATAGGCCCCCATTTCCAGATTCTCTGCCACCGTGGACTCGGCAAAAAGCTGCCTTCTTTCAGGGCAATGGATAATTCCCATGCGAATGATCTCGTGGGGTTTCAGACCATCGATACGTTTTCCGTCGAACAGAATCTCGCCTTCCAGGGGGACAACGGCGGAAATGGCCCTCAGGAGCGTACTTTTGCCTGCACCGTTGGGACCCACGACCCCGACCAGTTCCCCTGGTTTCAAATGGATGCTCAAACCATTGAGTGCGATTGCCTTTCCGTAGAGAACCCGGATTTCTTTTACCTCCAGCAAATTCAATTTATGATCTCCTTTCTCCGAGGTAGGCGCGGATCACCTTCTCATCATTGATGATCTCCTCCGGCGGTGCTTCGGCGATTTTTTGTCCGAATACGATGGCCACGACCCTTTCAACGAGTCTCAGGAGGTCCCTGAGGCGGTGTTCGATAATAATCATGGTCTGGCCCATCTTGTGCATCCGTTGGATGGCCTTGGTAAGGACTTCAGCATCTTCCACATCAAGCCCGGAAAAGGGCTCATCGAGTAAAAGGACATCCGGCGCCGTGGCCATGGCCCGGGCGATGTCCAGGAGGCGTAATTCACCGAAAGCAAGGTTTTTGGCCTGTTCGTTTAAACGCTCCTCCAGACCCATTTCTTCCAGAAAATGAAGGGCGACCTTCCATGGTTTTTCTCCGCTTTGCCGTCTGCTTTTTGACCTGTGTGAAAAGCAGGGAATCATCACGTTTTCCAGGACAGTCATCTCCTTGAAGAGATCAACCAGTTGAAAGGTGCGTGCCATACCCATATTCACGATCTGAAACGGTTTGAGCAGGGTAATGTTTTTCCCCATGAGCAAGGTTTCGCCGGAATCGGCCTGAATGAATCCCGTGATCAGATTGAAGATGGTTGTCTTGCCCGCACCGTTGGGGCCGATCAAACCAAGGATTTCCCCCCGATGCACTTTCAGGTCGAAATTGAGCACGGCCTGGAGTCCTCCAAAGGCCTTGCTCAGCTCATTTATTTCAAGAATCGCTTCCATAGATACGCTTCCTTCCATAGCGGTTTTTCCAGGGGCTGGCTATTTTGCCTGGCCCACAACACGACGATAGACCCGTAGAAAAATGTCCAGAAGGCCCTTTGGCGCGAATAAAATGATGGCAACAACGGCCCCACTGTAAATCAGGAGTCTGAATTCTCCCATGAACCGAAGGGATTCGTTTGCAATGGTGAGGAGATAGGCCCCTATAATCGGACCGATGATAGTCCCCATGCCGCCTACAACCGCCATGATAAGCACCAGGGCCGAGAGAGAATCGTGGGCCATTTCCGGTCCCACATGCATCTGGGCGTGCGCGTACATGGCGCCCCCGACCCCGGCGATGAATGCGCTGATCATGAATGCGACGATTTTGTAGTATGTGGTATTGATGCCTGAACCCTCGCTGGCTATTTCGTTTTCCCCGATGGAGCGGAGAATCAGACCGAAAGGAGACTTGGACAGGAAATAAAGAAAGAATATGGTCGCCAGCATCAGAATGCCTGAGATGTAATAACCGCCCAGAGTCGACTCCGAAAGCCAGTCGATCCCGGACAGGCCTTCCTCACCGCCAAAAACGTTTTGCTGGATCATGATCAATTTGTAGAGGAGGGTGGCGAAACAAAAGGTCACGGCGGCAAAATAGGGGCCTTTGAGGCGTAGAGTGAAAGATCCGACCACTAACCCGCAAATCGCTGCCACCACACCTCCGATGGGGAGCGTTAACCAGGGTCCCCATCCAAAGTGCAGGTTCAACAATGCACCCGCAAATCCCGCGCCGCCAATGAAAAAGGCGTGCCCGAAGTTCACGTTTCCCGTGAAACCGGTGAGAAGATCCCAACTGCAGGCCAGGATAACGTAGTAATGACACAGAAAGAGGAGTTCCAGATCATAAGGATCCGAGAACACCAGGGGCACCAAAAGAATCAGAACGCTGAATATGGACAAGCCCATCAGGCGTTTGTAAAAGACCTTTGGTCCAAACATGTTTTCCAGATTCACCATATAAAATTCCTCAGTGTGAACGTTTCCCCATAAGGCCTCTGGGGCGTATTAGCAATACCAGGATAATTGCGAACAGATAGACCAAGTCCGGATAGTTGGCGGAGATCAACACGCTGACTGTTGTCTCTGCGTATCCGAGAAGCAACCCTGCAATGATTGCTCCCGTAATGCTTCCAAGCCCTCCGATAATCACCACGGCGAATGCCTTGAACAGCGGGAATGCCCACATGGTTGGCACAGCCTCAAGGATCGGGGCGATGAGTACCCCTGCAATGGCTGCCAGGGCTGCGGAGATACCCATGGTGATCATATAGATCTTTTCCGGCTGAATCCCCATGAAGACGGCGGCTTCCCGATTTTGGGCCACGGCATCAATGGCCTTGCCCGTTTTGGTCTTTTTGATGAAGAGCCATAGGAGGGTAACCAGGGCCCCCGATACGAAAAAGGTCAGAATTTTCTGATAGCTCACATGCACGTTCATAATGGTCATGTCGCCGGCAATAAAGCTTTCGACCGCTTTGCCGTGGGGGCCATAGAAGGCGTACATGAGTTCCTGGAAGAAAAGGGCAAAGGCCAGCGTAATGATGAGAACGTAGACATGGGTTTCCCGCATATACCTGATGGCATAGCGGTCAATGAGCATGCCGATCATGGCAGTACCCAGCACGGCTATGAGCGCACCCATAGGCACGTTCATCCCGAGCAAAGTTATGAAGGTATAGGCCAGGTACGCCCCCAGCATGTAGAACGCGCCGTGGGACAGATTGATGATGCCTGCTACACCGAATATGAGCGTGAATCCGACTGCAATCAGGGTGTAAAGCGCCCCCCAGATGCCGCCCAGTATCAGGATGTTCATGAATGTGGTCATTTGTTCCCCTGCTTTCCAAGGTTCCGTGCACGAAATCGAAGTTGTGCCATGGCTTGAAAGACCGATGAGGGTCAAAAAGGACAAATTTGCCCTTTATTGACCCTTTCGGCCCTTCTATTCCTGTTTATTTCTCCCAGGGAGGTGTCATATAGTCACCCGTCTTGAACTCATCGGGCCAGATCACTGTCTGTTTCGCGCCATCCTGCCATTGGACCATGGGCATCACGTATCGTCCTTCCAGAAGATCGTGGGTCTTTTTATCGAACCCTGTCTTTGCGTGGAGAACGCCGGTATAAGAGATATTCTCCAGTCCTGAGATAAGATCGTCTGACTTTAACGATTTTTTCTGCCTGATGATATCGGCCAGCATGTATATGGCGTCGTAGCTGAAGCCGCAGGTGTAAACGGGGTTGGTTCCGTAGGTTTTCACATACTTATCCCAAAACGGTATGGTCTTGTCCGTGAGGGGGGCCCGGGCGATGAAGTTATAGGTGATTTCCCCCAGGCATTTACCCCCGGTCATTTCCCAGAACTTGGAATCCATGCTCGCCACGTCACACAGGCCCATGGGGGCTACCTTGGTGTCTTTCCAAGCCTTGACCAGAGGAATGCTGGCCGCATGGCTTACGATCTGGGCGATCCACTGGGCGCCGGTTGATTTGGCTTTGACAAAGGTTGGGGAAAAATCCTTGATATCGATATCGAACATTTCATAGAAGGTGACGTCCAGGCCCGCTGCCTCCATGTCTTTTTTGAGATTCGGCGCATAGGCCTGGACCCAATTTGTGTTTTCGGCAAGAATGGCATACTTGGTAAACCCCAGTTTTCCGTTTACAAATTCCGTAAGGAATTTTGTGGCCCATTGTTGCTGACGATCGGAGTTGATCATATCTCTGAAGAAATATTTAAGTTTCTTGGGTTTCTTCGTCACATTATTGGTCAGGGTAGTGGAAGCTGTGCCGGTGGCAATATAAACAATCTTATATTTTGCCAGATAGGGCTGGAGGGCCAGGGCAACTCCGCTGGAGTAACAGCCTACCAATACATCCACCTTATCCTCCAGAATGAGCTTTTTCATGGCCGTGATGCCTTTCTCGGGCTTCCCTTCCGTGTCCCCGATGAAAAGCTCCACTTTTTTCCCGTCGATTCCCCCGGCTGCGTTGATTTCAGCAACGGCCATTTTTGTTGAGTTGTGAATTCCAATCCCAGGCGCCAATTGGACCGGGCCCAGGGAGCCTATGCGAATGGTTTCTGCCTTGCCAAAGTCTCGATTGGCCGCCATGGAATCCATAGCCGTGAATGTTAGCCCCAGAATAGCCAGCATTAGGATACGCCCATACTTTTTGCCGCACATAGATTCTCCCTCCCTTTATTGTCGCGATTGTACGCGACAGGTTATTTAATAGATTGACCGTCAATACTCCAACCGAGTTTTTGCCATCACCTCCTTATACCCGATAAAAACAAGTGGTGAAATATGTATCGCCACTTCATACTATCTGTTGTTGGCCGCGTCAAGTTCATTAAAATAATGCCTGCCGTTTCAGAAACAGCGAAGGTCTTCTCATATTTCCGCAGGGAGATCGTTGAGAAATGCCAGAATCGCTTCATTGGCTGCGTCGGCCTGCTCCACCAGGAACTGATGGCCCCCTTCGGGGATGACACGAAGTTTTGCATCGGGAATTTTCTCTGCCAGGATTCTGGAGTTTTCCGGCACGATCAGGGAATCTTCCGCTCCGGTGATTACCAGGGTCGGAGCCTGAATTCGGTGGAGCCGGGCCCATGTATCATGCCCTTTTATGGCTTCCCACTGGTGGATCAAGGTCTTGTTTTCCGGTGGAAATTTTCCTGAAATTTCCTGGTATTGCTTCACCAACTCCGGAGCCTTTACAAAAGTGTTTGCTGCGAAGAGGCATTTTCCGGCCTTTTGCGCCGCCTCGGGGGTCCCGGTGGTGATGAATTCGGAAAACAAGGAATGGATCTCTTTGGACGGCGGCACATCGTTGGCCCCCCCGCAGTGGGTGCAGGCCAGTACAAGGCCATGAACTTTGTCGGGAAACTGCAGGGCAATCTCCTGGGCGATCATTCCCCCCATGGAAAGACCCATGATATGGGCTCTTGAAATGCCGATGGCATCCATAAGCCCTGCCGTATCTTCCGCCATCATCGATATGGTGTAAGGGGTATCGGGTTTCGCTGAGCGTCCAATACCCCTGTTGTCAAAAAAGACCACTCGAAAGGAGGAGGAAAAGGCGGGGACCTGCGGGTACCAATGGTCCGCGTTGCTCCCCAGGCCGCGGATGAGAACCAGAGGGTACCCCTCTCCATGGGTATCATAATAGAATGTGATATCGCGTATTTTGGCTTCAGACATGATCGAACCTCCTAATACATTCTGTCTATATTCATTTCTGATATGGCGCGGCCGGCTCTGATATAGGCTTTGATGCTTTCAATGGTAGCAGTTATGTTTTTTGCAGACGCCTCGGGAGGGAGACCGGCAATGTGCGGTGAGAGAATAACGTTAGGGAGATCCACTATGGGATACCGGGAGGGGTTTGCCGTGTTCTTTCCCTTTTCCGGATAGTTGTACCATACGTCTAATCCTGCTCCTTTTAGGGTACCATTCTTTAAAGCGAGGTAAAGTCCTTCTTCATCTACCACTTCTCCTCTACCCACATTGACGAGAAATTTCCCTTCCATGCCAGCGAGGATCTCCGCGCTGAAAAGTCCCTTTGTCTCCGGCGTTAACGGAAGGGTAACAAATACCAGTTCGCTTTCAGACAGGGCTTCACGGAGGTTCAACGTGATTTTGTCAAAACAGGCAGGAATTTCTTCCGATGGCCTTTTCTTGAATCCGATTACACGGCAGTCAAAGGCTTTCAGATATCTTGCTATGTGTGTTCCGATGGCCCCCGTTCCTATAATTGCGCAGGTCCTTCCCTGAATGGATGTCCAGGTATCCTTTACGCTTCCTGAGGCATGGTAGCCGTGCCATTTTTTATCTTCTTTGAGGTCATTGTGATACTCCACGACCTTTCCATAAAAGGCCAGGGCCATGGCAATGCATCGTTCGGCAACAAAGGGTGCGTTCACATGGATATTGGCAACCCTTATGCCCCGTTTTTTGATATGATCCAACGGTAAGGCGTCAAACCCCACGTAGGGGACAAAGATCATCTTCAAATTCCTGGCCTGTCGGACCACATCCAGGCTCAGTACCCCTGCAACGAGGACGTCGGCATCCTCTATTTCGTGATCGATATTATTCTGTTCGGTTACAAAGATGGCATAGGGGAATTCTTTCCGGAGTCCTTCGATGTTCTCCGCCCAGGCCCGGTTGAGTTTGTTCAAAAAAACTATTTTCACGCTCATCTCCTCTTTAAAAGAAAAAGGCGAAGTTGCTTTCAAAAAGCAACCGCCTGCCTGGCCCAAGCCTAAAGCCGCCACTTGGGCTTGTCAATGAAAAATTGTCGGGTACTTTGTCTCTTGGGGTGCGTTATTTATCATGGCTCATCGCGGATTTGCGTGATATTCAAGTTTCGTCTCCGATAGATTTTGCTCAGGTACCGGGTGTCAGGTGTCAGGTGTCAGGTGTCAGGTGTCAGGAAAAAAACCTGTTTACATTCGACCTATTCATAACATTACCCAATACTTGCGTATTCAAGAAACCCAAAGTTGGGATCATAGACACTGACACCCGAAACCTGACACCTGACACCTCGGTTATAGAAATGCCGATTTTTCACATTAATCCGCGTAGAGCCTTTATCATTTACATCCTGGAAAACAGGGGGTATCCAGGAAGGCCTTTAGGTAAAGCGGTTCGAGAGCACCGGCTCGTTTCTATTGCCCCCTAATGCCCTGCAGTATGGTCCGCATTTGGCCATGAGCAGGAAGGAGATGTCTGTGGTCAAAGACTGCTCTTCATCCAGGGTGTCAAAATTGCCGCCCCCCTTTGATATGATCAAGTCAGCCCGTTGAATGAGTTCCCTGAGACGATCCGAGCACCTGGAGAGTAAGGTCCCGGGCAGGGGACCGTCAGTACCATTTTCCAGGTAGCCAGCGTCGCAATCGAGCCCAAGTTCCTCTACGTCCTTGAGTGTGACGTCATTGAGTGCGGGGTGGCTCCGCACCACATAAGTTATTTCCGGGCCCGCCTCCTGTGTCATTACCTCCATGAGCAGGTGGTCGAAGACCACCTCTCCGCAATTGTCTCCCAGGTAGACGATTCGCTTGGCATCCATGATCCTCTTCTGAAATTGGGAAAAGGTGGCCACGGGTACCGCCTTCTTCATCCTTTTTTCCACCAATTGCCGGAGTTGTTCTGGATCGTTTTTTTCTATCACGTCCATAGAATTGCCGCTCACGGCCAGGTTCAGGGCCAGGTACAACGGATCCGGCGAGGTCTCCACCATCTCTTTCAACCAGGGATAGAGTTGGAGAGCCTTCCGGTTTTGCTCGCGTTTCAGAGGCCCGAAGGGATCCTTGTCCCCGGTGAGAGCCACAATCTCTTTCATGAGGTGTTCGGCCGCCTCCGGCGGGGTAATTTCCCAGTTGAGGCCCCTAAAGGCGGGGATTTCCAGGATGCGGGTCATTGCCTCTTCCATGGAAAGGCCAAGGTCCTCTACCTTCTCGAGGAATTCAACGGTCAGATTGAGCATACAAGGAATACAATCGGGCTTAAGGCGCATAGCAGACCTCCAGAGTTGCGAAATTTTTATTCCCAGGGACACCCCTGGCGAATCGACAACAGCATTAAGCCAAACAGCCTCCAAAGTCAATGGATCCATTATAGACAATGGTTCTTGACACGTATCCGGCTTCTTCCTAATATATAGTCCCACAAAAAAAAATATAGATGGCAACTACTTTAACCTATTGACAATCCCGTAGTTGGGTATACAGAAAGGAGCATCAAAAGATGATGAAACCTGCGAAAGAGTCTTTGGACGTTGGCGTAATTGTGGGAGATATTAAGGCCAGTCTGCACTTCTACCAAAACTTGCTGGGCCTGGAGTTTATCGAGGAGACCTCCCTGTTTCTGGGAACAATGCACCGTCTTCGCTTCGGAACAAGCGATTTCAAACTGATCGACCCAAAAACGATACCACCCAAAGGAGCTGTTGGGTTGGAGAAACAATTGGGATTCAGATACGTAACATTTGTGGTGACGAATCTGACAGATCTTTGCAGGGAACTCGAAGAAAAAGGGGTGGAATTTACGTTGAAAGAGACAGAAATTCGGCCCGGCCTGCGCATTGCCATGTGCAAGGACCCGGACGAAAACATCGTGGAATTTGTAGAGAGAAGTTAAAAGGCGGGAAAAAAGAGCTATGCCCCCTGGACAAAAAAACAGAGAAATTGATCTCAGGGGGCGTTGGTGTAATTCATATTAGACTAAATGACTGACAACCATCCACATTGATGCAGGCCCCGGTGAGAAAACTTGCCCGCTCAGAAGACATGAAAACCACCATGTTGGCTATTTCTTCCGGCCTGCCGAATCGGCCTATGGGCATGTTTTGTTTTACAAAGTCTGCCATCCCCTCCGGGTCGGCCTTTTGCCGCTGGTCCCAGCCACCCCCCGGAAACAGGATCGAACCAGGCGCCACAGTGTTTACCCGAATACCCTTTGGCGCCAACTCCTTGGCCAGATTCTTGGCCAATCCAATTTCTGCGGCTTTTGTTGCATTATAGCTGATTGGCCCCCCTAATTCACGGCCCCATATGGATGAGATCATGACGATGGAGCCGCTGCATTGTTGTTCCATGAGGGGCACTACTCTGCGGCACATCCGTATGGCGGCAAAAAGGTTGAGGTCTATTATATTCTGCCAGTCCTCGTCACTGTGGTCGACAAAGGGTTTCCAGTCGCTCCCACCGACGTTGTTGACCAGTACATCGACGTGCTGAAAAGTGGCCACGGCCTGGTCCACAACTTGTGCGGCTCCGCTTTCTTGTGTCACATCCGCGACTACAGCCACAACCTCTACTCCTTTATCCCGGACAGCCTGAGCCGCCTTTTCCAAAGCCTCTTCGCCGCGTGAACAGATCACCAGATTGCAGCCTTCATCAGCAAGTCCCAAAGCAATCGACAAGCCGATTCCCCGGCTCGCCCCAGTTACAATAGCAGCCTTCCCTTTCAGTCCTAAATCCATATCTCTGCTCCTTTTTGAATTTACCTTAATTGTGGAGAACTGGGCATCCTTCATTTAAGCCAAAAAATAGTTTACACTTTCGTGATTTCGCGTTTTC
>CAYOWC010000072.1:6676-18637 GCA_964407525.1 uncultured Desulfobacteraceae bacterium | reverse complement strand
ACACCAGGATTTTATTGGTACTCTTTGATCATCTTCTTTTTTTACCCATTTCATCTTTTTCTCCAATTCTACAGCACGAGAAAGTCTCTGAGAAATGATTCAGCGTCTATGCGGATAATCCCCTCCTCCCGAATCGGGTAAAAAAATCGCGCATGGAAGTCTCTTTGTGTTTTATTATTGTAATGTTCGTGAATATATTCTATTTCAGTCTGTATTTCAATTATGTAAATTCGTTAATCTATATGGCAAGCTTCGAAAGATTGATGACGTTGCGCATTCATGGCTTGGTCCTCCATTATGGTTTTTTTTGTATAAATATGATTATGGAGCGTTTTCGATCAAAAATGATTTTGTTTTCAAAATGATAGATAGGCAAATCAAGGAAAGCCACCAAGAATGCGGAAAAGGCGATGACGGGGATGGGGTTCCTCGGAAACTGCCAGTACGGTCAGTATTCGTTTGATAATAGGCAGATCCCCAGTTTTTTGTGCTTGATCAACCAGTTCAAAGTATTTACTCGGGGTCTGGCTTTTAAGACTGATTTTTTAGGAATATAAAAGCAAATAGATCTGAAATTCGCTAAACTGACATTAGCTGGATAGTCTCCTGAAACTTCTAGACATGAACATTAAAAACGCCAGCAAAAAATGGACAATGCTGATCCAGAACGGGTCTCTGACAATTTCTCAGTTGGCAGTATTTTTTTGAAGGTATACTGGATAAGGAATTGAAACTCTGATAAGCTCATGGAAAAATTTGATGCTACATCCCAAGAAAGCCTCTACAGCAATGGCCCGACCTTCCGACGAGCCACCCTTCAGGCCCATTCTCGGAACAGGCTTTCGCTTCCGCTCATTTGGGCGGTAAAATTGGTATCGGGATTTTGACCCAGAATTATGAACACTTCCCAAGGGGTTTTTTATGGAAAGACTTTCTACAAAGGATTTGGCTCTATTTGAGGGTTTATCTGAATCTGAATCGCAACGTTTTTTCTCTTATCTCTTTTCTATCCCAAAAAAAGCAGGGAATAAACCAAATTTACGCTCTCAATAAAAGGGTCAAGTCTGCCTTTGACTCTTAGTTCTAATTTCGGGAAACAGTAAGAGTCAACGGCAGACTTGACCCCCTCTCCAAGATTCCAAGATACTGGTTTGGGGACGCATATTTTCGCAGATAAAAACGGATAATTATTGAAGATAGAAAATCACAAATCCGAAAAGGAGAATTCCATGGAACAGAAAACAATCATCAACACGGGCCTGCGGGGGGTAACTGTCGCCAGCACAAAGGTCAGCGATATCGATTCCTCGATCGGTCGATTGATCTATCGAGGATATCTCGCAAAGGATCTTGCCGAAAACGCTTCCTTTGAAGAAGTTGCATTTCTTCTGCTTTATGAAAAACTTCCGGACCCCCGGGAACTGGCCGATTTCAAGGAACGCCTCTCCCGGGAACGTCCCATTCCGACTGAAATCCATGCTGCATTGAAAACCCGACCCAAAACTTCGATGCCCATGGATATCCTCCAGGCCGGGACAGCCATGCTCGCCAACCACGACCCGGATCTAACGGATACGTCGCGGGATGCGGGTCTGCTTCGCGCCATACGACTCATCGCAAAAATGCCTACTCTTCTTGCAGCCTGGGACAGGATTCGTAACGACAAGGAACAGATTAACCCATTGCCGGATCTTGACCATGCCGCGAATTTTCTATACATGTTAACGGGCGAAAAACCGGACAGTGAATTGAGTCGGTTCTTCGATGTATGTCTCATCTTGCACGCAGAGCATTCTCTCAATGCCTCCACCTTTGCCGCAAGAGAAGTGGCCTCTACGCGAGCACACATGTACGCGGCTATCGGAGCAGCCATAGGATCTCTTTCCGGGGAACTCCATGGAGGAGCCAATGTTCGGGTAATGGAGATGCTCCAGAAGATCGATTCCGTAGACAGGGTGGAAGAGTTTGTAAACAAAGAAATGGACGAAGGCCGCAAGCTGTTCGGCCTGGGGCATGCAGTGTATAAAGTCGATGACCCGCGCGCTCTCATCCTGGCCCCCATGTCCAAAGTCATGGGAGAGAGAACCGGAGACACCAGGTGGTATGAAATGTCTAGAGTCCTTGAACACAAAGGAAAAGAGATTTTCAAACAGCGAAAGGGAATTGACATCTTTGTGAATGTGGATTTCTACAGTGCTTCCCTCTACTACTCCATGGGAATTCCCATGGACTTTTTCACCCCTGTTTTTGCGATCTCCCGAGTCGCCGGGTGGACAGCCCATGTTCTCGAAGAACAATTCGCTGATGCCGCGGAAAAACCGGCTCTTTACCGGCCTTCATCAGACTATGTGGGAAAGTACTGCGGTCCGGATCAATGTAGTTTCGTTGCATTGGAAAGCCGTTAAGTTGAAAAGGTAACTATGTGTCTTTCAGGAAAAAGGCCTGCACAGCTCGGAGTACATAGCGGCACACTGTCTCCTTGCCCCGATAGCCCCAACTGTGTTTCCAGCCGGGCCCAGAAGGCCCGGCATGCAATTCCCCCTTTTTCCTTCAAAGGGGATCCTGTAAAGGAAATGGGGAGAATAGAATTGATCCTAAACAGCATGACAGGGATTACCGTCATTGAGTTTGAACAGAGTTACCTGTACGCTGAATGCAAATCGCTGATTTTCGGATTCGTAGATGACCTTGAATTTTACTGGAGTGAGGAGGAGAAGATCTGCCATGTACGATCCGCTTCTCGCCTGGGATATTCCGATCTGGGAAAAAACCGAAGGCGGGTAGAATTCATCAGAAGGCAATTTAAGAAAAAAGAATGAAATCCCGAAGAACATACCGAAACAGATAAACTTACTTCAACCCCAAGTCTTTCAGGGCCTGTTTGCAACGATTGGTCAATTCCTTTTTCTTCTTCTCGAGGCAATCAAGCAAACGTCCTTCGTCGGGAGCAACAGCACTACAATACTTGTCCAGATCCTCGTCACACCCTTCGCAAGGTAGGTGATGGCGGCGACCGCTCTCTCAAGTTATGCTGCGGCGTCATAAAGTGCGTACTCACATTTAGGTGACAGTTTGTCGCCGTATGCATAAAGGCAGGCAAAACCCGACCTTCCCCAACCGTCACGTCCCCACAGTACTTCTCAAGCTCCACCTTGCAGCCTTCAGCTATTGACTGAACAAGCTTCTCCCCTGCAGTTGCACTATTTGAAAGCAACGACATCAACCCCAACGTGATCAAGACAGCTCTCAGTGTCTTGATAATAAATTTTGTGGCTGATGGGAAATTTAATGACGCCACCATCGTTATAATAAAGTACAACTACACAGGTCGCTTTGAGATTCGTCTTAATCGCATGATCGAACAAAATGAATACACCGTGGATCCATTTGCAATAATTTGTGTGGTGTTTCATCGTATCGTCTATGCAGTGATAGCCGTCTTTAAGTTTATATAAGTGCAGGACTTGCAACGCATAAAGATTTTGCATTTCATTTGTAGAAAATTTCGCATGAGAAAAAAAATGAGATAATGTGCTGACGGATTTATCTCCAAGCCACATGTATAACAGTTGAAATAGATTGTGAGGAGGGAAGATTTAGAGACATGGTACAGCTAGGTAAAAGCTAACAGCTGCTTTTTGGTGTAAAGTAAAAGAATAATATGCAAAGTAAAAGAAATTTTTCAAAGTTTTCTTATTTCAAGAAAACAGGCACATAAACTCACGCAACATAATAATACGCGCAACATAACTGCTATTTCTCTCAACCTTCCAGAAGATAGAACCTCCTTTGGTGTCAGCTATATATGTCAGGGGCAATCCTTTGCCGGAGCGTAGGCCATTTTGGCCACCGCCCCGGACTGATTGGTTTAAGCATACAGGTTTTCTATCTATCTCATGGCTTCGGTGTCAGGCAATTTCCCAGGATAAATCTGAGAGGCTGCAAGGTGAGACCAACGGGTCAGATGTCTTTGTTTTGCTGTTTGGCGCGCTCTGTGATCTAAAAAAAACGCTGGAATCGAGTTAGAAATGTCGCTATTCAGGGCATTTTCACCAAAGTTCCGGCAGAATTTTGAGCGGACTGTTTCGTATGTGGTCTCCCTATTTTTTGTAAATTGGAGGTTGCAGCGGTTCCAAAAGAAAAGGTGCCTTTTAATTGAGTTGTATGTGCATTTTCATTAAACAGTTTCTATGGCTTACCACAAATACCTGCAAAGATCCGTCTGAGGATCTTCTCATCAATTCGTTCCATGAGGATATCATCGTAATCCGGTTCATATGCCTCAACTTCCGAATCGGCTGGATAGGTTGATGCCGGGTTTCCCAACGTAAACAGGGGACCGTTGTGGGAGGGAAATTCGCATTCGAAGCCCCGGTTGTTTTCAATCCATCGGTCGCACTCGTCGTGGCTCCCCACATAAGCGGCAACCAGATGGTCTCCCTGTTTTATGCAAACCAGGCGGTATCCGCCTCCCAGATTGTATTTTCGGCAGCCGTTGATCCTGAGTTCACCGTGTTTGGTTCGCCGGTTGACGATTTCAACCGCCTGGTAATCTCCGGAAGCGAATCTTTCAATGATGCCTTCCGCTCGAAGAGCCGCCTGTGAGGCGGTTTTGCCACCCCTGGAAAGGGCATCCAGGGATTTTTTAAAGCTTGCCTCGCGATGAATGTAAAGGTCCATTTTTGGTGTCCTGGTCTCCGGTTTGTTTTCAGTTTTAGGATGCTTTTCGGCCGGACAACAGGGCAGCGCCCAACGCGCCCATCATTTGCGGATTTTCCGGTATGAGAACTTCCTGGTGTAACGCCTCTTCCAGCAATTGACGCATGCAGGGGTTATTGGCGACCCCGCCGGCAAAAACGATGGGACCGTGTGAGGAGACCCGTTTGATCATTCCCACGGCCCGGCGGACCACGCTACGATGAAGTCCCATGGCAATCGCGCGCCTGTCCTCTCCTCTGGCCACGAGTGAGGTGACTTCCGATTCCGCAAACACGGTGCACATGCTGTTGATGTGCAGATCTTTATCAGCCTTGAGGGCTTCGCGTCCGAATTCCGCCAGTTCAAACCCCAGGGTGCGCGCCATGATCTCCAGAAATTTGCCCGTTCCCGCGGCGCAACGGTCATTCATTTCGAATTTTTTGACGGTTCCATTTCCGTTTAGCGCAATGGCCTTGCTGTCCTGTCCCCCGATGTCCAGAATGGTTCCAACTTCCGGGATGAGGGTGCTCACCCCCACCCCGTAGGCTTTGATTTCGGTTACCGTCGGGGCGTCAAAGGCAATTTCAAAGAGGTTGCGGCCGTAACCGGTGGCCATGATCCCGTCGAACGTAATGCCTTTAAGCACTTCCCCGGCCTGGGCCATGGGGTCGAAACCGGTATCAGTCTGTCTGCTGATCAAAACTTCCCCGTTTTCCACAACCACGACTTCAATGGATCTGGAGCCGATGTCGATACCTGCATGCCTCATATAAAATCCCCCGGTTACCCCTTCACCATTTCAATAAAGGCCTCCACCCGGGTCTTTAACTGACCCTCATCCTCCATGCCGTAGTCCGTGTCGATGCGCAAGGTAGGAATTCCTTTTGCTTCAAGGGCCTTTTCCACCGGCATGGATTCGGCAATATAGGGCTGGCAGAACTGAAGTCCGTAGTGGATAACGCCGTCCGCTTTGTATTCCCGGAACATCTCTTCCACATGGGCCAACCGATCCGGGTTAGGTGTGAAAATAGCGCAATCGACTTTGAAGTGACGCTCAATAATGGCTTGCATGAGTTCTTCAATGGTGTTGCCGCTATCATCCGTAAGATTTCGCGTTCCCCGTTCTCCCACGCAGGACTCCTCGCCCACGATCACCGCTCCGGATGTTTCAATGATCCAGGGCAATTTCCAGTTGGGGACCGCCATGGGGCAGCCGGACATGAGGATTCTGGGGGCGCCTTTGGGAAAAGGGCCTGTCATTTTTTCAATGCGGCTTTCCAGTTCATCACAAATTTTATTGACGGAATCCGTATACCGGACCGGATCATCATAGAAAAATACCTGGTTGGCCAGAAGCGCGTCCAGACCCGAGATAGGGGCAGGGTCCGCCTTCCTGAGTAATGAGAGCCGGTGAATGGCTTTCCGCTTGTTGTTGACGATTTCAATGCCCTTTTTAAGCCTTTTCGCATCGATGGTTACCCCGGTCAATTCTTCCACCGCCTCCTTGAAACGGAAATATTCGGCCCGAAGAACTGCGCGTCCCTCTGATGATTTCATCTGGGGAAGGTCCATGACGTACAGATTGGGCACCAGATCTTTCAGAATTTCATACGATTTCTTCTTACCGTCACAGGTGTTTTCTCCCACAATCATGTCCGCTGATTCAAGATAGGGGCACACCTTTCCCAACTTGAACCCGAAGGCGGATTTGATCAGGGAACAGGTATTTCGGGGAAGGATTTTTTCCACTTCCTCCGTGGCAAAATCAGCCCCGGTACACAAGCCCACCAATGTCGCGTCGGCGGCCCGCACGATCTCCTCGGGTACAAAGACGCAGAAGGACCCGATAACCTTTCGTCCCGCCGCCTTTTCATCCATCAATTCCTTGATGCGCAGACCATGAACTTCACTCAAAACAAAGTCAAAATAGCCCATCCCTTCCGGACGATCTTTCTGAGCCAGATAGATGTCCTGATAGCCTTTCCCTAGAACTCCCAGCAACATATCATGGGCATCGAGATCAAGGCCCAGCTCATTCCACATACTTCGGTATTCTTCACTCATCGGTTTTCTCCTTTTTTGAAAATCAAAAATTCGGGTTACACTCCTGATCCAGATAGACGCATCGTATCCACTGGGTCTTTCAATACGAACCCTCTGGCCAATTTTTTCATCCACGAGCCCATTCTTCGTCATTACTTCGGATAAAGAACTTATGGGTGGGGTCTAAAAAGGTGTTCAAATCATCGAAACAGGAAGGGGCTCAATCTTTTCACCTGAACAAAGACCCACCAGACCCGGGCAGGCCAAGGCACCATTTTGTCAGGTAAAACCAAAAGATCGAAACATTAGAAGTGCTCCTTGGAAACCATAGTAAGAAATCGACCAAAGAAATATTGGATGTCTTCCTGTTTGTCAAACTGGAAAGTCCGATAGATAGGCTGGCAATCGACGGGGATTCCGATAATGAAGAGGTAGGCTTCCATTTCCTCAATTTGCCCTGCTTCAAATCTTTGGGCATACCTACTGTTGACAAGATGAACATCTATTTTATATAAAAGATTCAAACAGGCATGAAGCCTTAGATATTCTTAGCATCAATCCAAACTTATACTACGCCATGAAGGCCGTTTCCTCTGAAGAGGAAGAGCGTCTTCATGGCTTTTTTCGTTTAGGTTTAGGAATGCCGACCTACATGATGCTGGACTGGCTGTCGATTTTGTCCTGGATGACCAAATCGGATATTTACTGAGCACCTCGCTACGATGTTCAAGGCATGAGAAAGGGCTTCATCAGCTGCAAAGCGATAGCTCGGAGATAGGATCCTCCGATTATGGATAAGCGTTCACGAACGAGGGGCAGGGAGCCTCTTATAATTATAACCTTTTTTGATTGGGCTTAGGCATAAATGCTTTCAGAAGAAAGGAGACAGTTCATGAGATCGAACAACAAATAGGAGGAATACTATGCGGAAAATGAAATGGATGGTGGTTTTTTCTTTGGGATTTTTATTCTTTATGGCTCTATCAGGGTGGGCTTCGGACCGTCCATCCTGGCTTGACTCGGGAAGGACCGCGCTCAATCGTGCCATGTCCGAAATCGGTGTTTCCAAGGCTAATGGCAATCTCCTGGTGTTAACCAACGCCGGATACGGAACAATCGATAATAAGAGCACGGAAGCCTTGCTAGACATGGCTTCACAGGAAACAGGTTGCAGCACGGGAACCCGTTCGCTTCTTGCCGTGCACACCGGGATTCAGGAACCGCTATGGTGCGCCCTTTTTCGGAAGGATACGGGCAAGCTGATTTTTTTTAAGTGGACAGGAAAGGACTTCGAACAACAAATCATCGATGCCTCCCCGAACAAGATTCTAACACCGGATGGTTGGAAACAGACGTCCTCAGGGCTCATCGGTCAGAAGGTTTTCTCCGTGGTCAGTCTTTGCCTGACCTGGGCAGTTGACCCGCCGTGGACATTGTTTTTGGCTGCCACGTTCCATGACCATTTCTGCCCGGGTGTGAATGCAGGCTATATCGCTGGACAATACCTAAAAGGTAAATTGCCTCTCGGAGTGGGTGACCAATATGTGTTTGTCACCGCACCGGGCAAGTGTCCTGCCGATGCATTACAGGTCATGTTTAACGCCACTGCCGGCAAGGGTTCGGGCTACACAATGGCAATAAGCGGAGAATCCCTGCATAAGTACGCTAAAAACGGGGTAGAACCTTCGATCGTTGCCATGCGCGTGAACAGAAAATCTGATATATGCGAAGGCATGATCCTGGGCTTTAACTGGAACAAAGCTTATACCGACACGGGCGTCAAGGCCGAAGAAATGGCGCCCAAAGGCGGACGAAAAAATCCCATGTTCTGGGTTGCCAGGGCGAAAATGTCACGCGTACTGGCAGGTCTTCCCAAAGAAAAGCTTATAGCCTATATTGTGGATCTCAAGTCGTTCTCGGGAAAGGCGAACCTTGCAAACAAAGTTGCGGGAGGAGATCCTTACGCAGCAGTCTGGAACCAGTAGCCTGTTTCGCAGGAAATGGCCTCCGGGGCGCCACGGGGACCGGCCTGAAGGAGACGTTTTCACAATCAATCAAAATGGGCTTGTTGCGCATATCATTGATTCGTCTCGTTTGGGCTGGTTTCATTTCGCAAATTTCAACGAAAGGAAATAAACCATGCTTTTAAAACCTTTTATGCGGGAAGGGATCATGCCTCTTCCTGTCACTTTCATTTCAACCATCAGCAGGGATGGTATACGGAACATTGCGCCCTGGTCCTGTGTCATGCCTGTGCTGAGACCTCTGGATCTCATCTGCGCAGCCTCGGCAAAGAAGCGGGACACGCTTCGGAATATCCGGGAGACTGGCCAGTTCGTTATCAACCTGGCCGGGGCCGAAATGGCGGACAAAGTTATTCCAACCGCACGACACAGCCCTCCGGATGTGGACGAATTCCTTGAAGCGGGGATCGAAGAAAAGACGTCCGTCTCTATCAAACCGCCGGGGATCGCGATGTGTTATGCCTGGATGGAATGCGATCTCGTCAAGGAATACGAAGAGGATAAATTCGTGCTTATCCTGGGGCGGGTTTTGCGGTTGGAAGTGGACGATCGTGTGCTAAATGCCGACGGTTCCTTGAATATCGAAAAAGCTATGCCGTTGATGATGACAGGTAGTCGAAAAAGCATGCATTTCAGCACAATGAAGGATTTGGCCCAACACGAACCCTTCAGCGCCATGTTTTCGGACGGCAAGGACCCCCTGGGTAGCCTCTATGAAAAATGAAAGGAGTTGCAATGGATTTCCAGGGAAAGGCCACGACCCGCATCGGGCACAGCTGAACTGATTGCAAGATTTTATATGCCTCATTATTGGTGTTGTTATTTCATTGTCCGGTCCCCAAGGCAAAGGTCTTTTTTTGACGTATACACCAGATACCCATTCAGAAAATGGAAAGTGGTTTTAAGGAACGACATTCAAAGTATTGTTCCCGGCTATTGAAAAGAAAAGCGAAGACGACCTGGAAGCCTTTCAAGAACTCCCTACCGGAAAAGAATGTATTCTCTTTGTTGATGATGAAGAGTCCATGGCGAAACTCAATCGGCAGCGTCTGGAGAGACTCGGATATAAGGTCATAGGCAAAACCGATCCTTCTGAAGCCCTGGAATTTTTTCGTACCAATCCCAATCAAATCGACCTCGTTATCACCGATATGACGATGCCCAAAATGACCGGCGATAAACTCGTGCAAGCAATCCTTAAAATCAGGCCCGACACGCCCATCATCCTGTGCACCGGCTACAGTGAAAAAATATCAAAGGAGAATGCCCACAACTTAGGCATTCGAAAATACATTGAAAAACCTATTGAAATGGGAAACCTGGCGAGATCGGTTAGAAAAGTTTCAGATAGGGGATGAGAAAAGAGGCCTATTTCTTGTTCCTATTCGTTTTTCTATGTGGTAATAAAAACTAACAGAAATAACCTTGGGCAAGTGCCATTGAACACCATTCCGATTACTCTTAACAAAGGAGAAAGAAATGCCAGGTTTACTTCCTCATATTGACCCAGATGGTCTTCTCGAATACTCAGTGGTTTTTACAGACCGTTCACTCAACCATATGTCGCAGTCATTCCAGGGAGTGATGAACGATATTTCCACCACTCTTAAGAAGGTATACAACGCAAAAGCGGTAGTTGTCGTCCCGGGTGGCGGCACTTATGCTATGGAAGCAGTAGCGCGACAGTTTGCTACCAATAAAAAATGCCTCGTTATTCGAAACGGTTGGTTCAGCTTCCGTTGGACTCAGATTTTCGACATGGGGAACATTCCTTCTGAATCCATCGTATTGAAAGCTCGCCCCATTGATGAAAGCAAACATGCCGCGTTTGCGCCTGCGCCAATCGAAGAAGCGGTCGCAACTATAAAAGCAGAAAAACCAGACATCGTCTTTGCCGCACATGTTGAAACCTCATCCGGCATGATCCTGCCTGATGATTACCTTCAGGCAATGGCAGAGGCCGTACATTCAGTAGGCGGTCTGTTTGTCTTAGACTGCGTGGCGTCCGGCGCCATGTGGGTAGACATGGAAGCCTGTGGTGTTGATATTCTTATAACTGCCCCACAAAAAGGCTGGAGCGGCTCACCCTGCAGCGGCTTGGTAATGCTGAGTGCTCTGGCGCGAGAAAGAATAGAGTCTACCGTCAGTACCAGCTTTGCCTGTGATTTGCTAAAATGGCTTCAAATCATGGAAGCGTATGAGAACGGCGGACATGCTTATCATGCAACAATGCCCACAGACACCCTCAGGGCTTTCCGCGACGTGATGAAAGAAACCGAAGCATACGGTTTTGATCGGATCCGTGGAGAACAACAGGAACTTGGGGACAAAGTCAGAGCACTATTAGCCGGCAAAGGCCTCAAGAGTGTTGCGGCAGAGGGTTTCCAGGCTCCGGGCGTTGTGGTTTATTACACAGAAGATGCCGGCATACAAAGCGGAAAAAAATTCGTGGATCTTGGGGTGCAGATCGCAGCCGGAGTTCCATTAAAATGTGATGAACCGGACGGTTTCCAGACTTTTCGTCTTGGACTATTCGGCCTGGACAAACTTCAAAATATTGACCGTACTGTCGAAAAACTCGATGAAGCATTAAGTCAGGCTTTATAATTTGGAGTCTACCATGAACAATGTGACGATTGAAGAACGAGACCAGGTAGCCATGCTGCGGTTGAGAAATGGTGTTACCAACGCCATCAGCCCCGAATTGGTCGATGACTTTTCCGACGCGTTGAAACATATCAGGAAAGAATACAAAGGGATGGTTCTGGCCGGTGGAAGCAAATTTTTTTCCATCGGCCTTGATCTACCCAGCCTGCTGAAACTGGATCGAAGCGAGATGACGGTGTTCTGGGAAAAGTTCAATGACATCACCTTTGATCTCTTTACCATGCCTTTCCCAACCATCTGTGCCGTGGAAGGCCATGCTATCGCTGGGGGAACGATCTTTGCCCTCTGCTGCGATTATCGTTTTGGCGCTGACAATGAGAAGAAACTAGGCTTGAATGAAATAAAACTGGGAGTTCCCGTACCATACCTGCCCGATCTTCTTCTCAGACAGCTGGTCGGAGACCGGGCGGCAACGCGGATGCTCTACTACGGGAATTTCGTGTCCATGTCCGAGGCGAAGGAAATACAATTGGTGGATAGGCTTTTCACCACCGAGGACCTGGAAGAGGAATCGTTAAAAGAAGCCGCT
>CAYOWC010000072.1:0-6576 GCA_964407525.1 uncultured Desulfobacteraceae bacterium | reverse complement strand
CTTGGGGGATTCAACAAGGCGATGGGACTTCGATTCATCAAGGCTGTCCCGGAAAAATTTGTCTCGGAAATTATGATCGGCGAGTGCCATCAACAACCTTACGGGCTGGTTCACGGGGGACTTTATGCCGCAATGATTGAGACGACCTGCAGTACCGGTTCTGCCTTGAATGTATTTGCTGAGGGGAAAAGCTCTGTGGGGCTGGAAAACACGACATCTTTTCTCAGGGCAGTTCGATCAGGCACAATCCGTTGCACCGCCAGGCCACTTGTAATGGGAAGGCGGTCCCATGTGTGGGAAGCACGCATTCGTGATGACCGGGACAGGCTGGTGGCTACGGGTCGCGTACGCATGATGGTTCTCGAGCCGGGAGCAGAGGCCGATGGCGTCACTGTGGAACTCAAATAACGTTCACATGCCTCGTAGCAATAATATTGCAGGATGTTCCCCCCGGGTTCTTTATCAAAACATCGCCGATCCTCACAGGCGCAGCGATCTGGATTTTCTTGACATCCGCCATCACATCCATGATTTTCCCGAGGGGAATGGCCGCGTCCGTACGAACGCTCACCAGGTCAAAATCCCCTCCGGCAACCAGCACGTTACTGGCGATAGTCCGCACCGGATTTGTCAGTTCCTGCTGGGCCCAGACCGGCCCTTTTTCACACAAGTTCCCGGTCACTTCTCCAACTTTTTTAACCCCATTCCCGTCTTCTATCTCGGCCTCTAACAGACATCCATTGGGGCAGACAATACAAATTAACTCCTTCTTGTTCATTCGATTCCTACCTCCAGAACTTTGGCGGATTCCAATTTTTCCGCCTTCACTTTGATACGGACCATTTCCGCCGGGTGCAGACAAATTTGCTTCTTTCGGACAACCTTACGGCCATCATCCCGAACACATACGTACTGATCCCGGCCTGGTTGTGAAACTCTTAGAGAAATGGTGAAATCCTGTAACCCACTTGCTTCCTGGGGCATCACGTAACCGACTCCCCTGCCCGGCTCAATCTTCACAGTGTTCTTTTTTTCCGGCATTGCACCGTTCAAATAGGTAACGGCAAATACACCGGCCTGGGAAGCTTCTTCCGAAACGTGGTCCACCAGGTCATGTACGTGGAGCACATTGCCGCAGGAAAAAATTCCCGGGATGCTGGTCATCAACATGTCATCCACGAACGCGCCGCTGGTCCTCGGAGCAATAGCGATGGAAGCCTGGCGGGTAAGTTCGTTTTCAGGAATCAGCCCTATGGACAGAAGAAGCGTATCACAGGCCACAAATCGGCTGGTTCCTGTAATGGGTTGCCTTTTTTCGTCCACCTCTGCCATGGTAATCCCGGTTAATCGATCCCCGCCGTGCACCTCGGTAACGGTAGTACTGAGGAAGAGGGGGATACCGTAGTCGTTCAGGCATTGCTGAATATTTCGCTGCAGTCCGCTGGGATAGGGAAGAATCTCAAAAACGGCCTCTACGGCCGCCCCCTCAAGAACCATCCTCCGGGCCATGATCATACCGATATCACCGGAACCTAAAATGACCGCCTTTTTTCCTACCATGATATTCTGCAGGTTAATCATATTCTGTGCAGCCCCAGCAGTATAAATACCAGCGGGACGGGTCCCAGGAAGGGAAATGGCGCCGGCAGTCCGTTCACGACAGCCCATGGCCAGTACAATGGCGTCCGCATCAATCTCGACAAACCCTTTTCGAGAACTCACCTGTAACCTGCGATTTTGATCCATGGACAGAACAATCGTTCCCAACATAGCCTCAATGCCCAGATCATGAAATTCGTCCACATAGCGCTGTGCATATTCCGGACCGGTCAAGGCCTCCCCGAACCGGTGCAGGCCAAAACCATCATGGATGCATTGGTTCAAAATACCACCCAGTATTTTGTCCCGCTCAATGAGCACCACGTCGCCGCATCCGTTTTTTTTGGCTGCAATGGCTGCAGACAGTCCCGCCGGTCCTCCACCGATAATAACCAGGTCACGTTTCAACCTAAGCATGGCTCGAACTCCCCTCTCTGATACGCCCTGAAAAAAGGGGCGAGTTTTCACTGAATAACAGATAATCTTCAGGTCGGTAGCCAAAATCCTTTTCCAGGATCTGTACGATGCGGGGCATGCAAAATCCTCCCTGGCACCTCCCCATCATTGCGCGTGACCGGTATTTGATACCCGCTATGGTTCTTACACCCAATGGATTTTCAATGGCATCAAGCACTTCCTTCTTCGTAATCTGCTCGCACCGACAAACGATTTCCCCGTAATCCGGATTCTGGAGCACCAGATCAGATTTTTCCTCGGCCGTTCGTTCCGAAAAGAAACCGGATAGTCCGGGCCTTTCAGATATAAAATCTTCCCTGGGGGTAAGCGGCTTTTTTTTAGCAACCATCTCACGAATCATGACGGCAATGGCCGGCGAACAGGTCAGCCCGGGACTTTCAATTCCCAGCAGGTTGATAAACCCGGGAAAATCTTTTCTGCTTTCGATAACAAAATCCTTAAATCCACCTACTTCGGGAGGGACCTGTTTGGGTCGAAGCCCGGAAAAATTGCGAATAAAATCCGATGTAGACAACTCCTGGAGCAATTCGTGGCCTTCTTTTTTGAGCTGCGCCATAATCTCTGCCGTAGAGGCATAATCATCCGGGGCATCAACATACTCGTTGCTTGGGCCAATGAGAATGTTTCCATCCACCGTGTTGGTAAGATGAATGCCTAATCCCGCCTTTCCCTTTCGTGGAGCCGGGTACACCAGGACAGACAGAGTACCTTCAAGTCGTTTGTCTAAAATCAGATATTCGCCTCGGCAGGGGTAAATCCGATACTCCTCAATGCCCAACATGCGGCAGATCTCATCGGCATAAAGGCCGGCCGCATTAATCACGATGGGAGAGACAAATTGTTCACCCGTAGATGTGGTCATGGAGAACCGGCCATCAGACCACGATAATGACTTCACCGCATTCCCGAGATAGAAGGTAACACCGTTCGCCACGGCGTTTTCAGCAAGAGCAATGGTCAAGCCATAGGGGCAGATAATACCGGTTGTTGGAGACCACAGGGCCTTTATTCCTCCAACGCCAGGCTGTCGCTGCTGCATCTGGGTGCGATTGATAATCTCCAATCCAGGTACGCCGTTGGCCTCACCCTGTTCTTTCAGCCTTTCCAGCGCTTTCACA
This sequence comes from uncultured Desulfobacteraceae bacterium, assembly GCA_964407525.1. GTDB lineage: Bacteria > Desulfobacterota > DSM-4660 > Desulfatiglandales > Desulfatiglandaceae > DUZB01. The sequence goes on along the minus strand of CAYOWC010000072.1, from coordinate 3,382 downwards.
TCGGTGTCATCCTGGGCAACGGTCAGTTTCCCGATATATTCAATTTTGACCTTCAATTCCCTGCACAGGTCAGTCATCATGGCATTGCCCTGTACATTGAGCAAGGCCCTGGTCGTTCCCGGTTTATAATGTATTCCGGAATGGATCACACCGCTGTTTCGAGAACTGGTTCCCATGGCAACATCCAGCTCCTTTTCAACGACCGCCACATTTAGATCAAAACGGGAAAGCTCCCTCGCGATGGCGTTTCCAACAACCCCTGCACCGATAATGATCACATCATGTTGTTTTGTCATCTTCCCTTTCTTCCTAAATCCAATACCCGTGAATTTATTCCATTCACCTTTGTTTGCCAGGCATTTGCGCGTTACTCGACTTTGCTCTCTTATAGACCTTTTTAAGGTGTCAGGTTTCGGGTGTCAGGAAAAAACTTGTTGTCATTCGATTGATTCAACATAGAATCATAGAGTGCTGCTGTTTAAAATCACATTTCTGGAATATCGGACCCGGAGCCCCGACACCCGACACCTGACACCTCGGCGAGGACAGGATCTCGAAATTTTTCACCGGAAATCGGCATGAATTTCATTCATTCACGGGTATTGTTCCTAAATCCTATAGTAACAAAGCGCATTTTCCACGTTGGACTGTATACGGGAAAATGCGCTTTGAGTCAATAACCCGGTACGGAAAAATCAGCCATCAATTCCCGCAAGCCGCCTCGCAGCCCGCTTTTTTGATTCCAGGTCGCTCTCGCGCAGAATCGTTATGCGATGGGCTTCCGGAGAGCCGCCTCCGTGGATGTCGGAAATCGTATCTGCACTTTCCAGGGCCATTTTCTCTACCAGACGAAACATTTTGATCCGATTTTCAACCGGCACTCCCTCAGCGCCCTTCATGTATTTCTTTAAAAGATCACCCACTTCCGGATTTTCAAAATCCCGGTCCGACGGCATATCGGCCACAAAACCGCCGCTGATGTCTACCATGAGCCGAATGGCTTCCGAAAGTTCCTTGCCTTCGTGGATCTTTGAAGCATTGGCTAACACCGTATCAATAAAATAAGTCCCCGACGGTTGTTCTGACCCTTCGTACGAAGAAGCCAGACAGCATCCATAAAGGGTTTCTGCCCGATGGATCATATCAATAACTTTCTGTTTGTGATGGCCTACCTTGCCGGTGCCATTGTAATCCATCATGGACAGGGCCGCCCCGATCATGCAATCAATTTTTCCGGACTTGCAACCCCCATGGCTTTGTCGGTGAAAGGAGGAAAATTTGACCACCATGTCCACGGCAAACTCGGTTTCTCCACACATGAAGACCTTTTCCCAGGGGACGAAGACGTCATTAAAAATAAGCGTAGGACAGTATTTTGAATAGTGCACATTTCCCATATCGCACCCATCAAGCTCGCGCATATCCAGAGTGGATCTCCCAACCACGTGGATGAGACCGGGAGCGTCCTGGGGAACGGCAAATGCAACAGCGTAATCTTCATCACCGGGCTTCATGGCGCGTGTGGGCAACACAATCACTTCGTGGGAAGACAAGGACCCCGTCTGGTGAGCCTTGGCGCCGCGCACTACAATACCGTCATCCCTCTTTTCAACAACTCTCAAATACATGTCCGGATCGGACTGGGCACTAGGCGCCACACCTCGATCGCCCTTCATATCGGTAACACCGGCATTGCATGTCAGGTCATTCTTCTGGACATATTTCAGGAACTCCTTGAAATTTTTATTATAAGTCGTTCCGTATTTCTGATCGATATCATAGGTTACGATAGACAATGTGCAGAGGCAGTCCAGCCCTGTGCAGCGCTGGTGGCAGGTGCCCACAAAGTTCCCCAGCTTTCGATTCAATTTAACCCTGGCCACAAGGTCTTCAATGGAAGACGGGGGAAGTGTAAAGCGGTTAACGGGTTCATCAATCAAAGGACTTGTGGTCACCGCCAGATCCTTCGTTTCTTCCATATTGGCTACCTCATAGGTCGCCCCCGTCGCCTCAATGCCGGCTCGAATCCGTGGATTGTCCACTACATTATCAATTTTTTTCCCAAACATGTACACTGTGGGGTTTAATTTTCTCAACGAATCGATATATTCGTCTTTGGTCATTACGGCCATCTTTCAATCCTCCTTAGTTTCTGATAAAATGGTTGGCATCCTTCACGCAAAAGTTCACCCTTTTTCCCGACATGAGGTTGCATTTTCCGATCTAAAGTCGGAAGTCGAAACGGATAATCGGATGCTGAAAGTGGAAATTCGAAATTTGACAACACATTGGACCTGGTTTTTTCCCAATTTCTCTCCGAGGCGTAGGCTCACCTCTACGAGCCGGAGGCCAATTTCAAGTTTCCAATTTCTCTTCAAAACACGAAATCACGAAAGTCTAAACGACTTCTTGGCTTAAATGAAGGATACCAAGTGGTTTCATGGTTTTCCAACATCAGAAATCAGGGACTTCCACCTGCGCCCTCATTTTTTCGGCACTCTCCAGGACTCTTTCCTTCACATCCACAATATGAGTAGTAAGAATCTCCTGCGCCAGCACCACATTCCTAGCGCAGACTGCATCGTAAATCTCCTGATGATGATCATTTACTGACCTCGTAAAGGCCACCGGGAGATAATTTCCTCCGTATTTCAGGAACAGCAGGTTATACATCTGTTTCAGAATTCTTATATGCGTGGCCCACCCGGAAAGAGACGCCAGAGACAAATGAAATTCAACATTTTTGAGTAGGCGATCCTGCATAAATGACTCCTGGCGAGCCGAAATATGCGCATCCAGAGCCTTTTTCAAATTCTTTATTCCCGAGTCATCAAGGCGCGAAATTGCCGCAGGGAGCAACGAGGGTTCAATGAGCTGTCGAAGCTCATAAATCTCTTTCACTTCCTCCATGCTGAAGGGAGTAAGAAAAAAGCCCCTGTTGGGTTCATGACGTACAAAGCCTTGAATTTCCATAAGTTTCAGAGCCTGAATAACCGGTGTCAAACTCATTTCCAGTTTGCCTGCAACCTCACGGCAAGAGATTTTTTGCCCGGGAATAAGTTCGTTGAAATAGAGTAACCGCCGGATGCCTTTATAGGCCTTCTGGCTGTGCTCACCGTTCTGGTCTGAAGTTTTTCCTTTTTTTTGTCTGGCCATTTTTTCTCGAGAAACGATTTTAATTAAAAACTTGATTAATCATTTAATTACATATACACTCCGATTGTCAAGCTGTTTTTAATTAAATACAATTCCGGGTGCAGCGGTTCAATGTGCACGGCTTGGTCCTAACGTCGGCCATTAGAGTTGTTTTCTTACTCATAATCTTACTCGTAATCATAATCGAAGAGCCCTGGAATAGGTTAAAAGGAGTATGATTATGATT
>CAYOWC010000071.1:13626-18728 GCA_964407525.1 uncultured Desulfobacteraceae bacterium | reverse complement strand
AAGCCCCGCCAGCGGGACAAGCCCCGGCGACGGGACAAGCGGGCGGTAAATAGTTGTGCAAGTTTCTGTCTCGATCTGCCTGGCCTTTTTTCTGTTACAGCCGTACCTGGTTTTTCTTGGCCAGCAAGATGGCCTCGGTCAGGGTGGAAATATCCACCCCGTAAATCATATTCTCCCGCCAGACTTCGGACAGGTTTCGTTCAATGTTTTCCTTGTGAGACGAGGTCCATTTGAGGGCATTTTCAATTTTGTGGACATCCTCCGTAGTGGAGAAAAAATCGCCGGTTATCAGAATGCTTTCGATAGAGGCGCCGGAGAGCGACAGGTAGATTTCTAGTAATCCTCCACGTGTCTTCAAGCGCCCTACCCCCATTCTCGCCCTGGGATGCCTGTTGGAAAAGATCCATTCCTCTTTTGTGTAGCGTTCCTCGATAAGCCGGTCAATGGTCTGCTGCTCCCATTCATCCGGCTCCTCTTCCTTGAATTGGATCTTAAATTCCTCTTCAAAGGCCTTCTGAATAGCCCCCACCATCTCCCCCACGGAAACATGACGACCCAACTCTTCCCTCACGGTTGTCATGCGTTGGCTGAAACAGTTATACCCCTTGTCCTGCAGCTTGATGATAGGTGTATTCATGATATCGGTCATCAGAGGAACATCAAAATCAACCAAAAGGCTCGTATGGAAAAGAAGGCTGTTTCCAGCTTCGGAAGCGGCGGACAAGCCCGCAATTTTCCGGCCGTGTACTTCCAGGTCGTTTTTCGGCTGAAACCCTGCCTGCACACCAAGGTTCCCAAGAGCGCGAATCAAAACCTCGCTCAGGCTTTCAAAGATACCCCCAACGCCTGCTTTCAGACCGGGATAATTGACGTTAATGCCTAAGCCCAGGGCCACAATTTCAGGCCCCATAATCACCGTTCCTCCCCCCGTGCTTCTCCTATTGTATTCGATTCCTCTTTCCTCGCATCGGTCGATTTTCAGGGCGGACCGGATATCCTGGTATCTCCCTACAATTACCGAGGGGATAAAAGTGTAGAGGTGGAGAATCGGCGGAGAATGATGCTGTTCCACAGACAGGGGAAGGGAGTCATCCACCGCGAGTCCTTCCGCGGTGGAAACAGATCGTGTGAGATTCTTGAACAGACGCCAGGCCTCAGGCATACCGTTACCTCTTTCCTTTAGGCCTTCGCCTTTTCCGCCTCGGTCTTTTCTATCTCTTTTTCCACGAAACCCACCACGGCGTCTCCCTGGATCAGCTTCTCAAGCTCCCCTGCAAGGTCATCTTCGTCTTCCACTTCAATTTTCAGGATCCACCCTTCCCCATATGGATCAGTATTGATAAGGCTGGTATCCTCTTCCAGCTCTTCATTGATCTCAAGAATCTCACCGGAAACAGGCGCCACCAGCTTCCCGATCCATTTTCTTGACTGTATTTTTCCGCATACTTCTCCCTGACTTACATCATCTTCCTCATCCGGAAGATCAACAAAAACCACATCCCCCGCTTCCTTTTGAAACATATCGGTCATGCCTACGGTAACCTTCGATCCATCCACACGTGCCCAGCTGTGCTCTTCATGATAATAAAGATCGTCAGGCATATTGTACCCTTTGATATCCGCCATTTTCTACCCCTCCTTTAGGTTTGTTTTTTGAACCCTGTTTATTTAAACCTTGCCTTTATAGCCCTGGCGTGAATGGGAAGGCCTTCTGCTTCCGCCAGGGTTATTACCGTATCTTTGAGGCTTTCGAGCCCTTCTTTGCTGAGATACTGAAATGTGGGTTTTTTAATAAAGTCGTCCACGGATAATCCTGAAAACATTCTTGCGCACTGGCCCGTGGGCAAAACGTGGTTGGTACCCGACGCATAATCCCCTACCGGGACAGGGGCGTACGGTCCCATGAAAATGGAACCTGCATGTTTGATCCTGTTCAGGGTGATGAACGGATCATGGGTCATGATCTGAAGATGCTCCGTTGCGTATTCATTTGTAAAATCAATAGCCTGGTCCATATCATTCGCAATAAGGATGCAGGAATGCTTCGAAAGGGAAGACTCGAAAATCTCTTTTCGAGGAAGGTCTTCGTATTCTCTTGCTATGATTTCAGAAACGGCCGAAGCAAGGGATTCCGATGTCGTCACCAGAACCGCCGCGGAGTCGGGATCGTGTTCTACCTGAGAAAGAAAATCCACCGCAATCAGTTCAGGGTCGCCTGAATCATCCGCCAGAATGAGCGCCTCGCTCGGTCCGGCGGGGGAGTCGATGTCTACCTGGCCGTAAACCAACATTTTAGCGGCTGTGACATATTTGTTTCCAGGGCCCACGATCTTGTCCACCCTTGGCATGGTCTCCGTCCCATAAGCCAGACCGGCCACTCCCCATGGCCCCCCAACCTTGAAAATTCTGTCGCACCCGGCAATGTCGGCCGCTACCAGTGTTGCATCATTGGCGGTCATTCCCTTACCAGGAGGTGTAACGGCAACAATTTCTTCAACGCCGGCCACCTTGGCAGGGAGAACCGTCATGAGGATTGAACTGGGATAAATAGCCGTTCCTCCCGGGATATAGCACCCTACAATATCAATTGGCCTCGTAATACGCCCTGCAAGAATGCCTTTTGAAATTTCAATGGACCACATGTCCCTTTCAAGCTGTGCCGTGTGAAATTTCTTGATGTTTCCTGCCGCTATTTTAAGGCATTTCACCACTTCGGGATCAATCCGGCTGTACGCATCTTTGATCTCTTCTTTCGAAACCTCAAAATCCACCTCGGTAATATCTTCCTTATGCTTCCGATAATGCTCCAGAGCCACAGCGTTTCCACGAGCCTTGATATCATTGACAATATTTCTCACATCCTCAAAGACGGAGGAAATATCTTCCATGGACCTTTCCATAATGGAACGTTTTTTTTCGGGGGTCAAATCATCAATTCTTTCCGGATTTATCTTCATTATTTTTTCTCTCCCCTAATAAAAAGCTTTAACTCTAATAGCTAACTAATAGCCGCCAATACCTTTTTGTTCATGAGATTTCTTCATTCTGTAATAATCTTTCAGGGCATCGGTTGTACTTTGAAAAGCCAATTCTTTCCAGGGAACCTCCCCTTCCGCGAAGAGACACGCCTCCAGCGTTTCATCTTTCGGAACCAGGTTCCCGGATAGGTGCTCAGCCAGATATACGATAACCACTTCAACATACCCCGTATAGGAATAAACACCCAGTATTTCGTTAGGGATAATTTCTATTCCACACTCTTCACGGGTTTCTCGGATTGCAGCAACCGGCACCTCTTCTCCGCGATCCACATACCCTCCCGGCATCACCCACATCCCTTTCTGCGGGTTGTTGGCTCTCTTGAGAAGGACAATCTTTCCATTCAGTTCACAAATAGTGCAGGCAACAACCTTCGGATCCAGGTATTGCACATAACTGCAACCCGTACAGACCAGACGGGAAGGCTCCCCCTCTTTCATGTTTGTTTTTTCAGCCTTTTCACCACAAACAGGGCAGTAATGAAACGAACGGTCATGATGCATGCGATCTTGCCTCACATGGAACTACATGGGTTTAAAGGTTCAAGGGTTCAATGGTTCAAGCTTCAATGGTTCGGATCGCTGCCGTTCCCTTCGTGTCATGCTCAAGGGGAATGCCTAAGTTTCTTTCTTCGATCTGACTGGCTTTTTTTCAGCCGACAGCGGCGCTCGTGTGAAACCCGAAACCTGTCGTTCTCTGCGTCTTTGCGTCTCTGCGCGAGACCTTCTTTAGGAGTTTCTTTCTCGATCTGATCCCCATTTTAAGCCGGAAGGCTCTGTTTGACTCTGACATCTGAAAAAATAGATGCGGTACCTGATATTTAAAAAAAATGCAATTAGCCGTTAGTGGTTACTTAGCCGGACAAAATCAGTGGCTTACGACGCAATAGCTTAGCATCAAAAAGTGAGACCCCAACACGGAAAGAAGTTGTTCAAATGCTTGATATCTTTAAGCTAACGGCTAATAGCTAAAAGCTAATTGCAGCTTTTAGGTGATACAGGATTTTTTTTAAAAAATCCATCCTCTATTTATCGAGGTCTGGATTTCCTGGAAAAAGGGTGCTTTCTTGAAGAGCAGTATCCCGTCAACCATAGATAGTCGGCCATTTCCCGGTCAATATGCAACTGCTCTCTAAGCGGATATACCGCTATTGTCGCCATCGGGATAGCCATGCGCCTCTTGACCCGATCAGGAATCCCGAATTTGTTCACGATATGTCCGTTGCCGGTGAACACAACCATGGGTCCCGGATTATTTTCCAGGTAATCCGCTATGGTTTCCGCCATGGTTTCATCCCAAACGCATTGCGCCTCATAAAAAGAGTCAAAATGTTTGAGCCCATGGTGGGAATGACCACCGAAAATCTTCTTCATATAGGTTTTGTGTTCTTTATTGTCTAGATCCAAATCCCGCGCCACCTGGCTGCGCTCCTCATCACTCAAGCCGGCAAGACCGGATCGTGCGACCTTTCGGACAACCTCCCGGGGGGCATTTATGGCCAAAAGGGCTCCATTCTTTTCCCGAACTTGAACAATCAATGGCCGATAAAAATGATAGGGGAATCCCCAAGTTTTCTTCCATTCAATCTCTTTGAGGAAACCGGGTTCATCGATCCCGCCTTCCATATATTTATCCACGATTCCCTGACTCGGCCTCGGGAAAAATTCCATGGCCACTGTCAGAACATTGTACCGGGCCATGAGACCTTGCAGGACCTGAACCTGGATAAGATGATGTTCGGGATTATCATGGTTTTCACCAACAAAAACAAGCTCCACGGACTTTAATTGATCCATGAGGCCATCAAAGGATAAAGCTTTGCCCGCCTTGAGATCAATAATCTGGCCTGGATGAAATTTCTCCGAAACACCATCTATTTCAGCCAACATGGGGGGCATCGCCCTCCTCGACGGAGCGCAGGCATTCAGAACGATCAGAAAGGTCCCCGTGAGGACCATTACGAAATTTCGCATTGTCATGCATAAACCTGCCTTTGGTTTTCAAAATCTAATGGCCTTGACTTGAGCCTTATGTATCATTTACTCTCCGCATATGCAAGCCCC
>CAYOWC010000071.1:11236-13526 GCA_964407525.1 uncultured Desulfobacteraceae bacterium | reverse complement strand
GCTCTGACGGCAAGGTCATTTACGTGGGAAAGGCAAAGAACCTCAAAAAGCGGGTTCTTTCCTATTTCAGAGCAAAAACCGACATGTGGCATAAAACGGCCATCATGATGGAAAAAGTACGCCATCTCGATTACATCCTGACTTCCACCGAGCAGGAAGCCTTTATCCTGGAAAGAAATCTGATCAAGAAATATATGCCTCGATACAACATTATCCTGCGGGATGATAAACAGTATCCCTGTCTGAAATTAGATCTGAAAGAGCCCTATCCCCGTCTTCACATCGTAAGAAAAATCAAGAAGGACGGTGCCCTGTATTTCGGCCCCTTTTCGTCTGCCAACGCTGTACGGAGCACCCACAGACTCATCGACCGAATTTTTAAACTTCGAAAATGCAGCAACCGAAAATTCAAGGTGCGAACGAGACCTTGTCTCAATTTCCAGATGGACCGATGCCTTGGTCCCTGCGCCAATGACATCCCCGTACAGGAATACCAAAAAATAGTAACCCAGGTTAAACTCCTGCTGGAAGGACGGGACCGGGAGCTGCTTCGAAATCTGCAGGATGAAATGGGACATTTTGCCTCCCAGCTTGACTTTGAAAATGCTGCAAGGATACGGGATCAGATCAGAAATATAGAAAGAACCGTAGAAAAACAACATGTTGTTTCCCAGAGAATGGAAAACCAGGATATTATCGCAGTAGCCCGGAAGGACCTGTTTCACCAGCTTGTGGTACTTTTTGTCCGCGGGGGAAGATTGCTGGAAAACAGGGGCTTTCTATTTGAGGACAGCGGGAAGACCTCTGAAGTCCTGGAGGCCTTTCTAAAACAATATTATCCCGGAAAAGCTCTTCTCCCTCCCACCATCCTGATTTCCGAAAGCATCCGGGATCAGTACTCCATTGCCGCATGGCTTTCTCACATGGCGGGAAGGAAAGTCGTCATACACAAACCGCAGAGGGGGAGCAAGGCGAGGTTGCTGGAAATCGCCATGACGAATGCAGAAAAGACGTTGACGAGACGCCTTGAGTCTAAAAAACAAGACCTCATGATCCTGGTCAAATCGGCGCTCGGCCTGAAGAACACCCCTGAATTCATCGAAGGGCTTGATATCTCAAATTTTCAGGGAGCCTACTCAGTCGGTGCTACGGTCTCTTTTGCCGGAGGAGAGCCCAACCGGAAAGGCTACCGCAATTTCAGGATAAAAACAGTGGAAGGAATCGATGACTACGGAATGATGACTGAATTGATCACAAGAAGGGTGAAGCAGGGAAATCTGCCGGATATTTTCCTGGTAGATGGAGGCAGGGGTCATCTTGCTTCAGTAAAACACGGAATGGAAAAACAGATCAGTATTTCATCCGGCGGAGGCTTTCCCCCCCATATCCCTGATGTCATTGCCATAGCCAAACCCGATGAAAACCGAAAGGAAACATGCGATAAGATATATATTTCCGGCAGAAAGAATCCCTTGAACCTGCGGGCGGATCACCCGGTTCTATTCCTGATGATGCGCATAAGGGATGAGGTGCACAGGCGGGCCATCGGATACCATCGCGGGCTGAGAAAGAATAATCTGACGACCTCTGAACTGGATGGGATTCCCGGAATCGGAAAGACAAGAAAGAAGGTTTTACTACAACATTTCAAAAGCATAAATGACCTTGCCAATGCTTCACTTGATGAGATAGAGCAAGTATCTGGTTTCAGTCGGGCTCTGGCGGAGAGCGTTTTTCAGTTCTTCCACGAAAGACCCTAACCCGCTGCGCGGGTGGAACGCATGAAAACTTCAGTAGGCGGTAAACAGTAGGCAGTAAGCAGTAAGCAGTAAGCAGTAAGTAAGAAATCTCCACCATCGGGATTCCATCAGCAAGCGACAGAGTATCATATGAGCGCCACCTTCCCGCTTCAAAGCGGGAGCTGATCGAGGAAGAAACTTAAGTATTTTCACTCAGGACCATGTAACCGGAAAAAGAGAACCGCAGGATATCGAAGTGTGGATGTCCACTCTGACTTTTTCAGGGTTATAAGGATCGGAAGAACACCTTCCTTCGACATCGGAGTCTTCGCTTAGCTGGACATTCGCTTTTCATATGAGATCCGGTCGTGGCAGAATGCCACTCACACAGGGGTGGAAATCAGCACTCCAAACCTGTCGAAGATCCCGTCTGAAGCGAAGCGAAAGCGGGGAACCTTTAAACCCGAATGAAGTGCATGCAAAGCTTTTGAGAATACCCCGGTGCTGCGGGACTGCCTACTACCTACTACTTACTGCCTACTGCCTACTGC
>CAYOWC010000071.1:0-11136 GCA_964407525.1 uncultured Desulfobacteraceae bacterium | reverse complement strand
TACTGCCTACTGCCTACTGCACTTTTCATACAGGCCTAAGAAAAGCCGTAACGATAACAAGATAGATCAGCAAACCGATGATATCGTTGGAAGTGGTCACGAAAGGCCCCGCAGCAAGGGCTGGGTCCACATTCATCCTGTGAAGTATCAAAGGCACTGCGGAACCGATTATCCCCGAAATCAGAATAATAAATACGAGCGCTAATGCGATCATAGATCCCAATCGAAAATCGCCTAACCAGAAACCCACAACAACCCCGAGGATCAACCCGCATATCAAACCGTTCAACAACGCGACCCTTAGCTCCATCCACAGTCTTTTACCAATATTCACAAAGGTAATATCTCCGGTTGCAAGCCCCCTGACAACTAGGGTAGCCGCCTGGGTTCCCGTGTTGCCCCCCATAGCCATGATTACGGGGAAAAAGAAAGAGAGGGCAATCATCTGCCGCAGGGAAACCTCAAACCGGTTGATCACCACTGCCGCAAGAAGCCCTCCAAAAAGAGCGGCCACCAGCCAGGGCAGCCTGGCCCGGGATATCCTCATGGCCGATTCTTCCGTAATTTCCTGATCGATGACACCTGCCATCAGGGAGATATCTTCGTCCGCTTCCTCTTCAATAACGTCCATAATGTCATCATGGGTAATACGCCCCACGAGGCGATTATTCTCATCCACGACCGGGATGTTCACCAGATCGTAACGCATCACCAATCTGGCCACTTCCTCCTGGTCTGTCTTCACATTGACGGAAATAACCTCCGGATTCATGACCTCGCAAATTTGCGTTTCCGGTGTCCTGAGCACCAGATCCTTCAGAGATATAACGCCCACAAGCCTGCCATAATCATCCGTAACCCAGATGTAGTAAAGATTTTCAATCTCTTTGCCCTTTTCCCGAATAGATTCGATCGCATCCATTACGGTCACGTCCGCTTTCACAGAAAGGAATTCAAGCGCCATGATGCCGCCGGCGGTATCTTCTTCATAAGGCAGTAGTTTTTCAAGCTCTTCCGATACCTGATCGTCCACCGCTTCAATGACTTCTCTGGCCCGCGCGGCCGGCAGGTCCCCAACCAAATCCGCAGCATCGTCCGAGTCAAGTTCTTCTACAATTTGTGACAGAGACTGGTTATCCAGGTCTTTCAAAATGCGGACCTGCACGGGTGGCTCCAGCTCAACGAGAACTTCACCAGCCACTTCAGGCTCCATCATCCGGATGATGAAAAGCCGCTCTCTGGAATCCAGATACATGATCAGATCCGCCAGGTCTGCAGCCCTCATCTGGTCAATCAGGTTCCCGAGGGCTTCACTGTTTTCCTGGGCTACGAGGGTTTTCACATCCTCAATCAGCTTGCTATCAATGGTCCTTCCTTTAAAATTATACGAAGTCATTGTCTCTTACTCTTTTTTCCCCGGGTTCTTTTTTTGGCCAGATGCTGTTTCAAGTCTTTCAGGATGGCCCGGGCCAGTGGATCCTTTTCAGGCGCAATCTCGCCGATATTTATCATGGGTATTTCAGCTCGCGCGGCAGTCTTATGCCCCCCGGCAGAACCGCCCCAGGACCCAAAGATCTTTTCGACCATTTTCCCTGCATTGCCCCTGAAACCCGCATTTCTCACGATGACAATCAGCTTTTTTTGCCAGATGCCGGTAACAACGCTCCACTCGGCTTCTGCCAGCTTCATGAAAAAATCGGCAATGATAACCAGAATGTCAGGATTTACAACCTCTTCCATATTGATCAAAGCCATATCCCCAATTAATTTCATTCGGCTCATGGCAACGACATAATTGCTCAATGTTTCTCTTGTAATCTCCGATGATTCGATTTTTTTTATCGTATTGATATTTGCAAACCGGTACAGGTACCTGAAAGCATTGATATCATTCTGTATAGCTTCTCTGACAAAATTGGCCGTATCGGTCTTTATCCCGTAAAAAAGTGCCGTTGCAAGTTTTGCCGATGGCTTGATCTTGCAGTTTTGCAGGTATTCCGTCAGGATGGTTGCATTGGCACCGTACTCTTCTCTGATATCCACAAAAAAAGCTTTAGATGTGGCCTGTACAGGATGATGATCGATGATGATATCAAAGTTGTTATCTCTGAAAAGTTCGTGGTGTTGTGGCTGGGAATCCACAATGGCCCATTTTGTAATATTCTTTCTCTTCAAAGAGCGAATGAGTTTCAAATCGATCTTCAACAATCCGACCATAGCCAGATTATCCGCTCTTTCAATGGGATTAATGTGAAAGAGTTTAACGCTCCTTGCCTTCCTCCAGAAAAACCGCTTGAGAGCCCAGGCGCTGGAGATAGCGTCAGGATCGGCATTTATCACGATGCCAACCCTGTCATCGGCTTGTACAGCCTCCAGGAGGCGCTTGCATTTTTCCGTGGTAGTTGTGGACTTGGAAAATGGGTGCTCCATCACAGGGGTCATCATGGTTTCCTCCTCGCTTGCTCACCAGGGCCATATTTTTTTTAGATATTCCAGACTCGGCCTGAGCTCATCTTCCCGATGAGGCTCTAAAGTAACAACGACAGGGCGTATGTCTTCGGATGTAAGCTGATCGAAAAGCGATACGAAATCAATCCGCCCTTTTCCGAGCGCCAGGTGCTCATCCTGTTCCCCACAATTATCATGGAGATGCAGCTGTTTGAGGTAGGGGCCAAGGGATTTGACCCATATATCCATAGCGGTTTCACTGAAAACATTCTGGTGGCCGGTATCCAGACAAAGCCCAACCTGATCCTGTGGAAGCTGTTCAAAGAAGGGTAGGATATCCTCCGGGCCCTGTTCGTAAACATTTTCCAACATCAATAAAGCACCCTCATTATGCATTGCCTCTGCAAACCAAATCCAGGTTTCAAGACTTCTCTCTACCCATGCTTCCTTCATATGCCAGTATCTTCTGTGGTCATATCCCGTATGGCAGACCACGGTTTTCGGCCTGAAAAGAGGAATAAGGCGAACCACCTGGTTCAGCCGCTTTCGTGTTATTGCACGGATTTCAGAATCAGTGGACCCAGGTGAAAGGTCCATAAAAGGGGAGTGAATCGAGGTTACCAAACCGGCTTCCCTGATTCTTCCTGCAACAGCAACCATCGCATCCGGAGAGAACCTGTCCAAGGCCTCAGAGTCAAAACCTATCTCCGGATTCAAGTTGTTTGATATAAATGTGTTCAAAAATGATTCATGGAGCATTCCATATGGAATATTCACATGAACATCTCTTTCCATTCCACCCATTATAAAAAGACTCCTCTCACAGCAATTGACAATCGGCCCCGGTTTAGGTATACATGTCGCCTGTATTTCATTATCATATTAAACGACCATAACGACGCATCTTACGGCTAATTGGATTTTTTTACCATGAAAAAAGCAATTGCATCGCCTCTGAGCTCCGCCTTCGTCATACCCGGGCTTGGTCAGATTCTCAACAAGGAGTTGAAAAAAGGGCTCCTTCTTCTCGGAGGCGTATTTCTGCTGTTTATCATCGGGATCATCAAAATGGTCCTGTTGGTCAAAGCGATTCTTAAACCCGGCAACCTGGAAACAACGGATCCCGACCAAATTATGGCAAGAATCAGAGCGGAAGATCCGACCATGCTCTGGGTGATCCTCGGCCTATTCGCCGCCCTCTGGCTGTACTCTGTTGTAGATGCTTTCCTGAAAGGGAAAAAAATAGACGCAGCCGATGAGGCCCCCATATGAGAGCTTATCTGATAGACGAAATCTCCAAGCCGGACATGGAGAAAATCACCAAATTTCTTAAAAAACATGCCACCCATTCAAGCCTGGATCAGATTTATTGGATAAAGATTCCCGAAGACATCCTCAGCGATGTCCAATTTCGCCACAAGGACTGCCAGCCGCATGTTTTCGCCATTGAACTCGGTTCCGACTGGATCAAATTGGAGCTGTTCATTCGCACCTTAATGAGTATTCGCTGCGATTGCCCCGCATATTGTACATCTCAGCAGAAGAACTATCTGTTTAAGTTTGCCGATGGAATGATCGAACAATTGGGGATTAATACCTAACCTGCAAACAGCTTTTAGCTATCAGCCGTTAGCTTAAAGATATCAAGCATTTGAACGACTTCTTTCCATGTTGGGGTTCTCACTTTTTGATGCTAAGCTATTGCATCGTAAGTCAATGATTTTGTGCGGCTAAGTAACCACTAACCGCTAATTGCATCTTTCAAGTAATACATAATCAGAGGGATTCGTGCCAAAGATCTTGATCGCTGAAGACGATGTGATTTTCGTCATAGAGCTTGAAGAGATTCTCGGTTCCGCCGGCTACGAAGTAGCAGGAACGGCCTTTTCAGGGCTTGAAGCCGTTGCAATGGCAAGAAAGCTGAAACCGGACCTGGTATTGATGGATATAAAGATGTCCGGAAAACTGGATGGCATTGAAGCCGCTCGGAAAATTACGGAAGAACTCCCTATCCCGGTGGTATTTGTCACCGGGCACACGGAAAAGAAATTTCTTCAACGGGCGAAAAGCGTACCTTCCGCAGGCTACATTGTAAAACCTTATCACGAGGCCCAGATCCGTGCAGCCATCGACATTGCCCTTCAACGCCATTCAAGTCAAGATGAACAGAAAGGTTCTTCTGCTTCGGACAACACCGCATCTTCCCCTGTAACCGTTTTCGAGCCTGCCTCGGAAAGGCTTTATTTGACCCGGGGTGAACTCAGGGTCGCAATCCTCCTGCATAAGAAAAAGAAAACAAGAGAGATCGTGGACATTCTGGGGCTTGGCAAGGAGACAATCCTGTGGCACAGAAAAAACATCAGGAGGAAACTCAATTTAAAAAAAGGGGAACCCCTTGTCACCAGGCTTAGATCATACACTCTGGCTCCTTCAGATTGACCATTTAGCCCCTGTCCCTCACAGATCTTTCATGGTTCATGGAGCCCTACATGATGAAAAATAGAAATATCTGCACCTTCATACGAGTTTGTTTCTTCAATCTTCTACTGATTTTTTTTCTGTTGTTCTGTCTGTCATGCAGGCACTCTAAACGCTACGATTATGCAGCCGTCAAGACGGAATATGGGAAACAGAAAGAGCCCGTAAGAAATGCACCCCCCAATCAACCAGCCGCATCAAACCCACAGGGAGAAGCTTTAGAGATCTCAGGGAAGCTATCCCTTGAAAATGTAATCAAGCTTGCCCTGCAGAACAATCCGGATATGGATATGGCCGTCGCCCGTATCCAACAGTCTGAAGCCATGCTGGACGAAGCCATGAGCGTTTTCTGGCCGGTGATCGGCATCTACGGGGAATACCTCCAGGGAAACGCCCCTTCGGCGTATCTTTTCAAGACGATCGACCAACGCCGACTCCCCCCCGGCACGGATTTCAACAATCCTGGCTGGTTTCAAAATTTCGAGGTGGGAATTCATGCGAACCTGAATCTCTTTAACGGCGGTCGGGATTACCTGCGAAGGCGTATGGCGGAAACAGGGCTGCAAATCAGCCAGATGGGTCGGAACACCATTAAAAACGGTCTGGTAACCTCGGTCATTCATGCCTATTATTCATCCCTTGCCGCTGAAAAATATGTGGAAATCAGCGGAAACTCGGTGAAAACCGTGCGAAAAGAACTGGAAATGGTTACCGTTCGATATGAGGCGGGGGGCACCCTCAAATCAGACGTGCTTTCCCTGAAGGTTGCGCTGGCCCAATCCGAAGAGAATATGATCCGTGCACGGAACAACCACAGTCTCGCCATTGCATCCCTGGCCAACCTCCTGGGATTTGACCCGGATACCTCCATCCAACTTGCAGGCAATGACCAGGTGCCCATCGAGGTGCCCGATCTCTACGAAAAAGCATTGGTAACGGCCCTTGCCAGACGTCCCGAACTTCAAAGTTCCCGCCTTAAGGTTGTCCAGTCGCGAATGAACCTGGATGTGGCAAGATCGGAATACCTGCCCCGGCTGGATGCCCAGGCCAAGACTTATTTCGATGACCCGAATTTCAGCTTTGACTGGGATCGAAAGAACTGGACAGCCGGTATCATTCTCAACTGGGATGTTTTCACCGGGTTTGGGACGAAATCCCATGTGGACAAGGCCCACGCAGTGCTCAAAGAAATGTTAGGCGCTGATAGAAAGGCAGCCCTTGCAGTCCAGTTACAACTGAAAGGCGCGTACCTTAAATATCAGGAAGCAAACGCACGCTGGGATGTAAGCAAGGCAAGCGTGGATTTGAGCGAGGAATCCCTGAGATTGGTCGAGAAAGAGTATGAAGGGGGCTCAGCCACCATTACCCGGTACCTTGAGGCGGAATTAGCACGAAACAGAACACGCCTGAGAGCAACCACGGCGTTCTACGACCGGGAAAAGGCAGCAGCCGCCATCGGGCGCGCCATGGGCTATTGGACGAACTATGGAAAGGCTGAAACGGCAGGAGTGCAGATGGATATTCCCCGGAAAGAACACTTCGTCAAAGGCGAGTGATTCATGAGGTCAGGAAGGAGAATGCAACGCCATGACTGATCGGAAAAAAGGAAAAGGGATGCGTATCTTAGGCATCCTTGCAGGAACCTGTGCGCTGGTTCTGCTGATGCTCTATATGGCCGGGATGTTCGTCCCCGATAAGATCGGTCCTGGAACAGTCGAACGAGAAAAGAAAAGTGTTTCGCCCGGAGAAATTGTTAAAGCCGTCAAGGAAACGACAACCGAATTTTACGAGGCTGTAGGCACCGTTCGCCCGCGCAGGGAGACCAGCGTGGAGTCACAGGTTCAGGGACGTATCCTTAAAGTCCTGGTGCGGCCGGGAGATACCGTGAAAGAAGGAGACCGCCTGGTAGTTCTTGACAACAGGGAGTTCAGGGCCCGCCTGGACAGCGCAAAGCAGATGGTTGTTTCCGCCCGGGCCAGAAAGGAGCAGGCCCTTCAGGCCGTAAAGGTCGCGGAGGCGGCATTTACTCAAGCCGAAGCTGCTCACAAACGGGTGCAGACCTACTACAAGGCGGAGGCAGCCACCCGTCAACAACTGGAAGAGGCAGAGTCGGCTTTTCAACAGGCCGGCGCCAATGTAAAACAGTCTTTTGACGGCCTGAAAGCGGCAGAATCAGGGATCAAGCAGGCGGAAAAAGGGGTTGAGGAAGCACGCATCGTCCAGAATTACACGGAAATCAGATCAAACGCTGACGGTGAAGTAGCAAAACGGCTAGTCGAACCGGGGGACATGGCCTTTCCGGGAAAAGCATTGGTGGTCCTGCAGACACGCGGCGCCCTGCGATTAGAGGCGCTGCTCCCGGAAGGGCTGATCGATCGGGTAAAAATGGGAGAAGAACTGGGTGTAAACCTCGATGCCCTGCAGAGAACAGTGAAAGGGCGCGTAACCGAAATGGTGCCTTTCGCAGATCCCTCCACCAGATCCTTTCTCGTAAAGGTGGACCTGCCGGCAGAGAAAGGACTGTATCCCGGGATGTTTGGACGATTGCTGGTGTCTGTGGGAAAAATTCCCGTGGTATGGATCCCAGAAAAGGCGCTTCGAAGGGTGGGACAGCTTGAGATGGTCACAGCCCGGATGGGAAATGACTGGACAGAGATCTATGTAACCACCGGAAAATCCTCTGATGGACGGCTCGAAATCCTTTCCGGCCTGAACGGCGGAGAGGAAATTGCGGTAAGGGGAGAGGAACCATGAACGCTAATGAGCCCCGCCCTCCTGGCCTGATTTCCGCCATTGTGGAACTGTTCATCACCTCAAAGCTCTCTGTCCTCTTCATCATCTTTGCTATGGCCATGGGAGCCGCAGCGGTCTTGATAACCCCACGGGAAGAGGAACCACAAATCGTGGTTCCCCTGGCCGATGTCTATGTTCAGGCCCCGGGCGCTTCGGCTGAGGAAGTGGAAAAACTGGTGGCCACCCCGCTGGAGCGGCTGCTCTGGCAGATTGACGGCGTCGAGTATGTGTACTCCGTTTCCCGGCGCGATATGGCCATCGTGACCGTTCGTTTCTACGTGGGGGAGGACCGGGAACGCTCCCTGGTGAAGCTCTACAACAAGATTTCCATGAACATGGACCAATCCCCTCCGCTGGTTCAAAGCTGGCTGATCCGGCCGGTGGAGATTGACGACGTCCCCATCGTGAACCTGACGCTTTACTCGGATCGGTATGATGATCATGAGCTGCGGCGCATGGGGGAAGAAGTACTGGGCCGCCTGGCCAAAGTCCCTGACATTTCCAGGACCACCATTGTAGGCGGCCGTTCAAGGGAAGTGCGGGTAGCGCTCAGCCCGGATCGGATGTCAGGTCTGGGAATTTCCATGCTGGAAGTCTGGCAGGCCCTAAAGGGAACCGATGCCGCGGTAACAGCGGGGCATTTCGATCGGACCAATCGATCGTTGTCGGTGACCAGCGACTCTTTCGTGGGGTCCGGACGGGAAGTCGCTGACATGGTGGTCTCCATGCACCAGGGGCGACCCGTGTACCTGCGGGATATCGCCCGGGTGACGGACGGGCCGGAAGAGCCCTCTGTGTATACGCGCTTTGGATTTTCCAATGCAGCCGCCCAGTCATTGGACGGAAAAAGAAAGACCCATGGCCTGTCGGCGGTCACCCTGGCACTGGCCAAGAAGCGGGGAACCAACGCGGTTCAGGTGGCCAATGAGATTCTTGAAGCGGTGGAGAGACTGAAAAAGACCGTGATCCCGAATGGCGTAGAGGTGGTGGTCACCCGTAATTACGGGCAGACCGCACAGGATAAGGTAAACGACCTGTTAGGGTCCCTGGTGTTTGCCATCCTGACGGTGGTGGGCCTTCTGGCCTTCACACTGGGGTGGCGCGAGGCCCTGGTGGTGGCCCTGGCGGTGCCCCTCAGCTTTTCCCTGGCCCTCTTTGTCAACTACACCTTCGGATTCAGCATCAACCGCGTAACGCTGTTCGCTTTAATCCTCTCTCTGGGCCTTGTGGTGGACGACCCCATCATCAATGTGGACAATATTCAACGGCACATTCGCATGGGACGTCACAACCCTCTTTCCGCCACCCTCTTCGCCGTCCAGGAGGTCCTGCCGCCGGTCATCATGAGCACCCTGGCGATTATCGTCTCTTTCGTACCCCTGTTTTTCATCACCGGCATGATGGGACCTTACATGGCCCCTATGGCCGTCAATGTGCCCCTCACGGTAAGCTTTTCAACCCTGTGCGCCCTCACGGTGGTACCCTGGCTCAGTTATCTGCTGCTGCGACGGCTGGCGCCAAAGTCAGGACAGACCCCCGCTGCCGTGGAAACCGATGTGACCGCCCCATGGGTCAAACGGGGATATGGGAGACTCGTGGGGCCGATCCTCGATTCGGGCCTGAAGCAATTCCTGTTGTACCTCGTTGTGTTTGTCCTTCTGGTCCTTTCCATTGGGCTCGCGCTGTTTCGATACGTACCCATGAAAATGCTCCCCTTTGACAACAAGGATGAATTTCAGGTCGTCATCGATATGCCCGAAGGGACGACCCTGGAGCAGACTTCCCGGGTGGTTCAGGACTTTGAAAACACTATCGCCCAGGTTTCCGAAGTAACCAATTTCATCTCCTATACCGGAACCGCGTCTCCCATGGATTTCAACGGTATGGTGCGGCACTATTATCTGCGGCATGGAGGGCACGTAGCCGATATCCGCGTAAACCTGGCAGGCAAACAGCAAAGGCAACAGCAGAGCCATGCCGTTCTCCTTCGGTTGCGCAAGGATCTGGAGAAGATTGCTTCCCTTCATAACGCCAACATCAAACTGGTGGAGATGCCTCCCGGACCGCCCGTAATTGCGACGGTGGTGGCGGAAATCTACGGATCTCCGGATCAATCCTATGGAGATCTCATCTCAGGCGCTAAGACCGTGCAGGGGATCATGAAAGAGGAACCCTGTGTAGTGGATATCGACGACACAACGGAAACCCCGCGCAAACGGTTTGATTTTGTTCTTGACAAAGAAAAGGCGGCCCTTCATGGGGTCAGTACGGCCACCATCACCCAAACGCTTAAAACCGCCTTGAGCGGAGGAAACCCGGCAACCGTTCACAGGCATGGAGAACGACAGCCGCTCCCGGTAAAAATCATCCTTCCCCGGCCGAAGCGATCCGGCATACTGGCGCTCACCCAGATTCCGGTAAAGGGTAACGAGGGCAAAATGATTCCCTTAGGGGAATTGGGTACTTTCGTGGAAGTGGCGGAAGAACAGCCCATTTATCATAAAAACCTGGAACGGGTGGTCTATGTGTTCGGGGAAATGGCCGGTCGCGCCCCGGCGGAAGCCATTTTGGACATGCAGAAAAAGATCGAGAACAAACCGCTTACCGAAGGCCTGCGGACCCAATGGGCCGGAGAAGGGGAATGGAAGATCACCCTGCGCACTTTTCGTGATATGGGCATTGCCTACATGGCCGCCCTCATGGGGATCTATACACTGCTGGTGATTCAGATGAACTCTTTTTTCATGCCCCTTCTGATCATGGTTGCGGTACCGTTGACCCTCATCGGCATCATGCCGGGGTTCTGGCTGCTCAACCTGTTCCTGGCGGATCCCGTGGGGGGGTTTGACAACCCGGTCTTTTTTACAGCCACCAGCATGATCGGTATGATTGCCTTGGGGGGATAGTCATTCGAAATTCGCTGGTCCTCATTGAATTCGTAAACGGCGCCGTCCAGGAAGGAAAGACCCTTCGTGAGGGCATTTTAGAGAGCGGCGCCGTCCGATTGCGACCTATTCTGCTGACCGCGGCTACCACGGCCCTTGGGGCCTGGCCTATCACCCTGGACCCCGTTTTTTCGGGGCTTGCGTGGGCCCTGATTTTCGGGCTCTTCGCCTCAACCATCTTCACCTTGGTGATCGTGCCGGTGGCCTATTATGCTCTTATGAAAAAAGGAAATCAAAGATCATTACCGGCATAAGCGCCATGACGAGAGTGGCCCTTCTCATCACGGACGGCTGCCTGGCAAAACTCGGAGGCCATAGCCGGAGCCTCACCGGCATTTTGATGGCCTTCACCTGCGCTGCCGCTGTCGCCGCTTATGGGGAGTTATCTCTTTTCCCTCAAGCCGGTTATTGCCGCAGTTCTGGCTGTTTTATTCCTAAACCAGATCCCTACAGGGTGGCGGATACTGACCAT